>JAJDIA010000002.1 GCA_030266465.1 Parabacteroides sp. OttesenSCG-928-G21 | reverse complement strand
CGACGAGTTCCTGATTAGTTACAAGAGCCGTAATCATGTGTTGGCGGAGGAGCATAACAGGAAGGCGTTCAATACGTTTGGCATTTTCTATCCCGTAATCGTATGCAATGGCAGGATTGTCGGCAATTGGAAGAAGGCCACGAAGAAGGGAGGGCTGTCGATTGAGTTTTCCCTCTTCCCCGAACATAAAAAGGTTACAAAAAAGGCGCTTCGGCAGGCGGAGGAGCGGTATAGGGCGTTCCTCGGCGATAGTGCCTTGGAGGTGTAGGTTGTCGCCTGGCAATCAGCCTTTCCTGCCTAAATAACAGAACATTTCTTAAACAAAGACGAAAACTATTGTGTTACAATTATATCGGTGAGGTTTCATTCGCATCGAATGAGAGTCTTATGAATAAAATGGTATGGAGATAATACAGACGTTTTTGTTGCCAAATGCCTGGCTGGCTTTGTTGGCGCTTGGTTTCCTGGAGATCGTTTTAGGGGTGGATAATATCGTCTTTCTGTCGATCATGACGGGGAAACTTCCTCCGCAGGAACAGCCGAAGGCTCGGTTTATAGGGCTTTTGCTGGCGATGCTGGCACGTATTGGGTTGTTGTTTGGTATCTCTTTATTGATGCAACTGACGCGGCCGCTGTTCACGTTTTCTTTTTCCTGGATCGACGGGGCTGTGACGGGACAGAGTATTGTTATTTTCCTGGGCGGGTTGTTTTTGCTTTACAAAAGCGTTACGGAGGTTCACCATAAATTAGAGGGGGAAGAAAAAGGTGAGCAGGAATCCAAACACAAGCGGTTTTGGGGCGTTATCATGCAGATTGTGGCGCTGGATATTGTGTTTTCTTTCGACAGCGTACTGACGGCGGTCGGGATGGTAAGTTTCCGGGAGTTCGGCTACATTGGAGCGATGACGATTATGGTTACAGCGATTATCATGGCTGTTTTGCTGATGCTCTTCTTCTCCGGCCCGATCAGCAGGTTTGTGAATAAGCACCCGACGATCCAGATGCTGGCTCTTTCGTTTCTTATTCTGATCGGGGTGACGTTGTTGGTAGAGGCGGCGCATTTGTCGCACGTAAATGTGTTTGGAACTGAGGTTGGAGAGATTCCGAAGGGCTACATTTATTTCGCCATTGCTTTTTCTCTGCTGGTGGAGGTGCTGAATATGCGACTCGGCCGAGGGAAAAACAGGTTGGCAAGGCAGCCGGCTTCGGATCCGGAAAGAGAAAGATAGTTTGCAACAGGGAGATGCCAGGTTTTAAGAGTTTATGATAAAACGGCTTCACCCCAAAACTAATTCCCTGCTGCCTTCTCTAAGATAATGTCCATGTTTTTTATCAGGGAGACGGCTGTCATGGTGGCTCCGGTATAGGCGTCGACCTTCACCTGCTTTTCCTTGGCATCGCTGACGGTGAGTCCGTTCCAGTTGTCGAAAAAGCCCCAGTTTGTTAATCGGTTTATATAGGAGATGGTCTCTTTATGGCTTAGGATGGAGACCTTGCGGATCACTTTGTTCTTATCCATGATGACGATTACGGGCGTGGCTCCCCGATAGCCTATTATATCATCGGAGAAAGGCTTGCTGGACAGGGTGTAGCCGATAAGATTTCCATCTGCGTCGAGGATTTCAAACCAGACTTCGTTTTGCTGTTCTACTTTTGAGGCTTCGGGGTAGATTGTCTTGATTACCTCCATCCCGGATATCTCCTTTAATACGGCTGTGCGACCTCTCTGTGCGTAGGCATTCAGGATGCCTGCTAGTGCGATGATGATTAATACTGTTCTTTTCATTACCAATTAAATTTGCTTCGTTGTTTTGATGCTGCAAAGGGGGAAAGGTTTAATTGTGGTTTGGATAAGTGTTCTTTCTTTCAACAAATTGAAGGGATTTATCGGTTAAAGTGGAGGTTTTTTCAGCAAAAAAAGGGACTGCTTTTTCGGCAGTCCCTTGTTAAACGCTTGATAACAGATTTATTCTACATCAAAATATGTGATTCCTCGTAAAGGCTTTCCGTCTTTTGTTAAACCTTCGATGACGACTTGGAATTCTCCCGTCAGGTCCGAGGTGCTGAATGGGATCGTTACCGATGAGTTTCCGTGCGTATCAACTTCGGGTATCCACAGCAAGGTGTGGCGATAGTCCGGTGTACGGCTGTTTCGTTCTGCCTCGTTCTTATAAGAGGGGGCGTAAAAGAGCCGGCGAGCTTGCGTGCCTTCGTAGTCGAATATTTGCGTGGATTCGTCGAGCTGCAGCGTGGGGTAGTTGTTCGCATAGGTGGTAAAGGAGACGAGGCCGTCGAAGAATTGGCCGTTGAAATCAAATCGCTCCCGATACAGCTCTATGCGCTGAACCAGCAAGGGGTCGTAGTTATAGAGGATGTTATGGTCTGTGATCGGGATACCGTCTAAGAGGGCCAACGTACTGCCTGCTCCGCGACCGACGTTCTTTTCGATGAAGAGATGTAGTTGTCTTTTCCTGTCGATATTCCTAAAGCTGAGCAAAGTGACGAATTCTATGACTACCTCGTCCATACGGGTGAAGCGGGTGTAGTTATCCAGGATGTAGGAACTGTATGGCTTCCATTGGAAGTGTGGAGTTGTTCGTTCCATTATACTTAGGGAGTCGGCCATGTAGCTGTATAAGACCTGGAGTCCGACGCTGCGCTGCAAAAGTTGTTGCTCCCAGGCGGAGTTTAACTTGAAAGTGGGCAGATCGGCTTTCGGGTGCACGGCAAAGGGGGACTGGATATCTACTCTGAATTTGTTTTCTGATTGTGGGAATGTCGCGGTAGCTAATTCCTGGCGGCCGGTTATTCTTTTCGTAACATATTGGACGTTCCCCTGGTTATCGGAGACGCCGTCGAAAAGACGGATATCTTCTCCTACAAATCCTAATAGGGAGGATACTTTTTCTGTTGTTTCCGGTTGTCCGGTTGCTACGTTTATCAATTTAGCATTGATGATATGTCCTTCGTATTCCGGGAGGAAATCAGAACGTATCGCAGTTGTAGTTGTAGTTATAGTTGCCGGCAGTTGATCCTGCCATTGGCTGATATTCAATACACTTCCGTCCTGTACAAGATCTTTTCCAGCAACGGAAATGGCTAAGGAGTGGACGTCTTCCGGCAGTCCTTGTATCTGAATACTGTTTTCGGTACGAGGTTTAGTTCTCGAATTAGCCATTATGACTGACAGGGTGTTATCCAGTACTGAGAATGTCGGCTCGGTAAGGGAATTATCTATTTCAACTGTTTTATCAATCAGAAAAGTATTGATCACGCCTATATTCTTCTGGAAGAAGACTTCATCTCCTTCATTTTGCATATACCGAGAGTAAGCGACAAGGCGGTAATAGCCTGTTGGGAGTGTTATCGGAAGCTCTAACCAGCCCTCGCCTGTTCCTTCTGAAATATCCAGCTTGACTTGCACCTGAACAGATTCCGCATCCAACAATTCAACATAGCCGACTTTACTTAACGGGGAGGGCTTCCCTTCTGCATCTGTTAAATATAGCTTCATCCAAAGTAATTCACCTGCCAGATAGGTTTGTTTATCTGTCTGCAAATACACTCTTTCTCTCATATTCTCTGCCGTAGTATACTGTATACTAAGCATGAATAATAAAAATACTATAATATAATTCCTTTTCATACGCTATATTATAAATGATCTGTTGGCCAGAAATCTGGTTTGTTTTTTGAACCACCTTTCGCCCGGCAATCGACACAGACTTTCGGCGCATAAGAATCTATATATATATATATATAGGATAACCTGAATCCGGATCATCCGTCACCGAATAAATACAATTAGATATTTTGGGTTCATATAATTCTCCACTGGTAGGAACAAACAATGATTTTTCAGTAGTAGTAGTAACATCTATATATCCGATTACAGGAATATCAGAATTATTTATACATGAAATATTCCCTTTTATTTCAGCAGGGATAGGAGAAAAAATACTTCCTGTTAAATCTACATTGTTTTGTAAATTCTGATAATAATCATAAGTTTCCTTTCGTATCATTTTTTGTTGAATAGATATATAATATAGCATAGATAATTTATCATGGTTGGGAGGTATTTCAATTATTTTTTTTTGCATCATATTTTGGGATAGCTTTGTTGTTGATCCTACTATTAGGCTCTTCGAATTATTCCGAGCCCAACAATAATAAGAATTATTAGAAGTATATAGATTAAAAAACATAAACTCCCCTCCAATATAACCCGCATTAGCAAACAATTCTGCCCTATATTCCCATATTTCATTGTACGACCAAAAATAGTATTTTGAATCATCCTCTTGACCATGTGTAACCAAATTAACATTAACCGGTTCACCCCTTCCTTCTTTCGTTACATATAAAGTATCTATTTCAACTGTATATAACGGGAAAAGAAATGTTGATTCATATTCTTGTCCGTCTAATAAAATATGTAGTTTATACTGGGTATCGGAATATAAAGTTCCTGTGGGTACAACATATTTTCCTTTTTCTTGAAAAACCCCTTGCATCTTCTGCCCCTTATCTGTCTCTACAAATACCAATGCATGATCTATTGTTTCATTACCGATAAGTGTATCTTGCATTCCTACACTATACCTTAATGTAATAATAGATTCATCGTTGGTTATATGTCCATCTACAATAAGTATACCACTCACCCTTTCCACATCACGGGGAACAAACTCCTCAATACAGCTTGATAGAACACTACTAATCAACACTGCAAAACATAATATTTTCTTTATTGTTTTCATTTTAAAATTTAATATTATAAGATATATAAGGAATTGGCACTCCGAAAATCGCAAGTTTATATCCCTTAAGCTTTCCTTCCTCTGCAATATAATATACAGAATAAGCATTTTTTCGCCCTGTCAAATTATATACTCCTATGGAAACGGAGCTATGTGTCAGTTTAGTCAAATTATGACTTGGTTCTATATTAATGGATGCGTCAATTCGGAAGAAATCAGGGATACGATATTTGTTTCTATCAGAGAAATAAACATACTCTCCTCCTGCATAATTATATTTTGAAACAGGTAATGTAATCGGACGACCGGTGCTGTAATCAAGGTTCATTGAAAAACTGAAACGATGTGTAAATTTATAATTCCCGACAAACTTAAAATCATGAGGCTTATCATAGTCCGCAGGATACCAATCTCCATTATTAACCGGATCTATAACTTTAGGATCATTTTGACGAAGCTCTGTACGAGAATATGTATAGCTGATCCAACCATTTAGTTTACCTTGTGTCTTTTTTACCATCAACTCTACTCCATAAGCTCGTCCTTCTGTGTTCAACACATCTGTTTCAAGATGATGATTCATCAACAATTCTGCGCCATTGCGATAATCCAAATAATCATTCATCTTTTTATAATAAGCTTCTATTGATGTTTCAATGGTATTATTAGCAAAATTCTTATAAAGTCCCAAAGCTAATTGAGAGCCAGTCTGAGGCTTGATATTCGCATCACTGAGTTTCCAGGTATCTGTAGGTGACATCACAGTGGTATTTGATATTTTATGAATATTCTGTCTCATCGTATTAAATCCTGCCTTTATTGAAAAAGTATTGTCGAATTCATACCGTGCAGACAAACGGAATTCCGGACCATGATATGTTTTAAATGCCTTACCACCAACCGATACCGTATCTACCACCGTAGATAATGATGGTATATATTCATCCTGATAGGTATAATAGTCTCTTGGCCCCATAACATTAAACATGGAATAACGTATTCCCGCATTTACTGAAAGACCCGGAAGAATATCCCATCTGTCCTCCACATAAATACCTGACTCTATAGCCTTTTCTTTCTGTAAACGATCTTCAACAACTAAAGACTCACTGCCCTCCGGAAGATAGGTCCCCGGATTTAGGTTATACAACAATCCATTCATTCCAAAATCAAGTGTATGTTGGTCATTTACATACCAGGTAAAATCTGCTTTCCCAAAATATTGATTAATATCAAACGCCATAGAAAAAGCATTCGCTGCATTTTCTGTATTTTTTGTGTCATAATCGTAGTGATCATAACCGGCTGTAATCGTACTAGTCAGTTTAGGATTAAAGATATGTCGCCATTTTATAGATGCATTGGCATTTTGATAAGAATAACGTTCTTCATCTGTAAACCGGAAACGGTCATTACTAAAATATCCATTGATGGAAAGATTGTCATAATCACTAAATTTGTGATTAATAGATGCATTTAAGTCATAAAAACCAGCACTTCCATCCCGATAGCCACTGTCTTCCGGCAATTGTTTTAAAATCCAATCGGAATAAGTCGTTCTCCCACCTATAATATAAGATGTTTTATCGCTAAACAAAGGGCCTTCCAGTGTTAGGCTACTAGTCAACAAACCTATACTTGCCGAACCGCCAAATTCTTTTTTATTCCCCTCCCGGGTATTTATATCCAATACGGAAGAAATACGGCCACCATATTTTGCAGGTATACTACTCTTGTAAAGCTCCATATCCCGGATCAAATCAGAATTAAATGCAGAGAAAAAGCCAAACAAGTGTGTGGGGTTATATATAGTTCCATCATTAAAAAGAATCAGATTTTGATCTGTCGAACCTCCCCGGACATTAAAGCCACTGGAAGCCTCGCCTACTGACTTCACTCCCGGCAATAATAATACAGCTTTAATCACATCAACCTCTCCAAAGGCGGTCGGAATATTTTTAATATCCCGAACTTGCAAGCGTTCAACCCCCATCGTCGTACGTCTCACGTTTTGTACCCGATCCCCGGCTATCACAACTTCTCTTAAGGCATAGACCTCTTCCTCCAACTCTATATCCATTTTCCCGTCCGAGTGCAGAACTATCTGTCGACGTGTATCCTTCAGTCCCATACCACGAATATTTAATTCATGACGTCCGGCAGGAAGCTGTATCGTATAATAGCCATAAGCATCCGAAGTCACACCAATCATTGGCTCTTCAATAAACAAAGTAGCACCAACAACAGCCTCTCCTGTTTTAAAATCAATTAAAGTTCCACTTAAATTCACCCTTCCTGTTGGATTAGCTGAAGGATCGCCAATCTCATACACCTTATTTTCTGATGAAGCACGTTGCGTACGCTGGCTCAATGACAATCCGGAAATATCAGAACCTTCTGTTTCAATCGCCCTTTCCCGGTCAAAATAACCTTCAGGCAAAGATGTGATCAATTCACTATCTGTAATAAAGAAACTATTTGCATATTGTGAGACCTTCAGAGATGTTCTCTCTAAAGCTTGCTGAAGTACAGTCAATACTTCTTCATCGACTACATTGACAGAAATTCGCAAAGAATCGGTATCGGCCGGTAGAGAATATATCCGATAATTTGTTTGCTGCTCTATAACCTCAAACAAATCAGTAAGCAATTGTTGTTCCATACGAACAGTTACCTTTTGCTGTGCAAATACAGACACAACAAAAAGAAACAACACCGGTATTATTATCAATTTCCTTCTCATAATCAGCGTTCTAAAGTTTCATAATAATCAGCAACAGCAACCAGATAAGCTTCGGGGAATTTTCTATAATTCAAATTGCTCTGTTTAATGAATTGTTGTAATTCCCTCTTTTTTGAATCAAACAATTTCAGAACAGAGCGCTGGCTTGTAACATTCGTATATTTCCCATCTTTATAGATGTAATATTTCGTTTGTTTTTTAAAAGAAACTTCCATTGTCATTCCTTTTACACCTGATTGCATAAATGCCGTCTCCCTTTTTAATACCTGATGCTTCCCGTCATGAAGTAACACATAATAACCTTCCGGCAATTCAGCATAGCCATCACTTTTATCATGAGGAATAATATAATAAGGGGATATGTAAGCATAATCTACCCGGTCTGCCGGTATAACCACATTCAAGCGAGTTGTCGGAGATTGCACAATCAATTCTTCCGAATGAACATTTAATCGCACCCGTATATTCGGATAAACAACCCCATCGAAAGAAATTATTCCCTCCCGGTATTCACTCGTATCCAAAAACGGATGATTTATAGCTTGTGATGGATATTTGGCCTCTTCTTTACCATTGTAAATAATCAACTGATTACCCGAGGATGTAATATATTCGTTTACTACTTCCGCAGAATAAGGCAAAGATGATATGACTTTTTTTTGCGCCTGACTTTGCAAACCCAAACAGAGAACAAAAGTCAAAAACAGACATTTTCTCATAATAATGATAGATTTATATTGCGAACAAACATATGTTTCAAAACAAAAAAACATTCCTTTTGGAATATTCTTTCCTTATTAGATAAATGGGAAAAGCAAAACCCTACACTTTTCGAAAAAAAAACACAAAAAACTATATTTCTCCCAAAAGTAATTAATTTCCATTTCTTTGCGAGATTCTATGCATTTTTGTTTCAAAACTTTTTGTTACTTTCCCATGTTATCATAATAAACGATAAGCTATGGAAACATTTCATGACATCATTCAGGGCGAAAAGCCTGTTTTAGTAGATTTCTTTGCAACCTGGTGCGGTCCATGCAAAGCAATAGCACCCGCTGTGGAAGAAATAGGTAAAGAGGTACAAGGTAAAGCTCGCGTAATCAAAATTGACATTGATAAAAACGAGGCTCTTGCTGACCAGTATCAGATTCAGGTTGTTCCTACCTTCATCCTCTTTAAGAAAGGAGAAATCATGTGGCGGTTTTCCGGAGTCACGGATAAGATGACCTTATTAGAGCAAATTACAAATCATTTGTAAAAATCCTTTATTCTTTTGTGAATAGATTATATTTGCTGTTCAAATAATAGAACAAGTGGATATACTCTTAATCACTTTAGCGGTATTATGTATGCTCATCGGAGCAGCCGGATCTATCTTACCGGCTATTCCCGGCCCTCCTGTAGCCTATCTCGGACTATGGCTGGCACAATGGAGTAAATACGGCGACTTCTCCACCCCTTTTTTGATTTGGATGGGTATTATTATGCTGATCGTTACGATTATTGACAACGTATTACCCCCTTACATTACCCAAAAATCCGGAGGTTCCCGTTATGCAACGATCGGTTCAATTATCGGCATGATTGTCGGAATCTTTTTCACAGCCATAGGTATGCTATTTGGTATGTTGCTTGGCGCTTTTATCGGTGAACTGCTTTTTGCCCGAAAAGGAGCCAACAGCGCTTTGCGTGCTTCCATTGGCGCTTTTACTGGATTTTTACTGGGCACCGGAGCCAAACTTTTATACTGCTTTTATTTATTATACCGGATTATCTTCTAAATAAACCTGTTTCTATTCTCCTTTAATTGCAATAAACTAAGCTTTTCATTACAACGATCTACCCGTTTCATCACATACTTTTAATCGATTCACCCGGGTGAGACGAGCGTTCCACCCAGGTGAGACGGTCGTTCCACCCGGGTGAGTCAACCGTTCCACCCGGGTGAATCGATTAAATCATTACGATAAAACGGTTTCCTTATCATAATCTTTCAAATAAAAAATTATGATAACGCGACCTTTCCATAACGATCTATTTCTTTGATTTTAAGCGGAAAGCCTTATCCACACAAGAAGGTAATTCGTTTTGATAATGGGTTACATAAATCAATGTCTTACCGGGTCGCTCACAAAATAGTTCAATAACACGACCGACTTTTTGTTTGTTAGCATAATCCAGACCATGCAAAGGTTCATCCAGAATCAACAAATCCGGATCTTTAACAAAAGCACGGGCCAACAAAAGCAGGCGTTGCTCTCCTGAAGAAAGGGTTAGAAATAACCTGTCTTTCAAATGATCTACTCCGAAAATACGCATCCATTCCAACGCCGTTACTTCCTGTTCCGGAGTACATTTCCGATGAAGCCCGACAGAATCAAAAAAACCGGAACCTACAATTCGAACAGCAGGCACATTTTCCTGATAATACAAATGCATTTCCGGTGAGACATAGCCTATTCGTTTTTTGATATCCCAAATACTTTCTCCGGAACCCCGTTTTCGGTCAAAAAGATAAAAAGTGTTGGCATAAGCCTGTGGATTATCGGCATAAATCAGGCTTAGCAGTGTAGATTTACCCGAACCGTTCGGCCCTAACAAAGCCCATTTTTCATTGTTTTTCACCTCCCAGTTCAATCCATCCAGAATAGTCCGTTCACCATAACGTATCGCTATATCTTCCATGCGGATAGTTACCTGATGTGAAGAAACACCCTTTGATTCATCAACCGGCAGTGAGTAAGAGTTATCGTTATTCTCCGGGAAAAGTTCATTTATCAACACACTATCGGAAAGAAATTTTTCCCGTGAAAGCGGGGAATAACAGTGTCGATTTTTAAGCGGCAGAATATGCGTTACAAACTCCGGTATATCCTTCGGATTGGCCAATAACAGAATAATCTGCAATCCTTCCATCTCGGTCATTTGCTTCAACATATCCGTGAGTAAAATTCGCGAGTCTGCATCCAGTCCGATAAACGGATTATCTAAAATCAAGACACGCGGATGGGTAAGCAGTGTCCGCACAATCAAAAATTTGCGAAGTTCTCCGCTCGACAGAAAAATTAACCGTTTCGATAAAGTGGCATCTATCTGGAAATGAGCAAATATCTTTTGAGCCATTTCCCCTTCCGGATCACCCAATAGTTCCCTAACGGTAGGAATATCTTCTGTTTCCGTCGAATGCCAACGTTGTTGATAATATGTATTTCGGGTATCCGTAAGTGAGTAAATATCTTTAAAAGCTATGCTTTTTATCTGATCTGACAGATTTCCATCAAACCCAACAGCTATTTCACCTTCCCTGCAAGCATGTTTGTGTTGTAAAAAATCAGCGAGTAAAGTCTTTCCGGATCCGTTTGGACCAATAATTGCCCATTGTTCACCTGATTTTACGGTCCAATTGATAGGTGCTGTAAATTTCAATTCAGGTAAACGGGGAACAAAATCCGTTATTGTTAATATGTTCTTTTGGTTCTCCATAACAGCTCTTTTTCGGCACACAAAAGTACATAGATTTCCGACGAAAACAGGATGTAATCTTATAAGAAAACATTTTTTAGCGGGCTTGATTCGTTCCGGATAAAATAGAATGAATATATTTGATCTGTTTTATGTATTCGTCCTATAAAATATACTGACAATGAAACAAATTATATACATCATAGCTGGAATGTTCCTGTTTGCCGGGAACATATATGCCCAGGAGGTGAATCAGAACGTAACCATAGAAGAGGAAGATGCGGAAGAACAAACGCAAAGAAATTCCTGGCGTCCTTTATTCGGCACGGATCTTTCCGATGCCTCTTATGATCCTGAAGCCTGGAGTTGGGACAGTGGGATTCTGACCGCCACGAAAGATGAGGCTATTTGGACAACGGTAGAATATGAGAATTTTGAACTGGATGTTGATTTTAGAAATGAATCAGGGACAAACAGTGGAATCGTCTTTTACTGTACAGATACCGTAAACTGGATTCCCAACTCTGTGGAAATTCAGATTGCTGACGACCATTACCCACAATGGAGTGATGCAAAACCATATGAACGCTGCGGTGCAGTTTACGGACATTTAGGTCCTCGTCAGGAAAACGTTGTAAGAAAACCCGGCGAATGGAATCATATCCGCGTTAAATGTGTAGGTCAAAACATATCCGTTATACTTAATGGTAAAAAACTAATTACTATGGATATGAGTAAATGGACTTCCGGTTCCGTTAATCCGGATGAAAGCGAAATCCCGGAATGGCTACCAAACCCACTGGCAGAAATGCCAACGAAAGGGTATATCGGTTTACAGGGTAAACACGGAGATGCCGCTATTTCTTTCAGGAATGTAAAAATAAGGAACGCGAAATAAGTTCTTTATAAAATTCTTATTTCATGCGTGCATCAGCGCCCCACATCAGTTTCTCACGGAGGGTTTGATAAAAAGTATGATTATGCCGTTTCACCACTTTCGCTGAATAAGCGGCTTTTTCTATGCGTAATTCTGTCTCTACCGGAAAAACTTCCGAGCGTCCGTCTAAAGCGACCAGAAAGGTATCATTCCGGCTTTCCACACTCAATCTGATTTTTGTCGTATCCGGAATAACCAAAGGGCGCACGTTCAAGGAATGCGGAGCCACAGGAGTTAAGACAATGCTGTTGCTTTGCGGAACAATAATCGGTCCGTTCACACTCATAGAATAAGCTGTTGAACCGGTTGGTGTGGCAATAACCAGACCATCCGCCTGGTATGTGGTCAGGTAATCATCATTCAGATAAGTATGGATCGTAATCATGGAAGAGGTATCCCGTTTTAGGATTGCCACTTCATTCAGGGCGTAATTATATTGTTCCGGTTGAAAGTTCTCAGTAGCTAAATGGAGTAGTATGCGTTCTTCTACTTTATAATAATTCTTGAATATTTCCTCCAGTGTTTCGTCTATTTCATTACTGCTAATGTCTGCCAGAAAACCTAATCGTCCGGTATTAATGCCTAAAATCGGAATTGCCTGCATATTGACACGAGCTGCCGTACGCAAAAAAGTACCATCACCGCCAACACTTAAAGCTATATCAATATTTAATGTATTATCATCATCTAACAACCCGTTATTAGCAGGTGTATAATGAAGCTTTTCCTTCAAAAAATCATAAAATAGTGCATCAATATAGACTTCAGCACCTAAGGCATATAATTTCTCAAATAAACGTCTGATTAAAATCAGCTTTTCCAACTGATGGTCACTCCCGAATACTCCGATTTTCATGCTACAGAATTTTTCCGTGTTACATATTCATGTAATGAAGCAATTCATTCATTCGCTTCTGCAAAACATCATCTACCATTCCTGTTTTCATAAAATGATAGACAATCGTATAATTAAAACGCTCAAAGCTACGAATCACAGGTGAAGCATCTTCCAGATTTATTTTAATTGTCATCTGGAGTCTGCCGGTATCTTTATCAAGGGTGGAAAACAGATTCAGGATATGTGCATTATTCGATTCCACGATCCGGGCAATTTCAGAAAGCGAATAATCCTGAGGCAGCAACTCTAAAACAATGATACTACCTGCTGCTTCTGCATTGCATAATTCAGCAAAAGCATCTATCACTTTTTGTTGGGTAATTACACCCAGATATTCTCCTCCGACATTAATAACAGGCAAAACGCTTAAACCATAACGGGTCATTAAAGCCAAGACCTCGTGCAGATGACTATTTTCTTTCACTGCAGGAGCAAAAAAGACAGACTCTCCTATCGCCTCTTTCGGATCTGTCGCAGACAAAAGTTCTTTATCGGAAATAAGGCAATGATAGATGGAGCCTTTCAATAAGGGCAAATGCCTTACCTTGCAATCATCCATTAAAGAAAGCGCATATTCGACAGTATCAAAACTTTTTAACACCGGAATTTCTTTTGTTATGAAATCTTTCACTAACATTGTTCTAATATTTCCTAAATCCTGCTAAATTTGCCGATACATTTATGCAAATGTAACGAAAGTAAAAAGATTTAACGTTATCGAATGACAAAATTAAGTGTAAACATCAATAAGGTTGCAACGATTCGTAATGCGCGTGGTGGAAATATTCCCGATGTGGTAAAAGTTGCTGTTGATTGTGAATTATTTGGTGCCGAAGGAATAACCGTGCATCCACGTCCTGATGAAAGACATATCCGCTACAGCGATGTTTATGCTTTAAGATCTATCATAAAAACCGAACTCAATATTGAAGGATATCCTTGCGCTAGTTTTGTTGATTTGGTCGCAAAAGTCAGGCCCACACAGGTCACTCTGGTTCCCGATGCTCCTGATGCGATTACCTCAAATGCCGGTTGGGATACAAAAAAACATTTTGATCTATTGAATGAACTGGTGGATGTTTTTAAAGAACAGGGTATACGTACTTCTATTTTTGTCGATACGAACCCTACCGCTATCGAATGGGCAGCAAAAGCTGGTGCCGACCGTGTAGAGCTATACACAGAACCATATGCTACCCAGTATCCTATTGACAAAAAAAATGCTGTTGCTCCTTTTGTTGAAGCAGCACGCTTGGCGAAGAATCTGGGAATGGGCGTTAATGCCGGACACGACTTGAATCTTGATAATCTGGCTTTCTTAAATCAACAAATCCCATGGTTGGAAGAGGTTTCTATCGGACATGCGCTGATCGCAGATGCACTTTACCTGGGATTAAAAGAAACTATCACAGCATACAAACAGCAATTAATCAGTAAATAGTAATATAACAAATTAATAAAACAAAACGATGAGTATTTTGCTATCACTCCAAGCCGTAGGGACACAAGCGGCAGAACAGATGCCTGAGTTTACGGCAGTAACAGTTCCCACAGAAGCAGAGATTAACGTGATTGACCTCGCCTTTAAAGGAGGCTGGATAATGGTTGTTTTATTGCTGATGTCTTTGTTGGCTATTTATATCTTTATCCAACGGATACTGGTTATAAAACGGGCCGGAAAAGAAGATGAGTCATTTATGAACAGAATCAAAGATTATATACACGAAGGCAAAGTGGAATCGGCACTCAATCTGTGCCGTAGCACAGATACTCCTTCTGCCCGTATGATTGAAAAAGGGATCAGCCGTTTGGGGCGTCCGATGAATGATGTATTAGTAGCGATTGAGAATGTGGGTAATCTGGAAGTGGCCAAACTGGAAAAAGGTTTTCCTGTAATTGCCACAACAGCAGCCGGAGCCCCTATGATCGGATTCCTTGGAACAGTGACCGGTATGGTTCGCGCCTTCTTCGATATGGCAAATGCCGGATCAAACGTGGATGTGACTTTGTTGTCCGGAGGTATTTATGAAGCGCTGGTAACAACTGTTGGCGGTCTGATCGTTGGTATCATTGCCTTGTTTGCCTACAACTATTTGGTTTCACAAGTCGACAAAGTGGTAAACCAGATGGAAGCCCGTACGATGGAATTTATGGATTTATTGAACGAACCGGCTAATTAATTGAAAATTAAAAATGGAAAACATCCATTGATCTTTTCATTTAATTTTCAATTTTTAATTCATAACACATATGGGACTAAAAAGAAAAACGAAAATAGATAAGAATTTCAGCATGGCATCGATGACAGACGTTATCTTTCTTCTGCTGATCTTCTTTATGGTTACCTCAACAGTCGTAGTTCCGAATGCGATTAAAGTCACCTTACCTCAATCACAAAAACAGACAGCGGCCAAACCATTGACGCGTGTGACGATTGATTCCGGGTTGAATTACTATGTCGCTTTTGGAAATCAACGGGAAGTAAAGGTATCCTTTGATGATATAACTCCCTTTTTACAGGAAAGTATTGCTAAGGAACCGGATATGTATGTTGCCTTATATGCGGATGAAACCGTACCTTATCGGGAAATAGTTAAAATACTAAATATATCAAACGAAAATAACTTTCGGATGGTATTAATAACGCGACCGATCAAATAGACTATGAAGTTTACAAAAGACGACATATATAGCATGATCGGTACATTAGGTGTTCACCTGATTATCTTCATCATTTTATGGTTTACAGTATTACGTACTGTCGTGCCGGAAGAAGATGAGGGTGTTCTCGTTAATTTCGGCAACATCAATGCGGCTGCCGGAACATTCGAACCCCGTTATACCGGTGAAACGCCTACTCAGCAAACCTATACCCCTCCTCCACCGACAACCCGGGTAGAAGCTCCGCAAGAAAATGCTATCACGCAAGACATCGAAGAAAGTGTTTCTATTGCTGACGCTCAAAAAAATGAAGAACGCAAACAAGAAGAAGAGCGCTTACGTCGTGAGGAGGCGGAAAGAGAACGTTTACGCAGAGAAGAAGTTGAACGCCAACGGCTGGCAGAAGAACAACGTCGCCGTGAAGAGGAGATCAGCAATCGCGTAGCCGGAGCTTTCGGAATGGGAACAGCTGAAGGCACCAGTCAGGGCGATGCGGCTGAAGGAGTAGGAAATCAAGGAAGTCCGTTCGGCAATTCCGACCGTGGAGAGAATGAAGGTGTCGGAGGTTATGGTTCGTTTAATCTAAACGGCCGTTCTATTGGTGCAGGAGGCCTGCCTCGTCCGGCTTATACCATTCAGGAAGAAGGAAGCATCGTTTTAGATATAACCGTAGATCCGAGGGGTAATGTCATTTCCGCTGAAATTGGCAGAGGAACAAATATCGACAACGATTCTATGCGAAGAAGTGCTATTGAAGCGGCTCGCCGGGCTAAATTCAATAGTATTTCCGGAACGAACAATCAACGTGGAACGATTACTTACAGGTATCGTCTGAGATAACTTCATATACTCACCTTTTATACACTAATAATATGAAAAAAGCATTTATATTCTTAGCAACCGGCTTCGAGGAGGTGGAAGCCGTTGGAACGATCGATCTACTTCGTCGTGGAAATATTGAAACTACAATTGTATCCATCACCGGAGAATACAGCGTAAAAGGAGCTCACGGCATCGGAATCATGGCCGACGCTTTATTTGAAGAAGTCAATTTTACCGACGCTGATGCATTAATACTGCCCGGAGGAATGCCGGGAAGCAATAACCTGAATGCTTTTGAGCCTTTAAAAGCACAGTTAATGAAACAATACGAATCAGGGAAAATTGTAGCTGCCATCTGTGCCGCTCCTCTTGTATTAGGCGGCTTAGGTATTCTACATGGTCGTAAAGCCACTTGTTACCCAAGTTTTGAGCCGACACTGAAAGGCGCTATTGTTTCCAGTGAACCGGTTGAAGTAGATGAACACGTTATCACAGGCAAAGGTCCCGGTTTTGTCTTTAACTTCGGATTAGCATTAATAGAAGCCTTACAAGGGAAAAATGTAGCACAAGAGGTAGCTTCCGGTTTACTTCTGGCTTAATTATTTCCACTCAATGATACACAAGCCGTTCTGCATTACAGAGCGGCTTTTCATTTTCTCATCCCTGCAAATTCTTATTACAAGAACACAAATACAACGGAAAGGAGAAGAGCAAAAATAAAGACCGACATAGCCGTCCGCCCCAACATAGGATTCAGGGCTTTTCCTTCTGTTTTTCGGAATTTCGCCCATGTTAAGATAAAAAAGGCGGAATAAACAACCAATAAAACTCCAGAAATCCACGCATCTCGTAGCATCAAAGGTGCAGCGATCAATATAGCTAACAGTCCATTCACTAAATAGATAATCCGGCCATAACGACGTCCGAACAGAACAATTGTAGTTTTTTTCCGGGAGACTTTATCTTGTTCGTAATCGCGGTAATTATTCACCACTAAAATATTGATTGATAAAAATCCCATGGCTAAAGATAACAAAAAGGCGAACAACGAAATACTACCGGCCTGTACATAATAGGTAAAACAAACCGGAACAATGCCATAAAACAAAAGCACGCAAACATCGCCCAGTCCGTTGTATGCCAAAGGATACGGCCCTGCCGAATAAGCCAGCACACAAAGTGCCATAACCATCCCAACCGGTAATAAGATCCAGCCACCGTAAAAGAGTAACAAACAGCCAAACATACAGGCAAGCCCCAAGGTCAGAAATGTAGCAATCAACATCGCTTTAGGTGCAATCCAACCGGAGGCAACCGCACGAGCCGGTCCTAATCGGTCTTCCCGGTCTGCTCCTTTTTTAAAATCAAAAAAATCATTCGCATAATTACTGGCAATCTGTGCTAAAACTGCCACAAGAAAACACAACACCGCCGCAACAGGATTAAACAAGCCGTCATGCCAAGCCAAAGCCGTTCCCACCAAGACAGGACTTATCGAAGCAAAAAGCGTACGTGGGCGGGCAGCTTCAACCCATACAAACCAACTATTATCACGAATATCTCTTTTCATTAACTGTTTTTATTCTATTTTCATAGCAAAGTAAAAACAAAAAACTCTTTCAATGGTTATATATATGTAAATATTAAATATAAGGTATATCTTTGCCATATGAAAAAGTTATTTTTCATAATAGCTTTGCTAACGATCGCTTTGCAGTTTACTCCAAACAAGGAGACAGACAAGCAAAATATCACCAGATCCACTGAAAGTGAATCTGTTATGAAAGAAGAGAATACGGCTACAGATGTCCAGCATCATTTAGAAGTCATTACCAATGATATAAAAAACAGTAATTGCCTTGTTCCTCGCCGGAATGTACAAACCTATCAATTCATTCCACGAATCAATGTTTTCAAAAATACGGTCCGCATTTTTCAGGATATACGCCTTAAAGGAGCCGAAAAGCTCCAGAAGGTATCAGAATATCTCTCCGGCCAACAAACCATTAATTACTCTATTCTTCGTTCTGTAAAGGGATATCATGTATATGCTTTACGGAAAATCATTATTTGAATGTTTTAAAGAATCTTCTTTTTGTATGTGAATGATCATCTCTTCTCACGTACTGTTTTTCTGTGGCCATACCAGAGAAAAACTTCATGTGTATTATTATTAATTACTATTTTACTTTAAAACAACAAATTATGTCTAAAAATAATTCAGGCAAATATGCCATTTACTTGTATGTCCTTCTTACAATTGCCGGTTGCGTACTGGCCTGTAGTTCTGTTATCACGAATGATTATCTGAAACTGGTAGTTGTTATGACTACGCTTATTGTCGGACTCTTTGGTATCATGAAAGGACTAAGCGGTCCAAGCACAAGCAAAACAGATATTATTGATACGGAGAAATAAGTTTATACAAACACGAAATTTTCATAAAAAAACTGATCATGAAAATAAATAAAGATTTAATGGATGCGATAATGATGTTGGCAGCTATTATTTTAGTACTCATTACATCAAGTGATTTCGAAAATATGACCATCAAATATATACTTATGGGAGGGCTTACTGTCGTTGCTCTTGTAAGTATTGTATTTAGAGTTATTGGTTCCAAGCAAAATGAACATAATTCAGAGTCGTTTCATTAAACATCAGAAAAGACTCATTTGCACTAAGTAAAAAACAACCCTTCCCTGCATTGTCAGGGAAGGGTTGTTTTTTTAATGTGATTTATAAGGTAAAAGATAAGCATGAACAAATCCACTGACGGTAATGGTTTAATCGTTCCACCTGGGTGAGACGCCTGTTCCACCCGGGTAGAACGATCGATTCACCTGGGTGGAACGGTCGACTCACCCAGGTGGAACGATTAAAAGTATGCAATGAAACGGGTAGATCGTTGTAATGAAAAGCTATATTTATTGCAATAAAAGGAGCATAAAAACAACAGGCGATACCACAAAGTGGTGATCTCTCCCCCATTTGCTAAGTGAAGGAGCTGAGTATTTCTCCCCCCAAATCAACAATACTATTCTGTTTTAAATCAGTGTTGAAAACTAATCTTGCACAAGGGGTAAAAAACACTTTTTATTCTTTTGGTATATGGATAAAATCTCCGAACTTTGTAGGCTTATGTTGAATCAGCCTTTAGCAGAACGATTGCGTCCGAAAACGCTTGATGAATACATCGGACAGAAGCATTTGGTGGGAGAAGGAGCGATATTGCGGAAAATGATAGATGGCGGTCGCGTTCCTTCTTTTATTTTATGGGGTCCTCCCGGCGTAGGAAAGACTACCTTAGCACAGATTATTGCTTCCAAACTAGATGCACCGTTTTATACGTTGAGTGCGATCAATTCCGGCGTGAAAGATGTCCGTGAGGTTATTGAAAAAGCTAAAAACAACCGGTTTTTCTCTTCTATTTCACCGATTTTATTCATTGATGAAATTCACCGTTTCAGTAAGTCGCAACAAGATTCGCTGCTGAATGCGGTGGAAAAAGGTATTATCACGCTGATAGGAGCCACTACCGAAAATCCCTCTTTTGAGGTTATTCGTCCGCTTTTATCCCGTTGCCAGGTCTATGTGCTTAAGTCGTTGGACAAGGAGGATCTGTTGCAATTGCTGCATAATGCGATTACGCAGGATGTGGCACTCAAAGAAAAGCAGATAGAATTGGTTGAGACGGATGCTATTTTACGTTATTCAGGTGGCGATGCGCGCAAGCTGTTGAATATATTGGATTTGGTAGTATCGGCTGAAAATTCGAAAGAGGTCGTTATTACAGACGCAAAAGTGATAGAGCGGTTGCAGGAAAATCCGGCAGCTTATGATAAAGGAGGAGAAATACATTATGATATTATATCCGCTTTTATTAAATCGATTCGGGGCAGTGATCCGGATGCGGCCGTTTATTGGTTGGCGCGGATGGTGGCTGGCGGAGAAGATCCGGAATTTATAGCCCGGCGCTTACTTATTCTGGCAGCAGAAGATATCGGATTGGCTAATCCGAATGCTTTATTGCTGGCTAATGCTTGTTTTGACGCCTTACGGAAGATAGGCTGGCCGGAAGGACAGTTGATCTTATCGCAAACAGCCATATATCTGGCGACTAGTCCTAAGAGCAATTCCGCCTGTATGGCTATCGGTTCGGCACTTCAAAAGGTGGAGGAGACCGGAAATTTGCCGGTGCCTTTACATTTACGGAATGCGCCTACAAAATTAATGAAAGAGCTGGATTACGGGAAGGAATACAAGTATGCACATAATTATGCCGGTAATTTTGTGAAACAGGATTTTTTACCCCCGGAATTAGCGGATGAACAATTTTGGGTAGGCCAACAGAATCCGGCTGAAACTAAATTGGTTGAACGCATGAAGCACCTCTGGGGGAATCGGTTTGATGACAACTCGCCAAAATAAGTGTGTAAATTTTTTTCGCATTTATTTGTCAATTTGATGGAATTTTGTGGAAAATGAGTTACATTTGTCGCCTGTTTTCGAAGAAAGCTTTACTTTACATTAATTTAATAACATTCTTAAAAACGTAATTTGGTATGAAGAAGCACAATTTTTATGCAGGTCCTTCTATCTTGAGTGAATACACGATTAAAAATACAGCAGCGGCTGTAGAAAATTTCGCCGGGATGGGATTATCGCTTCTTGAAGTTTCTCATAGAAGTAAGGAGTTCATAGCCGTTAGCGATGAAGCGCGTGCTTTAATTAAAGAACTGTTGGATGTACCTGCTGGTTATGACGTGCTGTTTTTAGGGGGAGGTGCCAGTTTGCAATTCTGTATGGCGCCTTATAATTTTTTAAAGAAGAAAGCCTCTTATCTGGATACAGGGACATGGGCTGCAAAAGCCATTAAAGAGGCTAAGTTTTTTGGTGAAGTGGATGTTGTAGGTTCCTCAAAAGCGGACAACTATACATATATTCCTAAGAATTATACCGTATCGGAAGATTCCGATTATTTCCATTATACATCTAATAATACAATTTATGGTACGGAAATAAAAGAGGACCCTATTGTAAAAGTTCCGTTGATTTCCGATATGTCTTCTGATATTTTCTCCCGTCCGGTGGACGTGTCAAAATATGATTTGATTTATGCAGGCGCACAGAAGAATCTTGGCCCTGCTGGTGTAACCATCGCCATTGTTAAAGTAGATGCTTTAAATAGTGATCGTCCGATTCCTACGATGTTGAGTTATAAAACACATACGGATAAGGAATCGATGTTTAATACGCCTCCTGTTTTACCTGTTTTCTCTGTTCTTCAGACATTGAAATGGTATAAAGAAATGGGTGGAATAGTTGCCTTACAGAAGAAAAATATTGAAAAAGCAGGTTTATTGTATGATGAGATTGATCGTAACAGATTATTTAAAGGTACGGCAAATCCGGAAGATCGTTCATTGATGAATGTTTGCTTTGTTATGAATGAAGAGTATAAAGATCTGGAAGGTGATTTTAATAAATTGGCAACAGAACGGGGAATGGTTGGTATCAAAGGACACCGTTCGGCTGGTGGTTTCCGCGCTTCTATTTACAATGCCATGCCGATAAGCAGTGTACAGGCATTGGTAGACGCCATGAAAGAATTTGAAAAACAACATTGATTGTCATGAAGGTTTTAGTAGCAACAGATAAGCCTTTTGCTCCGGTTGCAGTAAAAGGAATCCAACAAGTTATTGAAGCGGCCGGTTTTGAACTGGCTTTGCTTGAAAAGTATACTGAAAAATCCCAATTACTGGATGCAGTGAAAGATGCTGATGCTATTATTATCCGTAGCGATAATATAGATAAGGAGGTTTTGGATGCTGCTAAGCAGTTGAAGATTGTTGTTCGTGCAGGAGCAGGATATGACAATGTGGATTTGGAATCGGCAACTGCTCACGGTGTATGTGTTATGAATACGCCCGGACAAAATTCAAATGCCGTAGCCGAATTGGTATTTGGTATGCTTGTGTACGGTGTTCGTAATCTCTTTAATGGTACTTCAGGGACGGAGTTGAAAGATAAAAAACTAGGCATCCTGGCTTACGGAAATGTAGGACGGAATGTGGCCCGCATTGCGAAAGGATTTGGCATGGAAGTGTATGCTTACGATGCTTATTGTCCGGCAGCTTTAATTGAAAGCGACGGTGTGAAAAGTGTGGGTAGTACTGAAGAGCTGTTTAAAACCTGTGAAATCATATCTCTTCATATTCCGGCAACGGAAGAGACTAAAAAATCTATTAACTATTCCTTGATAAGTTCAATGCCTAAAGGGGCAATTATTGTCAATACCGCCCGTAAAGAGGTGATTGATGAGGATGGATTAGTTAAAGCATTGGAAGAGCGCCCGGACTTCAAATATCTTTCTGATATTAAACCGGCAATTGATACAGAATTAGCAGAAAAATATCCGACCCGTTATTTTGCCACTCCTAAAAAAATGGGAGCACAAACGGCGGAAGCGAATATTAATGCCGGTATAGCGGCGGCTGAACAAATCGTTGATTTTATTAAGAACGGTAACGAAAAGTTCAGAGTGAATAAATAGAAAGTTATGTTCTAATTATAAGAGAGACTGAGAGATGCGATTTAAAAATACAGGAATAGGCATCTCTGAGTCTCTTCTGTTTTAAAAAGAAATAGATATGAAGGTTAAGCCGTTTAAGGGTATCCGCCCTCCAAAAGACATTATTAAAGAGGTTGCATCACGTCCGTATGATGTATTGAATTCAGAAGAAGCAAGATCTGAAGCAGAAGGGAATGAAAAATCCCTGTATCATATTATTAAACCGGAAATAGACTTCCCGGTAGGTACAGACGAGCATGACTCCGCTGTATATGAAAAAGCTGTGGAAAACTTCACAATGTTTCAGGAAAAAGGTTGGTTGGTCCAGGATCAGAAAGAACTTTATTATGTTTATGCGCAAACGATGAATGGGCGCACACAATATGGCTTGGTCGTTTGTGCCAATGTGGATGATTATCTGGAAGGGAAGATCAAAAAACACGAACTGACCCGACGTGATAAAGAAGAAGACCGGATGAAGCACGTACGTATAAACAATGCCAATATAGAACCTGTTTTCTTTGCTTACCCGGATAATCAAATGTTGGATGATATTGTAAAAAAGTATACTGTTCGTAAGCCTGAATATGACTTTATTGCTCAGCATGATGGCTTTGGTCATACTTTCTGGATTATTGATGATGATAAGGATATAGAAACGATAACCCGGGAGTTTTCAACCATACCGGCACTTTATATTGCAGACGGTCATCATCGTTCAGCTGCCGCAGCATTGGTAGGGGCAGAGAAAGCGCGCAACAATCCTAACCACAAAGGAGATGAGGAGTACAATTACTTTATGGCAGTATGTTTCCCGGCAAGTCAGTTATCAATTATTGATTATAACCGGGTCGTTAAAGATTTGAACGGACTGACCAATGAAGAATTCCTCCAAAAGCTATCCGGAGATTTTGTTGTGGAAGAGAAAGGCAAGGATATCTACAAACCAACGACTTTGCATAATTTCTCACTTTACCTGGAGGGCAAATGGTATTCATTGACTGCACGTCCCGGAACCTATGATGATAATGATCCAATAGGTGTGTTGGATGTTACGGTTTCATCTAATTTAATTCTGGATAAACTGTTAGGGATAAAAGACCTTCGTTCGGATAAACGCGTGGATTTTGTTGGAGGTATACGTGGATTAGGTGAATTGAAGCGTCGTGTAGATAGCGGAGAGATGAAAGCTGCATTGGCTCTGTATCCGGTGACCATGGAACAGCTAATTAATATCTCTGATACAGGTAATATCATGCCTCCTAAAACGACTTGGTTTGAGCCTAAATTACGTTCAGGATTGGTTATCCATAAATTAGATTAAGAATATAGCTGATTTTTTATTTTCAATTAATTAAGTATGGTAATTAAAAACGTAGTATTCGACTTAGGTGGTGTAATTATGGATTTAAACCGGGAACAAGCCGTTCTGCGATTTGAAGAATTAGGAGTTGCTGACGCCGGAGAATTGATTGATCCATACGAACAAAACGGTATATTCCTTGAAATAGAAAATGGGGAACTAACAGCAGAAGGTTTTCGTCATCAATTGAGCAAGCATGCCGGAAGAGAGCTGACTTTAGATGAAATTCAGTATGCGTGGATGGGTTTTGTTGTAGATGTGCCTGCTTATAAGTTAGATTATTTATTGGAATTGCGTAAGCGTTTTGATGTTTATATTCTCAGTAATACAAACCCATTTATTATGGATCGCTGGGCCCGGACATCGAAATTTACGGAAGCCGGTCGACCATTAACTGAATACTGCAATAAAATTTATGCCTCATTTGAAATCGGAGTAACAAAACCCGATCCATATATCTTTGAATATATGCTGAAAGATTCAGGAATGAAGCCTGAAGAAACACTCTTTATAGATGATGGCCTTCGGAATATAGAAGTGGCTTCTGCTTTAAAAATCCAAACGTATCATGCGAAGAATAAGGAGGATTGGAGAGAAGCAGTGGATGAGCAAATTATGAGTTATGAATTATAAATTATGAGTTAGAAAAAAGCAGATAAAGTTATTTTACCTGCTTTTTTATCGAATATAAAATTCATAATTTATAACTCTTACTTCAGCTTTTTCTGCCAGTTCCAGGCAGAGACAAGCGTGTCTTTTAGGGTTTCTTTTGCTTTCCAGCCCAAAACATTATTAGCGTAGGTCGGATCTGCCCATACTTTTTCAATATCTCCTTCACGGCGTTCTACAATTCTATAAGGAACTTTCACACCGGTTCCTTGTTCGAAAGCATGGATTAACTCCAATACGGAAACGCCGGTTCCGGTGCCCAGGTTGAAGACTTCCAGTTTGTCGTCAGATTTGTTTTCCAACATACGGTCGATAGCGATTACATGCGCTTTGGCTAAATCCACTACATTGATAAAATCACGGATGCAGGTTCCGTCAGGGGTATTATAATCATCTCCAAATACGCTTAATTCCTTACGAATACCCATCGCTGTTTGCGTAATAAAAGGAACAAGATTCTGGGGAACGCCATTCGGTAATTCGCCAATTTCTGCGCTTGGGTGTGCCCCTATCGGATTAAAATACCGTAGGATAATACTTTTGAAAGGCAGATTAGCGTGAATGGCATCATGAATGATCTCTTCATTGATCTGCTTCGTGTTCCCGTATGGGGACATGGCCGGTTTTATCGGTGCATTTTCCGTTACCGGCAAAATATCCGGTTGCCCGTAAACGGTACAGGATGAAGAGAATACAAAACAACGAATGCCAAATTCCGGCATCATATCCAGCAGATTAAGTAAGGTGAGAATATTATTCCGGTAGTATTGTAAAGGCTTTTGTACGGATTCTCCAACAGCTTTGCTGGCTGCAAAATGAATAATCCCCTGGATGTTTCTATTTTCTGTGAGAACTTTATATAATCCTTCTTTATCATTTAAATCCAGTTGGACGAAATCCGGACGGATGCCTGTAATATTTTCAATACCATCTAATACTTCTATATTGGAATTAGACAGATCGTCAATGATCAGTACTTCATAACCGGCTTGTTGTAACTCAACAACTGTATGCGAGCCGATATATCCTGTTCCTCCTGTCACTAAAATTTTTTTGCCCATTTTTCCTGTATGTTATTATACAATTCCGGAAAATCCCATGAAAGCCATAGCTAATAAACCTGCAGTAATTAATGCGATTGGCGTTCCTTTCATCCCTTTTGGAATATGTGTCATTTCCAATTGTTCACGAATACCTGCAAAGATAATTAAAGCTAAGGCAAAACCAATAGCTGTAGATACGGAATATACAATGGCTTCCAGTAAATTATAATCCTTTTGTATAACAAGGATAGCGACACCGAGAATACAGCAGTTTGTTGTAATCAGAGGCAGAAAAACGCCCAATGCCTGATATAATGCCGGTGATACTTTCTTCAGGATTATTTCGACCAATTGTACGAGTGATGCAATAACCAGAATAAAACTGATGGTTTGCATATAGCCTAATCCATATACATCTAAAATATATTTTTGAATGAGGAATGTAACAATAGTGGCTATTGTTAATACAAATGTAACGGCGGCTCCCATGCCGGCAGCTGTATTTACTTTCTTGGAGACACCCAAAAACGGGCAAATACCCAGGAATTGGGCTAATACGACGTTATTGACAAAAACAGCAGCAATAAATATTAATATATATTCCATAACTGATTATTCTTTACGTAATTTATTCACGATAGCGATCAAATAACCTAATGCAATAAAAGCCCCTGGAGCCAATACAAAAACTAATGCTCCATATTCTTCCGGCATTAAAGTGAAACTGAAAAGCTTTCCTGTTCCTAATAACTCTCTCAATGCTCCTAGTAATGTCAATGCCAGTGTGAAGCCCAGCCCTATTCCAAGTCCATCAAAAATAGATGGTATTACGTTGTTTTTTGCAGCAAAAGCTTCAGCCCTGCCTAATACAATACAGTTGACCACAATTAATGGGATAAAAAGACCTAAACTTGCATATAATGCCGGAAGATAAGCTTCCATACACATTTGCACAACAGTTACAAAAGTTGCAATCACAACAATATAAGCCGGAATACGAACCTGATCAGGAATTAATTTTTTCAGTAAAGAAATTGCTGCATTAGAGCAGATAAGTACAAACATGGTAGCTAATCCCATACTCATACCATTAATCGCCGAAGATGTAGTTCCTAATGTGGGACACATTCCCAATAGTAAGACAAAGACAGGATTTTCTTTGATTAACCCGTTTGTTAATGTTTTCCAATTACTCATTTTCTCCTCCTTCCTTAGCTTCTTCCAACACAGTTGCTTCTGAATTAGCATCTGTTGCAGTGGTATTACTAGTAGCCCCTGTGGTTGCATCCGTTCCTTTATAAGCACTATAGGCACGATTTATACTTTCTAAAAAAGCCCGACTGGAAATGGTAGATGCAGTTATCGCATCAACATCTCCCCCATCTTTATTGACAGATAAATTTCCGCTAGATAATGAACGACCTATAACACTTTGATTATTTTTTTCTGTACGGAACCATTCTTCCATTTTGGAGCCTAACCCCGGTGTCTCCGCATGCTCAAGAACGGAGTAATTAACAATTGTACCTTCTGTGTCAAACCCGACAATTACTCTGATCTCTCCGCTAAATCCGTTTTTGCTGTTACTTTCAACAGCTACGCCAACCGGCTTTCCTCCCATAGTGGCCGGATAAATAGTCAGGGAATCTCCCGCTGATGTGATAGCATTATAGGCTTCTTCCAGTGGATTATTGTCATAAGGAGGGGTTACATTTTTAATGGCAGTTTCCAATGCGGCGGCTTTTGCCAATGTTATAGGAGCGGAAGTATACATATTTACTGTCGCTAAAATACCGCCTGCGCATACGCAAACAATAGTCAGAGACAATAGCATATTTAACAAACTTGATTTAAGCTTTTCCATATTTACTTTCCTCCGAAATGTTTAGGTTGGATATAGCTATTGATAAGCGGAGTAAATGCATTCATGATCAGAATGGCAAAAGACATGCCTTCCGGATAAGACCCGAACAGACGAATTACAGTTGTGATAATTCCGATTCCAATACCGTAAACGATCATTCCTGCTTTACTCATGGGAGAAGTAACATAGTCTGTTGCCATAAAAATAGCTCCCAGTAAAAGACCGCCGGACAATAGATGGATCAAAGGATTAACATAGGTCGTCGGATTAATACCGTGCATAATACCGGTAAAAATCAATACGGTACCAATAATTGCTACAGGAATGTGCCAGGTAATTATTTTCCGCCAAAGCATGAATGCAAACCCAATCAATAAAGCAATAGCGCCGATTTCTCCAAGACTTCCACCCATATTACCAAGTAACATATCTTTAACGGAAGGTATTGCAGATGAATCCCACTGCATTGCCGAAAGAACCGTTGCACCTGTTTCAGCATCCAGATAATGAGTGGATAATGGATCAGGAACAGGCCAGGTGGTCATCTGTGCCGGAAAAGAGATCAATAGAAATACACGTCCGACTAATGCCGGATTAAATATGTTAGTACCTAAGCCTCCAAAAGACATTTTACCAATACCAATAGCTACAAGTGCTCCGATAATGATAATCCAGACAGGAAGGTTAGATGGCAAATTGAAAGCTAAAAGAATACCGGTCAGTATGGCAGAACCATCCCATAATGTCGGTGTTTTCTGTAAGAGGAACTTCTGGATCAGATACTCCGCGATGAGGCAAGAAGCAACAGATACAACTGTAACAATCAAAGCGCCCAGTCCAAAATAATACAGAGAAACCAGGAAAGCGGGGATAAGCGCAATCAATACGCCATACATGTTTTTGCTTATGCTGTCACCACCATGTATATGGGGTGAAGGGGATACGTATAAACTATTCTCCATTTTATGTCTTTCTACTACGTACAATTCCTAATACTTTACCTTTTCCCAGGCGAATATGGTCTAATAAAGGGCGATTGGATGGACAAGTATAGCTGCAGGAGCCACATTCAACACAATCCGTAATATGTAATTTCTCAGCCAGATCCCAATTGGAAAATTCAGTTACCGTCATTAGTTGAGTCGGTTGCAGTCCCATTGGGCAGACATTTACGCATTTTGCACAACGAATACAGTTGTACACTGGCTTTCTTTCGGACTCTTTTCGTGTCATCAAAAGAATTCCGGAAGTTCCTTTTATGACCGGGATCTCCGTGTTTATCAAAGCTTTGCCCATCATAGGCCCACCACCGATAATTTTACCGATATCTTCAGGTAATCCTCCTGCCGCTTCAATCAGATGGCTGATAGGTGTTCCGATACGTACGGATAAATTAGACGGATTGCTAACCGCTTTTCCTGTTACAGTCACAACGCGCTCAATAAGCGGTTTGTTTTTTTGCACCGCTTCATATACGGCATAGGAGGTTCCGATGTTTTGAACAACTGCGCCAACAGATATAGGTAAAGCACCACTTTTTACCTGGCGTCTTAAAATCGCATCTATCAGTTGCTTTTCTCCTCCTTGCGGATACTGTACTTTCAAGGGTAAAACTTCAATGCCCGGGAAATTAACGGATAGCTTTTGTAAATGCACAATCGCATCCTTTTTGTTATTTTCAATGCCGACAATCGCCTTATTTACCTGAATAGCCTTCATCAGAATAGAAATTCCAATCAGAACCTCTTCTCCTTTTTCCAGCATTAAGGTGTGATCTGCTGTCAGGTATGGTTCACATTCGGCAGCATTGATAAGGAGAATCTCCGCCTTATTACCCGGAGGAGGCATCAATTTTACCTGAGTAGGAAATGTAGCTCCACCTAAGCCGACAATACCGGCTTCCGTAATTTTATCGATAATCTCTTTAGATGATAAAGTACATTCTTTCAGTATGGTATTACTCCTGTCTATACTTTCCTCCCATTCATCACCTTCCACATCAATATAGACGGCAGGTCTCCGGTAGCCGGATGAGTCAAGTGCATTATCTATCTTATTGACTTTTCCGGAGACAGAAGAATGAATATTGGCAGATACAAAACCACCGGCTTTACCGAGCAGGGTTCCGACCTTTACATCGTCTCCTTTTTTTACAACAGCTATAGCCGGTGCACCAATATGTTGGTTTAACGGTATAACTACCTGCTTGGGAACAGGCAGCAGTGTGATTTTTTTACCTGAAGATAATTTATTTTCAGGTGGATGTATACCTCCGATTCGAAATGTCTTTAGCATACTATATTTATTTAATTAGTTGTCTCTTTATTTTCCTCAGTCTTTACTACAGCCTCCGCTACAGCCTCTTTTCTTGGCGGAAGATTAATCTCCAGAATGGCGCCGGTTGGGCATACAATAGAACATTTGCGGCATAACCGGCATTTCGTATAATCTATATAGGCCAGATTATTTTCCAATGTAATGGCATCGAACTTACACTCTTTTACGCATTTGCCACATCCGATACACGCACTATTACAGGCTTTTTTTGCAATACCTCCTTTATCTTTATTCACGCAACTTACAAATATACGACGGGATTTTGGTCCTATCTTCCGGAGTTCGATAATTGTTTTCGGACAGGCTTTTACACAAGCTCCGCATGCGGTACATTTATCTTCAATCACTTCAGGTAGTCCTGTCAGTGGATTGATATGTATCGCATCGAAATTGCAGGCGCTGACACAATCGCCAAAACCAAGACATCCAAAAGAACATCCGGTATTGCCACCATATAAAGCAGAGGCCATAGCACAATTGGCCGTACCATCGTAGTTGTTTATTTTAGGGCGCGCTTCACAGGTCCCATTACAGCGAACGACTGCCACCATAGGCTCGGCAGTAGCCACCTCTTTTCCTAATACAGCAGCCACTTTGTTCATTACATCTGTGCCTCCGACAGGACAATACAGTCCTTCCAACGTCCCGGCTTTTACACAGGCATTAGCAAATCCGGAACATCCGGGAAATCCGCATCCGCCACAATTGGCGGCAGGAAGTATCTCTTGTACTTGGGCGATTCGTGGGTCCTCGTAAACTTCAAATTTTTTCGAGGCAAAATATAAGAATAGTGCTCCGATAGCACCAATAGCTCCTAATGAAATAACGGCAATTAATATCACCATAGTGGCATTATTTTAAATTTTTTTCAACGTAAAGACAAATCGTTTTTTCAATTTGTCACGCAACAAATAGATTACAAAATAATAGGGAATAAGTAATGACAGTCCGATTAAAGCGCTTAAAGCCTCTCCCCATTGCAATTGCACACCAATGATAATTGCTCCGACAACAAGAATCAGCGGTATTACAAATGCAAAAAAAACGGCCTGAAGCCCCATAGAACTCCGACCGCATATAACAACAGGATCATCTTTTTTCAATAAGCCTGAATAGTCAATAACTTCAACCATTTTTTCTTTGCTATCTGAAGCCATGCACATCGAACGTGCGTGACACCCGGCACAAGCTGATTGCTGAGTGATTTTGACGAAAATCTTTTCCCCTTCAATATGATCAACTATTCCGCTATGTTGAATGCTATTTTCCATGTTTTGCAAACTCGACATTACAAAATCGCAGCAAATGTACGGAATATTTAAATATTACCTGCCGATTAACAAAGATTATTACACGGAAGACAGAGGGCAGACTTACTATTTGATATTTATCCGAAATGACAGATTATTATTATATTAGACGGTTTTGGTAATATTTGTTTTACAAACCTGTTAAATGGTTACAGAAATTAGTTGTTTTTTGATTATTAAGAACGAATTTTCAGGCTGATTTTTTTCGTTTCAACCTACCATTTGTAGTTAAAACCAAAACTGATGAGTTCATTTAATTGGAAGTAAGAATCGAAGTCCTCTTTTTTAGTGGCTCCATCGTCATATCTTACGTAAAGATACAGGCGGGTTGAAAAGAAACGACTGATAGCCATAACCAATGTATTCTCAAATTCAGCTTCCACTCTGTCGTAAGAGGTACTATATAAAATGCGTGATTGCCAACTTACGCTCCGGTTGAAGTTAATCGTCATATCCGTTTTAATGGTAGAACCGAATTTGCTTAACGAACGATTGTACTTATCCGTTTCCGGTTTCTTTTCAAAGCCGTGACGTCCGAAATCGATATCATCTCTGGTACTATATTTAAATGTATAAGATATCGGTGCCATATTGATGCTTAACTTTATATTTTTGTTTTTATCGGAAAACGTTTTGTTAAGATCATATTTCATCCCCAAACCAAGGTTGAGTTGTAGCGGAGCCAAAAACGCCGATTGCAGGTTATTGGTGTTTTCTTTGAAACTCTTAAATAGCTGTGTCCGGAATTCACCGTCTAAGGTATAATACCATTTGTTGAAAGCGCGATAACCTAAGTTACTATGCAGGCGGAGAACATCATCCCCGATTTTATGGTCACGAAGGGTGTCTTTTGGTGCATTGAAAAAATTGACTTTTGATTCTATTTCGTTGGTTAATTGCACTTTGTCTTTATTATAATTGTATTTTAAATGGTTTTTCATAAAGAGATTAAGGTTACCGCTTCCCCCTTTATGCCAGTTGGGAGATACGTAGCTTTGTGAAAACTGTATCGCACTTTCAAAAGCGGATTGCCAATATTGCCGTTCCGGTATGAATTTAATTACGTTAGCATCCAGTTCATTCGCATTGATCAGATCGGGTTTTACTTCTATAGGATTCGTTTCTACAAGTTCAATTTTCAATTCACCCGGCTGAAACAGAGCCGGCAGATCTCTTTCGGTATATTTGAATAAATTAGGATGATTGCGTCTGACATCCGCATAAGCAGAATGGCGAATTTTATGTAAAACCTGTCGGTCGGCAAATATAGTCTCTCCCTGATACAAATTATCGTAAGCAGTACGAGGCATAAGGCTATCCAGGTTATAGAACTCCAACTTAGCAGGGAGAAGCCCTCCTTTGGCCACCAAGGGCAGGAATAGCGGGTTCACAATGACCGTATCTTTGAAGGTAATGTATCCCGGGAAATATTGGGACGTATCAAAAGATCTGTTGATTAAATCCATCATTTCATCTGAAAGCGTCAGCTCTTTCTTTTGAACGAATCGTAACAAACTTTCCGGTCTTCTAACCGGTTTGGTGTAGAGGCTGCGTTGCCGCTCGAACTGTGTACGGATATCGGGTATTTTATCCAGCGAGCTTCCATCTGCGACAGAAGGAATTGAATCACTCCCGACTGATTGTGAGTTTTGCGGAGTCTGCTGTTCTGATAAGGGCATGGCGGTAATGGTCGCGTCTTGCGCATTTATTTTTAATGGCAAAAACAACAACAAGCACAAAGTAGCCACAATGTATTTATTGAAAATCATCCTCCGTTTGTTAGATTTGTTTTAGTCGTGCAAAAATAGCAAAAAAGCCCTTACCGGGCAATAATAGTTTGTTAAAGTAGCCTTAACGCCTTTTCCATATCTTCGGGCGTATCTATACCTATCGTTTCCTGATGCGTGATTGCCACCTTTATGCGGTAGCCGTTTTCCAGCCAACGCAATTGTTCCAGACTTTCTGCCAACTCAAGTGAAGAGGGTGTGAGTTTTGTTATCTCTTCAAGTACTTGGGTTTTATAGGCATACAGTCCGATATGTTTATAGAAAGCAGTCTTTTTCAACCATTCGGTATGATTGGCACTTCGCACATAGGGAATAACCGATCGGCTAAAATACATCGCTTCCGATCTGGCATTAATCACTACTTTAGGAGAATTAGGGTTGAATAATACCGACTCAAAATCGTCATCCGCAGCAAAAGGCTTGGCTAAAGTGGCGATCTGGGTAGAGTCGTCAGCAAAGCAGGCCTTCAGTAACTCGATCTGTTCAGGCTGAATAAACGGTTCATCGCCCTGGATATTGATGATGGCATCAAACTTTTCCCCGGTCAGATGATACGCCTCCAGACAACGTTCAGTACCGCTGCGATGATGCTTGGCAGTCATTACCACATTCCCGCCGAAGGCATGGACGGCACTTTCTATCCGTTCATCGTCGGTCGCTACATATACCGTATCTAAAACTTGCTGAACCTGTTCATACACCCGTTGTATCATCGGTTTACCTTTCATATCAACCAAAGGTTTTCCCGGGAATCGGGTCGATGCATAACGGGCCGGTATGATTCCGATAAATTTCATAGATATCTATTTATATAATTAGCCTATTCAGGAAGGCTACAAATCCAGTAAGGATAGCAAAGGTAAGATTTATTTTTCGGCAAGACCGTATAAAAAAAGTTTTTTGTTCGTCATGAAAACGAAAAAAGATTGCAACGGAAAATCTGTTTACCCCGGATATAAAATCTGTTAGACCCGGGTTTAAATTAATTTTGACCCGGGTCTAAACAAAATTACACCCGGGTATAAATCGGATTACACCCGGGTCTAAATAATTTTTCATTACAATGCTGCCTGAAAAGATCAACGAATATTTTTCTTTTTCATTGAAGTACTGTGACTTTTTTACATGAAATAATACTTAATGTTATGGATAAAGTGCATATATTGCGCATAATAGTTCTGTATTAATTTTTAACCTATCGCTTATGAGAACTTATTTAAATATCTTTTGTCTGTTATTCCTCTTATCGTCTTGTCAGGAAAGATCCTCTGACGAACTGACCGTCATTGATGTGAAAAACGGGAAATCAGCAGAAATACTGCTTAGTGAATATTTTTCTTCTGTGGAGTATATTCCTTTGGAGTCAAAAAAGGAGACTATGTTAAGTCCATTAGCTAAATTTTTTGTTTCTGAAAAAGAGATTATTGTTATAGATAAAGAGATTTTGCTGTTTGATAAGAAAACAGGGAAATTCAAAGGAACAGTTAGTCGACAAGGGCAAGGACCTGAAGAATATTCCATGTTGTTCAGAGCTTCTTATTATGATATATCTAATTCTGTTTTAGCCAGTAAAGGGAATCAATGGATTGAAATAAATTGCGAGACAGGGCAAACTAAACTTGTTAAAAAGCCTGACTTGTCAGATATGATGAGATTTTCTGCAAACGACGAAAAGAACGCGGAGTTTTCTATGTTTATGGATCCATTAATGTATTCCACAAAATTGAATGATGACCTTTATATCGGATATGTCAATAATGCTGATGGGAAAAACCCGATGAAATTGGTTTATTTTGACGCTACGGGTAAGATACAACTGGTAATTCCAAATTATCTTACTTTTGAAGACAATGATGCTACGATGATTTTCTATGCTCCAATTTTTGATGTGTCTGAGGATAGAACACTGTTTAAAGAGGCATGCAATGATACTGTTTTTGTGTTGGCAGAAGATAAGATTATGCCGGTTTATTTATTCGATATGGGCGGTAAAGGACTTGCTTATAGCGAACAGGATAATGAAGAAAAGATGGCAAATGCCATGATGATAAAGATGATGTATGAGAGCGCTAATTACTTATTCTTCCAATACGATTACTTAACTAATAAATTTGTGGGTGTAATGGATAAATCAACAGCTCAGGTTAAACTTGCCAAAGATGGGTTTGCAAATGATCTGCATGATTTTTTACCTTTATTACCTCAATATCAAAATATGCAGGGGGAAGTAATCAGTGTTATTCCCGCAGAAAAAATCATAGAATTTCAAGAAAATACAAATAAAGGGAAACATTCCGCTTTGGCTCATTTAGATAATGTTCAAGAGGATGATAATCCGGTTATAGCTATTCTTGTCCCCAGATGAACAGGCTTTTATTTAAACAGATTCTGCTCTTTCTTATAGTTTTCCATATCGGGAATCTTTATGCGCAGGAGACAGACCTTCGGTTATACGAGGCTGTTCAGAATCCTCGTGTGATTAAATTAAGCGAAATAGCATCAGAGGTTACATTTGTATGGCCTGAAAAAACCCGATATTCTTATATTCCGCCTATTAGTTCATTGGAGAATAAGAATGCTTATTTTTTATTAGAAGATAAGATATTATATGTTGGCTATTACCTTCTGCTTTTTGATCGGAAAACAGGAGAATACATTCGCCAGATCGGTGCGAAAAGTGGGAATCCCAATAGGGATTTGTCGTTTTATTATGACTACACGGGAGCAAACAGTCCGTATTATGAGCGGGAAGGGAAAATAATGACTTATAATTCTCGCTTTTTCTTGGAGTATGATCTTTTAACTAATAAGCCGAAAGTATATCCGCGACCGACAACTACCAATAAGGATACTTTCCTTGGACGCCTGAATAAAGATGTAATCGTAAGTTTAGATCGGAACACGAAAGGCAATAGCGCTGTAAAACTTTATTTTCAAAATAAAGACAGTGTGTTTATGACTTCTCCGCAGCACCATCATTTTGATCCTAAAAGAATTTCTACAGGTCTTCATGGTGGTACCTATTATTTTCGAGATAATCTGTTTCTGTTTGATGAATGTAATGATACGGTTTTTCATATTACTTCTACAGGCGAGCGGGCATCTTATCTTTTAGGGCGAGGGACTAAAGGAATAACCAACCAGCAAATTATTGATTTTCGGACAGAATCCTATCAGAAAAACAAACGTAGCTTGTATAATGAAAAAGTGGCAGGTTACTTTACAGATTTTCATATTTGCGAAAACGACTCTTTTATCCTTTTTTCATTTAAATATGATAGTAAGAATTATGCCGGTTATTATTCTAAAAAAGCAGAAGAAACACATGTTGCCGGTCCGGATAAGTCTGGAAATACCTGTTTTGTGAATGATCTCCAGAAAGGTTTTCCGCTTTTCCCTTCCAAATGGACAATTAATAATAAAAATGAGCTGATTGGAGAAATATCAGTAGAGGATATTCATAAATGGATAGAAGCAAATGGTACTGAAAATATTGACAGTAAATATTTGAAACTGAAAGCTAAAGATAATCCTGTATTGATGATTCTGAAGTTGAAGTAGCTTTTAAAATTTACGCTTTTTATATCGCTGATGTTAAGACCGCTTTTTATGTGTTTTAAAATATAGTTATTCGTAGAAATACATCTTGCGCGTAAAAGCTGTATCTTTGTTCTCGCTTTGAAGAGAAGATAACAACAATAAATAAAAGTAAATGGAAAAACATCTTTTTTTAGGGGATGAAGCTATTGCTCAAGCCGCTATTGATGCGGGTCTGTCGGGTGTATATGCTTATCCGGGGACACCTTCTACTGAAATCACAGAATATATACAGAGTTCGCCTATCGCCAAAGAGAGAGGCATTCACAGTCGTTGGAGTACGAACGAAAAGACGGCGATGGAGTCGGCTTTGGGGATGAGTTATGCCGGGAAGCGTTCGCTTTGCTGTATGAAACACGTCGGCTTAAATGTAGCGGCTGATTGTTTTATGAATGCTGCGATGAGCGGAATCAACGGCGGAATGATTATTATTACGGCCGATGACCCATCTATGCACTCTTCGCAAAATGAACAGGATAATCGGTTTTTTGGTAATTTCGCGATGATCCCTATGTTGGAACCTTCTAACCAACAAGAGGCTTACGATATGATTTATGATGGTTTTGACTTGTCGGAGAAGCTTGGTTATCCTATCTTGTTACGTATTACTACGCGTATGGCACATTCCCGTTCGGGAGTCCTTAGACGTCCGATGCGTGAACAAAATAAAATGCAGACACCGGAAGATGGTCGGCAGCGTTTTATCTTGTTACCGGCTTTGGCCCGTAAACGTTTTAAAGTGCTTTTAGAGGCGCAGAAAACATTCACGGAAATATCCGAACAATCCATCTATAATCAATACTTTGATGCGCCAAATAAGGACTTGGGTATTATTACGACCGGTATAGCGTTTAATTATCTTTCCGAGAACTATCCGGAAGGTTTTGAATATCCCGTACTGAAAATCACGCAATATCCGCTGCCTAAAAAACAGATAGAAAAACTGGTAGATGAATGTAAGGAGATACTTGTTTTAGAAGAGGGATTTCCTGTGGTAGAGGAACAACTAAAAGGATTTTTAGGAAAAGGAATTGTCGTACATGGACGTTTAGACGGCACATTGCAACGGGATGGCGAGTTGAGTCCGGATGCTGTAGGCAAAGTTTTAGGAAAACCAATACACCGCTATTACGCTACGCCGGAAGTGGTGGAACAACGTCCGCCGGCTCTATGCCAGGGTTGCGGACACCGGGATGTATATGAGGCGCTAAATGAAGTTCTTTTGGAATATAATGGCACAGCCAAAGTGTTTAGCGATATCGGTTGTTATACGTTGGGCGCATTACCTCCTTTCCGTGCAATCGATACTTGTATTGATATGGGGGCGTCTATTACGATGGCTAAAGGGGCGGCTGATGCAGGTTTGTTCCCTGCCGTTGCCGTTATCGGAGACTCCACTTTTACACATTCGGGCATGACGGGTTTACTGGATTGTGTGAATGAAGAAAGTAATATTACTATTGTGATTTCGGATAATGAGACAACAGCGATGACAGGCGGACAAGATTCGGCCGGAACAGGACGATTGGAGTCTATCTGTACCGGTATCGGTGTTGATCCGGCGCATATTCGCGTAATAATCCCTTTGAGGAAAAATTATGAGGAGATGAAATCCCTTATTCGGGAAGAAATAGAATATAAGGGTGTTTCGGTAATCATACCACGTCGTGAGTGTATCCAGACATTTGCCAGAAAAAGAAAAGCCAGTAAAAAATGAAAATAGATATAATTTTATCCGGAGTAGGAGGTCAAGGAATCCTCTCAATCGCTGCAGTAATAGGTGAGGCAGCGTTAAAAGACGGTTTGTATATGAAGCAGGCTGAAGTACATGGAATGAGTCAGCGCGGAGGAGATGTGCAGTCGAATCTTCGCTTGTCGGACAAGCCGATTGCATCAGATCTGATTGCTTTGGGTCAGGCTGATTTGATCATTTCATTAGAGCCTATGGAAAGTTTGCGCTACCTGCCTTATCTGAAGAAAGAGGGCTGGTTGGTTACCAATTCAGAGCCATTTATCAATATTCCCAATTATCCGGAGATGGATAAAGTGATGGCAGAACTGAATAAGCTGCCCAATAAGGTAGTTCTTGATGTTGAGGCGATAGCTAAAGAGGTAGGCTCTACGCGTTCGGCGAATATTGTTATGTTGGGTGCTGCTGCTCCTTTCCTGAAAATTGATTATCCGAAAATTGAAGAGGGTATCCGTCGTATTTTCGGGCGTAAAGGGGAAGAGGTTGTAGAACTTAATTTGAAAGCTTTGCAAGCCGGTTACGCTGTGGCACAAAGCAAGAATAAATAAGTCATAAAATAAAAGGTAGATAGTATGTTTTCAGGAATAGTAGAAGAAGCAGCTCGCGTAGTCTCCATAGAAGCGGATAAAGGAAATATTCATTTAACAATGCAGTGTTCATTCGTAAACGAACTGAAGATAGATCAGAGTGTTTCGCATAATGGTGTTTGCCTGACAGTGGTAAATCTTACGGATGACACATACACCGTAACGGCGATTCAGGAGACTTTAGATCGTTCAAATCTGGGTTTACTGAAAGTTGGCGACAAGGTTAATCTGGAACGCAGCATGCTGATGAATGGTCGCCTTGACGGACATATTGTGCAAGGTCATGTTGACCAGACAGCCATTTGCACGAATGTGCGTGAAGCTGACGGCAGTTGGTATTTTACCTTCGAATATGAGTTTGACAAGGCAATGGCCCGCCAGGGTTATATGACTGTTGAAAAAGGCTCTGCATGTGTAAATGGCGTAAGTTTGACGGTGTTTAATTCTACAGATAATAGTTTTGAAGTTGCGATTATTCCATATACCTATGAACATACCAACTTCTGTACTATCCAAAAAGGGACGGTAGTCAATCTGGAATTTGATATTGTTGGGAAATATATCAGTAAGATGATGCAATTCCAATAAGTAAAATATCCCGGTATATTTAGAATAAGGGCTGTTCAAAATAAAATTGGACAGCTTTTTTGTCTTTCCGGAAGATGCTCTAAAAGTAGCCCTCTTACAGGTCTTTCAGCAGCATATTCTCATTAGCACTAAGCATATCCTCTCTTGTTTTAAGAATGGCATTCCACTCTTGTTTGAATTTATGTTTGGTGTCGATTTTAAAGTTTTCCGAGCCGTACTCATCTATTTGTTTCAACACGAAACCGACACTGATTTGATTTACATCTATTGCGGGATGGTAGTAGATGGTCCATTCGTCTTCCACATCTATGACTTCAGTGATTATGTGCAGATCTGTAAGCAGGTAAAGTGTATCTGTAGCTACACGGATAGGGATGTGATACTTTTCTGACAGTTCATCGGCCGTATAAGGTTTGTCTCCTTTAATAAATCGCTTTACGATAAGTGTGGTGATTAGTATGGTGACAAAATCTTTATAGCGTCGACTGATATTTTTACTATCCCGTTCGAAATTAAATTTGCTGACATTTTGGATAGAATAGGCTAAAGATCCTCCGAACAGACAGATTAACCAGGACAGTTGCAACCAAAGCAATAACAACGGTATCGCAGCGAAACTACCATATATAGCATTGTATTTACTCACCCATATCTGTCCGCTGATGTATATATATTGGAAGGTCTGAAAAGCACATCCGGACACTATTCCTGCAATTAATCCGGGCAAGAACCGAACTTTAGTATTAGGCAGGAAGATGTATAATGCAGCAAAAACGAGAGAGGCAATGATGAATGGGCCGACTTTTATTGTCAGATCTACAACTGGTGTAAGAAATACAAACTCGTCAAGAATCGTATTTTGCAGTGTGGATGCAAAAATAGACATACCACTGGAAGCAGTCATTAATACAGGCAGGATCAAAAACAGGGCTAAATAATCGGTTACTTTACGTGCAAAGGAGCGGGATTTTTTGATCTGCCAGATATCATTAAATGTATTTTCTATGTTTGAAATCAGACCTATTACCGTATAAAACAATAACACCAAACCGATACCGAGGATTACTCCTCCCTGTGCCTGGGCCAGATAACTTTCTCCAAATTCAAAAGCCTGTATTAATTCATTTTCCTGACCGGGGAAATAGTCAATCAACACCTTACGGACTGTCTCCTGAAAGCCGAAACCTTTGGCGATCCCCAGGATGACAGCGAGTAGCGGCACTATGGCCAATAGCGTGCTATAAGTGAGCGCGGATGCCCTGCTTTGCAGGTTTTGATTCTGAAAACTGCGTCCGGCTAATATAATAGTCTTTATGGTGTTTATACCTAATTCTTTTATTCCACTGACTTCGTTGCCGGTAATCCTCCACATTTCGTACGTGACAAAATGAATGGCTTTTTTCAGAAAAGCACTCATTCTTGTTATAAAGGATTCTTTTTCAGTGTTGTTGTCTTTTTCCATAAAGATGACATTTACAAAGAAAACAGTCTGCCTGTAAGCCGGGTTCTGTTCTTCACATTTTTTAAGAAGTGCCTGCCATTTATCTCGTCTTATTGTTGCCAATAAGCTTTAGCGGTCTACCCCCCGGCATCGGACGAGCAATCCTACATGCGCCGGTATACATGACCTTACAACCCATAAGGCGTACGGCATTCCATATCACTACGGAACCCGGTGAGCTCTTACCTCACCTTTTCACCCTTACCCTGCAAGCAAGGCGGTTATTTTCTGTTACGCTACTCTGCCTTCACAGACGGCTTCCCGTTAGGAAGTATGGTGCTCTGTGTTGCCCGGACTTTCCTCCCGCATTACTGCGAGCGACAGACCGGCAGACTGTTATGCGGTAAAGGTAGTTATTATTTTAACGCTAACTCGCTATAACATCACATTCTTTCACCTGTATGATTGCGATGTTTGTCCGTTTTGTTGCTAATGTTTTATGTTTTTGACAGGAGTCGAAAAGCTTTTCTACAGGAGTGGAAAAGATTTATCACTGCAGTCAAAAAGCTTTTTCACAGGAGTCAAAAGTAAAAAAGATGACGATGACTATATGGATTCGTTGTATAGTTCTTACGGAGAAATTACATTAAACTTATAGCGGATGTACGTTATTTTTATGTTTGAGGGCAATCCCTATTTAAAACTAATGTGATTATTGTTGAAAAAAATGAACTTTCGGCAGGACGGGCTGTTATATTAATGTAGAGAATGACGAAATGACAGTTGCCTTTTTGTCATTTTTGCTGTCATGTAATACCGGGTACTGTTAATCGCCGTTAATCACTGGGGTTTAGTCGTTAAAAGTGATAAAAAAAGTACTCAAATAGAATAATTGCACGATATTTGAGTTTAATTTGTTACCAATGAAGTGTTAAATTTAAGTGTTTAATTAAGAAAAAAAGGTAGAAGTATATGAGTAAAGTGTGGAAGAATGCGGTAGGAGTAGTGCTGCTTATCGGTGTATGTGTGGGTGCGGCAATGTGGGGAACCTCCTATATGATGGACAAAAAGATTTCGGAATCGGGTTATACCGTTGATTCTGAGTATGGTTTTGTGCAACAGCCTTTTTATCAGGCGAATTATAGTTTAGTTGCTGCGGAGAATATTGATTTTACGGTGGCAGCGGAAAGTGCAGTTCATGCAGTTGTGCATATTAAATCTACGACAACAGTTAGTCCAAGAAGTGCACAAGGCAGACAATATGTGGATCCGTTTGAATATTTCTTCGGATTTGGTGATAGAGGCAATCAGAATCAGCCTCGCTCAAGATCGGGTAGCGGTTCGGGTGTGATTATCTCTGTGGATGGTTATATAATGACCAACAATCATGTTGTAGAAGGTGCTGATGAACTGGAAGTTACATTAAATGACAACCGGAAATTCCAAGCTAAAATTGTAGGAACAGATCCGCAAACGGATATTGCGTTGATAAAAATTGAGGCAAAAGATTTGCCGACTATGCCGTTTGGCGATTCTGATGCTCTGAAAGTAGGGGAATGGGTTTTGGCTGTAGGAAATCCTTTTAATCTTACATCAACCGTTACTGCCGGAATTGTTAGTGCAAAAAGCAGAGGCGGTATTTCCAGAAGTTTTGGAGCAGGCTCTGTTAGTGCTAATATTGAATCATTTATACAGACGGATGCGGCTGTAAATCCGGGAAATAGTGGTGGCGCTTTGGTGAATACAAAAGGAGAATTGGTAGGTATTAATACGGCTATTTATTCTGAAACCGGAAACTTTGCCGGTTATTCATTCGCGGTGCCTATTAGCATTGCCGGAAAAGTAGCCGCGGATTTGAAGCAATTCGGAACCGTGCAGCGTGCCTTATTAGGTGTGCAGATGGTTGATGTGCCGGATATGGAACGATCTTCTGAAGAAGCTGTTCGTAAGGATAAAGTGAATATGAAGGTTAATGAAGGTGCTTATATCGCTGAATTTACGCAATCAAGTGCAGCTAAACAAGCCGGGGTGGAGATAGGTGATGTTATTGTAGCAGTGAATGATACGAAAGTTCGTACAGGAAGCAGCTTGCAGGAACAGATTTCCAAATATCGCCCTGGTGATAAAGTCAAAATTACAGTCGATAGATATGGTGCTGAAAAAACATTCACAGTAGAATTGCGTAATGCGCAGGGGAATACAGATATAGTGAAAGGCGTCGAGGCTCCTGCGGTATTGTTAGGTGCTGCATTTAAGGAACTTTCCGATAGGCAGAAACAACAGTTCGGCATCAGCTATGGTGTTGAAGTTGCAGAAGTAAATAACGGAAAGATTAAGGATGCAGGTATAACCAAAGGCTATATTATTTTAACCGTAAATGATCAGCGAATCTCTACTCCGGATGAGTTGGATACTCTTGTCGAACGGGTGTTGAGGGGTAGTGAAGAAGAAAAAATACTCGTAATAAAAGGCGTATATCCTACGGGTAGAACGAAATATTATGTTATTGATTTAACTGAATAAGAGATATCAGGGATGTTGTTTTTAGGCAAAAAGGTTGTTTTTCATATTATTGGCTGAATGTGTAGGCATTCGGCCAATAATTACAAAAAAAATGCTATCTTTGCACCCCGGATTCTCAATTAAACGAATTGAATGAGACAATTAAAAATTACAAAGTCCATTACCAATCGCGAAAGCGCTTCTCTTGATAAATATCTTCAGGAAATAGGCCGTGAAGATCTTATCACTGTAGAAGAAGAGGTGGAATTGGCACAAGCAATTAAAAGAGGAGATCGTAAGGCATTGGAAAAATTAACCAGAGCCAATCTTCGTTTCGTTGTTTCTGTAGCTAAGCAATATCAAAACCAGGGTTTAAGTTTGCCTGACTTAATTAATGAAGGCAACTTAGGTTTGATCAAAGCTGCGGAAAAATTTGACGAAACGAGAGGGTTTAAGTTTATTTCCTATGCAGTATGGTGGATTCGTCAGTCTATTTTGCAGGCTTTAGCGGAGCAATCGCGTATTGTTCGTCTTCCTTTGAATCAGGTTGGCTCGCTGAATAAAATCAGCAAAGCTTTCTCTAAATTCGAACAGGAAAATGAACGGCGTCCATCTCCGGAAGAGTTGGCAGAAGAATTGGATATCCCGGTGGATAAGATTTCGGATACCTTAAAGGTTTCCGGACGTCATATCTCTGTGGATGCTCCTTTTGTAGAGGGCGAAGACAACAGCCTTTTGGACGTGCTTGTGAACGATGACGCTCCTATCGCCGACCGATCGTTGATGAACGAATCTTTAGCAAAAGAAATTGATCGAGCACTTGCTACATTGACCGAAAGAGAATGTGAGATAATCAAAATGTTTTTCGGTATTGGCTGTCAAGAAATGACATTAGAAGAGATTGGCGACAAATTTGGCCTCACAAGAGAGCGCGTCCGCCAAATCAAGGAAAAAGCTATTAGAAGATTAAGACAAGGAACACGTAGTAAGTTGCTAAAATCTTATTTGGGTTAAGTTTTAAATCCCAATAGAATCGTATAGGCTATCTCTGAAAAGGGGTAGCCTTTTTTGTTATTTCAGCAATTAGCCCTTGTGAAGATGTGAATTTGTCTTAATTTTTTGCTTGAAAAACTTATTTATTGTAAAATAATATTTTTGCATATGTTGCTGCTTACCAGATTATTGTTTGGTTTTTGAGCAAGGCCGACTGGTTTTTTAGCCCGAAATTAGCCCGAAATTAACAGCCCATTTGGAAGATATTAGCTAACCGTTTACGTGCGGTAATTATATTGCAGAAAATTTACGGCAAAGCGCTTGAGTTGTGCCGGATGATTTTATCAAAGATAGAAATTTAAGTTGTGTTTTCATCATATATAAAATTTAAAAAGTTAAACCATGAGTAACAAAAAAAGTTCATTGAATTTTTCAAGAAGAGACTTTATCGGAACAATGGCCGCTACAGCTGCTTTTACTGTAGTGCCTCGTTCGGTATTAGGTGGACCGGGATATACTCCTCCAAGTGATATGGTCAACCTTGCCGGTATTGGTGTTGGTTCACAAGGTGGTGGTGATATTCAAAACATCATGACTCCTGAAGTTCCAATCCAAAGACGTCAAGGTAGTGGTGGCGGAGGTATGCTAATGCAAGGTTATGCAGGAATTCAGCCTCAACGTCAACAACGCCCTGGTGCTGCCGGAGGTGGTGTTGCTAATGCAAATGCTGCTGTTCAAATGGGGGATGCAGGTCGTGGAACATTCAAACATGCTAACATTTACGCATTGTGTGATGTAGACCATGATTATGCAGGTCATATTATGGCAGGTTATCCAAGCGCTAAGAAGTATCACGATTTCCGTGAAATGCTGGATAAAGAAAAAGAAATCGATGCTGTTTTGATCGGTACTCCTGACCATACGCACGCTGTGATTGCTTCTTATGCAATGAAAGCAGGCAAACACTGCTTCGTTGAAAAACCAATGGCAAAAACTATTTATGAAACTCGTTTCTTAAGAGATTTGGCAAAGAAAACAGGCGTTGTAACTCAAATGGGTAACCAGGGTCACAACATCGAAGGAACGATGCAGACTGTTGAATGGATCAATTCAGGCGTGATTGGTGATGTGACTGAAGTTAAGATGTGGTCAAACCGTCCGATGTGGCGGCAAGGATATTACGAACGTCCTGCAGGTGTTGCCGTACCAAGCAATCTGAAATATGATTTGTGGTTAGGCCCGGCTCCTGAGAAACCATACCATCCGGACATCCTTCACTTCAGCTGGCGTGGTCTATGGGATTATGGTACAGGTGCTATGGGTGACATGGGTGCTCATACATTTGATGCTCCGATTTGGGCATTAGATTTAGGTATGCCAACAAAAATCCAGGCTACTACTACTCCATTTAACGATGATTATTTGCCACAAACAGAATTTGTACAATACGACTTTGCTGCACGTGGAAATAAACCTGCTGTGAAAGTTACCTGGAGTGACGGTGGTGTTAAACCGGCTCGTCCTTCGGAACTGGAAGCGAACCGTGCTTTAGGCGAATGTCTCTATATCGGAACAAAAGGTATGATCATGCACGGTACACACGGTGCTGCTCCTCAGCTTATTCCGGAAAGAGAATTCTCAACTCCTAAAACGCTTCCACGTCCAAAGAGTGTATATGTTGACTTTATTGAAGCGATTAAAGAAGGCAGAAAAGCTGCTAATGATTTCGAAATTGCTTGCAAATTGAATGAAATCATGTTGCTTACCAATATTGCAGTTGTTTCACAGCGTATCAACACAACATTAGAATATGATGCAGCGAATATGAAGATTACCAATCTTCCTGAAGCTAACGATTATTTCCATTATGAATATCGTAATGGTTGGAGTTTGTAATAAAAACTAATCATCAAATAAATGATGAGGCTGCCTTTTGGGCAGTCTCATCTTATCTGTTTATAAAATAACTAATTTTAATACAAGTGCAATTATGAAAAATCTGACAAACAATGGTCAATCCAGACGTGATTTCTTAGGAAAATCGGCTGCTGCTCTTGCTGCTGCATCTATTGTTCCTTTGAATTTCTCATGTGCTAATGCTGGTGGTTCTGCAGCTGCTGCTGCCGGTGCTACAGCGAAAATAATCAACGGCAAGATAAATTCTAAGTTTAATGGCGTACAAATAGGAGCTATCACATATAGCTACCGTGGCTTAACAGGTGGTTTGCAACAGTTGGTTCAATTCTGTAAAGAATCAGGTGTAAGCTCTATCGAGTTAATGAGCTCGGAATTGGAAACATTCTTAGGTGCTCCTGAAAATCCAATGAGAAGAATGATGCAACAACCTCGTCCTGCTGCACAACCACAAGCAGGTGGCGCAGGTGGACCAGGTGCTGGCGGACCAGGCGCAGGTGGACCAGGCGGAGCTGCTGCAGCACCACAACAACCTCGTCAGCAACCACAACGCACCCCGGAAGAATTAGCTGCAATTGAAAAATACAATGCAGATCTTTCTGCTTTCCGCAAAAACGTATCTATGTCTAAAGTGGAAGAAGCTCGCCAGATGTTTGCAAACGAAGGTATTGGCATTCACATTGTGAAATTCTCTCCGGCCAGATGGTCAGATGATGATATCGACTATGCATTTACAGTAGCTAAAGCAATGGGTGCAAAAGCGGTTACTGAAGAGATCAGTTTGGAAGCTGCTCAGAAATTAGGCCCGTTCGCTCAGAAACATGATATGTATGTTGCTTTCCACAACCACGCACAATATGGTGACCCTGCATTTAGTGCAGATCCTATTTTGGCAGTTAACCCTCATGTGATGTTGAATTTTGATGCTGGTCACTATTTCGGTTCTACCGGATTGCATCCGAATGATTTCATCCGGAGATATAAAGATCGTATCTACAGCATTCACTTGAAAGATAAAACCGGTAAAAACAATGAAACTCAAGCGGACAGAAATCAAGTTTGGGGACAAGGAGAAACTCCGCTTGTTGATATCTTAACTACTGCCAGAGACGAAAAATGGCCGTATTATTTCGATATTGAATTGGAATATACTATTCAACCTTGGACAAACACGGTGAAAGAAGTAAGAAATTGCGTAAACTTCGCAAGACAAATTTTGATCTAAAACTGTCTGTATAATAAACCCAAAAGGCTGTCTAAAATAAAATTAGGCAGCCTTTTCAATTTTACCTGGAAATGATTAAAAAGCAGTCAGATACAAGGCGTCTGAATTTCAGTTATGAAGGAGCATACTGAAGTATGTGACTGAATAAATGAAAGGAAGCAACAAAGTAGATGGCTGTTTTTATTCTTTATCTTCGAAATCAAAGTCAAAATCAAAACCATCATCATACAACTCCGGATCTGCAAATTCCTCTAAGTCACGTCGGTCTTTTTTAGTTGGACGTCCCATACCTTTTGCCCGATTGACAAAGCCGGATATGCGATTCATTTCCAGAATTTCATATTCTTCAGGTGGCGTTACATTTTCAAGATATTCTGAAACCAGCTTAGCCCCCATACGACGCTCTGTTAAGGCCAATACTTTAAAAGAATAGGTAACAGGTGGTTTCCGGACCTGAATAATCTCACCGACCTTTATCATGCGTGAAGGTTTTATATTCACGCCATTAATCATGATCCGATTTTTTTTACATGCCTCTACAGCAATCGTTCGGGTCTTAAATATACGTGTAGCCCACAACCATTTATCTATACGAACGTCATTCATTTTTTCAGATCGATATCTTTATTATTATACTGATTCATGGTGTTTTGCACTCCGGCCAGACAAAAACTTTCGGTTATTTCCACGGCTCTTTCGAGTATCTGAGGCATTACGGCCAACTCTTCCGGATCAAATTGTCCCAGCACATAATCAGCTTGTCTGCCTTTGGGAAAATAATCGCCAACACCAAACCTTAAGCGACAATATTCTTGCGTCTCAAGGATTTGTTGAATGTTTTTCAGCCCATTATGCCCGGCGTCACTACCTTTCGATTTTAAGCGAAGTGTCCCGAAAGGAAGTGCTGTATCGTCCACAATGACCAATAAATTCTCAATCGGTATATCTTCTTTTTGTAGCCAATAACGAACAGCATTTCCGCTTAAATTCATGAACGTATTTGGCTTCAAGACTGTCAACAGACGGTTTTTCAGACGCATATGCGCAACAGCTCCGTATCGTTGTTCCGTAAAGGATGCATTCGCATTCTCTACCAGTTTGTTAACAACACGAAAACCGATATTATGCCTTGTCCCCCAATATTGAGAGCCGATATTACCCAGTCCGACAATTAGATATTTCATACCTTATATTATAGAAAATAAAAGGGCTTATTCTCGAAGAATAAAGCCCTTTTATGATATTTTTAAAATGCTTCGGTAAACCTGAATTATTTGCCACCGGCAGCTGCAGCCTGAGCACCACGTGCAGCACGTGTAAGCTGAACAGAACAAACAACAGCGTTTTTCGCATTCATCAGTTCAAGACCATCAAAGCTTAATTCTCCAATTTGCATAGACTTTCCTAAGCCAAGACTATCTACATTGATAATCAATTTCTCAGGAAGCTTACTATAAAGGGCTTTCACTTTCAGTTTACGCATACGTAAAGTCAATTTACCACCGGCTTTAACCCCTTCTGCATATCCTTCTAAAGCAACAGGCACCTCTATAACAACAGGTTTGTCAGGGAATATTTCCAGAAAATCAACGTGAAGTAACTCATCAGTTACCGGCTGGAATTGCATATCTTTCACGATAGCCATTTTCTTTGCTCCGTCGATAGTCAATTCTACCAAATGTACTTCCGGAGTATAGATCAAACCACGAATGTTATCGAAAGCTACACTTAAATGCATAACCTCATTGCCTCCATACAGAACTGCAGGAATACGGCTTTCTTTACGTAACGCTTTTAAAGCTCTTTTTTGATCGGCTGAGCTGGCTTCAATAGCTCTTGATTTGCCTTCTAAAGAATAAGTTTTCATTTTGTAATTTTTTTGTGTTACTAAAAATTAGATATGCTTTCTAATTTCCCATCACACGAACGGGCCAAAAAGCGGTGCAAATGTAAGATATTTTATTCGTAAATACAAATATGACTTTAACAATTTGCGGCATTCCTAAAATCCCATTTTTACAATGAGTAATAAATATACCTTTACGCTTTGCTATTCCATTTTCTGGCAAAACAAAAAGCCAAATAAAAATAAAAAAAAGAGTCAATCATTCGGAATTTTGAAAATATAAACTAAAAAAGCTGTCCAAAAAGGACAGCTTTTTTATAAAATTCAAAAACTATTTATCTATAATCAAATTGATTTTTCAACATTCCAGACAAAGGCACGTAAGCCAAGGGCTTCTGTTTTCTTGTCCAGTTCATGTAATAAATTCAAAAAGTTATCGACTTTCTCCGCGTCAATCATGGTTAGAATGGCGCCGTTTAATGTAGGCCACGCGTGGCTTCCGTAATGAGGCTCTCCGGTTTTCGTACCACGTCCCTGAACGGTTTCCCAGTAGGTATAACCCCTCAGGTTGTTACGATCCATGATCTGTACAATGGCATATTGATATGCCTGATTGAATGATATAAATACAGCTTTCATACTATGTTGTTTTTCCTCATTAATTATTTACCATTTCAAGACGCGTTTGCTGTTTGCGCATAACGCTTTTTCTGATAGCTCTACGTCTGCGTTTGATACCGTTAGCTGCGAATACACTGTAAACGACGGGAACGATAACCAACGTAATCATGGTTGATACAGCAAGCCCCCAGGCCACTGTCATCCCCATAGAGCGCCACATTTCCGAACCTTCACCGGTACCCAATGCCAACGGAAGCATACCTAATACAGTGGTCAGTGTGGTCATTAATACCGGACGAAGACGGGACTTTCCGGCGGTAACAACCGCTGTAAGCACACTCATACCCCGTTCCCGGCATAAGATGGTATAGTCGATCAATACGATACCATTCTTTACCACAATTCCAAGCAACATGATTGCTCCGATCAATGCCATTACGCCAAGAGGTGTCTGCGTGATAGATAACCCAAGGACTACCCCTACCGCCGCAAACGGGATAGAGAACATAATCACAAACGGGTCGACCAATGATTCGAACTGTGCCGCCATCACGATAAATACCAGAATGATAATTAATACGGATAATCCGGCCAGGTCGGCAAATGTCTCCTGTTGCGTTTCGTACGTACCACCAATTTGCCAGGTAATGTCCGAAGGCATCTGCATCGCTCTCATTTCTGAGTTGGCAGCAGCTACTACATCACTGAGTGCAGCGTCGGCAGCTACAATAGCAGAAACGGTAATGACACGTTCACGGTTTTTACGCTCAATCGTCGGCGGATTCATACGTTCAACAACTACACCTAAATCGCGGATGCGAACACCATTTCCCATCGCATTATACAGGATAATGTTTTCAATGTCTTCCAAAGACTGACGGAATTCCGGTGCATAACGTACGCGGATATCATATTCATCTCCCTCTTCACGATACTGAGACGCGGTAGATCCGTTAATACGGTTTCTTAAATACATGGAAGCGGTAGTTACATTCAGTCCGTTGATAGCCAGTTTTTCACGATCGAAATCCACCTGATATTCCGGGATATAATCTTCACGGCTGATATCCACTTGTGATACCACTTTGTAGTTCCTCATTTTGGCCGCTATGTTTTGTGCCATTGCATCTGTAGCTTCAAAGTCATATCCGTAGATTTCGATATCCACACTGGTTTCTCCTCCCATACCGCCGGTGCTTCCCCCTGCCTGTACCTGGAATTTTTTGATTTCAGAATACTGGTCAAGGTCTTTACGCATCAGCTCACAAATCTCCAACAGACCTCTTTCACGCTCTTCCACACTGCTCAAACTGATATTGAAGCTGATAATGTTTGTACCGGATGAACTTAATTGTGCAAATGTATTATCAGAATCCGCCTGCCCTTCAGAGAAGTTGATCACGTCAATCTCCGGATATTTTTCTGTAAATTCGGAGTTGATCTGAACGGCTAAATCGCGGGTAATCTCCTGACGTGTCCCTACCGGTAACTCTATCGTTACACCAATACGGGCATTATCCTGTGTTGGGAAAAACTCTGTTTTTATAGTCGGTACTAATAACATAACTGCCGCAAAGATCATAAACGCACCGAAGATAACGGTTTTCCTGTGTCTTACGGACCAATGCAAGAATTTGGAATAAAAATGATCTAATGCATCCAGCGCTTTTTCTATCGGAGTAAAGAACAGCATATAAAGCTTTCCTTTCTTCAGATTAAGACGAAGCATCTGTGAAGATAACATCGGTGTCAATGTTAAAGCAGCCAAAGTAGATACGATCATGATAATACTAACGATCCATCCTAACTGTTTAAACAGAATACCGGCGATACCCGAAGTCATGGTCAACGGTAAGAATACCGCTAACATAGTCAATGTAGAGGCAATTACAGAAAGCGAAACCTCATTCGTGGCATGTACGGCTGCCTGTTTAGGATTACTACCCCGTTCAATATGTGTTGTAATATTTTCGAGTACCACAATCGCATCATCCACCACCATACCGATAGCAATAGAGAGTGAACTCAGTGAGATAATGTTCAATGTATTACCGGAAGCATACAAATAGGCGAATGCAGCGATCAATGAGATCGGGATGGTTAATACAATAATAAACGTAGCTCTCCAACGTCCAAGGAATACAAATACAACAAGCATTACAATCAAGAAAGTTATAATGATTGTTTCAATCAAACTGTTGATTGTGTTTGTAATATTGGTAGAGGTATCAACAATTACGCCAAGTTTTACGTCTGAAGGTAATCCTGCCTGAATTTCAGGTAATTTTGCATGTACACTCTTTGCAATATTAACAGAATTTGCGCCGGACTGTTTTTGTATAACGATCATACCTCCACGTGTGCCGTTATTATAAACTTCCTGTGCGCGTTCAGCTACCGTATCGTCTATACGGGCTATATCCCGGAGATAAATGGTTTTTCCGTTCTGGCTACCTAATACTAAGTCAAGAAGCTGTTTGGAATCCGTAAATTCTCCCTGTACGCGTAAAGAATAGGTGTTGGAACCAATATCAATAGAACCGGCAGGCGTATTTCTGTTTTCCTGGCTGATGATTGATGATATTGCTTCTATAGTCATGCCATAGGCCTCCAGTTTATAGGGGTCGCAATATACTTGTACTTCACGAACCGGTGTTCCTGAAATAGAAACAGCACCCACTCCACTGATACGAGCCAATGGATTGGCTACCTGGTCGTCCAATATTTTATATAAGGCATTTGTACTTTCTTCTGCTGTAACAGAGAGTAGTAAGATGGGGATATTCTCCGTACCAAATTTGAAAATAACAGGACTTTCAGCATCATCAGGAAGCATGGATTTAACCATTTCCAGATTATCCCGGACGTCATTCGTTGCCACATCTATATCCGCTCCATACTCAAACTCCATCATCACAATAGACATATTTTCTCTGGACATAGAGGTGATATTCTTCAAGTCGCTTACGCTATTTAAAGAGTTTTCAAGCGGACGGGAAACGTTGGTCTCTATATCCGAGGAACTTGCTCCTGGGTAGGCCGTCATTACCAGGATGACATTACTTTCAATCTCCGGTAATAAATCGACAGCCAGTCGTGTTAGGGAAAAAATCCCGATAATGACTACAGCCACAAAGATAAGAGCCGTAGTTACCGGTTTTTTAACCGCTGCGCTATATATACTCATATTTTATTCAGTTTTCTTATTTTACAATTTCAACTTCTGCACCATTCGTCAAGCGGTTCAAACCGGTAACTGCTACCTGGTCTCCGTCTTCTACACCGGATATTAATTCATACCGGTCATTCATTCTTCTGCCTAATTCTACTTTTTGATAAGAAACAGTTCCGTTGTTTTTATACACATAAATGAATCTGTCTGCTGAACCGGCTTGTTTAACAATCGCCTGATCGGATACCACCACGTGTTGAACCGTTCCAAAATTCATGGTTATACGGGCAAACATACCGGGACGAACTCTGTCGTCATTGTTCGGAAGACGTATCTCTACCGGGAATGTACGGGTAGCCGGATCAATTGTCGGGTGAATTAAATGCACTTTGCCATTGAATACGTCATCACCATATACATCTAAACGAATGTCCACATCCATCCCTTTTTTTACCTGTGTAAAATAGCTCTCAGAGACATTTACCATTAGTTTTACCGGTCGGATTTGTTGAACAACGTAAACAGGCGTGCCTGAATACATATCTCCATTGTCATAATTCCGGGCAGTTATTATTCCTGAAATAGGACTTAGCAACTGAACGTTTTCTTCTAAATTCTTCACGATTGTACGACTGACATCCAAACCTGTTTTTTGTGCTTCCCAAGCCGATTTGGAAACACCACCTATTTTATACAATTCATCAATACGTTTGAATTCCGTTTCTTGATTCTCCAACTGTAGTTTTGTCTGTTTCAGGTTTGTTGCATCCATAGTAGCCAATAGTTGTCCGGCATTTACGCGGTCACCAACTTCTACATGCAGCTTCTCAATACGAGCCGGGCTTTGAGGAGCAATATTATTGGATATATTCGCTTCAACTGTTGCAGTAAATTCATACAATTGTTCTACATCCTGACGATGTACAGTCTCTAATTTTATTTTCACTTTTTCATCTTTTGTCTCCACATTGGAGCCATCTCCGGCGCAAGATGTAATAATCAGCATTAAAGCGGATACCGGTAATACTTTTAAGACGCTTGTTGTTCTCATCTTATATTTCTGTTTTATCGTTATTTTCTAATCTTATCGTTATATTTCCCAATGATTCTGTCCAGATCTGATTTTGATACCATATAATCGTAAATCGACTGGTTGAAGTTAAGTTTAGCTTGTGTCATGGCCAACTCCGCATCATTTCTTTCCAGCAATGTTCCGGCCCCTGTCTCATAGCGTTTCTGTGCGATTTCAAATCCTCTTTCAGATTGTTCTACTCCTTTTCTCGCCGCATCAAATCGTTTGATACAGGTATTCATATTGTCCTGATACTGCTTAACTGCCAATTGCAGATTGCGCTCCATGTCACTTCTTTGCAAGTCCATTTGAAATAGAGTCGCCTTAGTCTGATTAATTTTCTGTACCCTGCTTCCTCCGGAGAAAATAGGAATAGAGAGCGAAAGACCTACCATTGAATAAGGATTCCATCTGTATTCACTGAACTTAAAGTCATTATTCATGGCACTCCAGTTATACACGCCGCTTAACGAAAGTGTAGGCAGAAAGTCGAACTTTTGCAGTGTCAACGTTTTCTCAAGCTGTCCTTTTTGAAGATCCAATTGTCTCAAACTGGTATTTTCTCCCAATGAATAATCCGCTAACAGATGTTCTCCATATAAATTCGACTGATAATCGGTTAGTTTGCCTTCACATTCTATAGGCATATCCAGATCCATTCCCAGAAGCGCTTTCAGTTGCCATTTGGCAAGTGTTACGGCATTTTCTGCCTGAAGCATATTGGGTTCAATATTTTTCACGGAAACGTCGGCACGAATCAAATCATACTCTGCTACTTGTCCCTGTTCATATTTATTTTTGATATCCAGATAATTGCTCATCGCATTTTCATAGCTGTCCTTAAATACGCGATAAGAGTCGTTGGCCAGCATAACCGCATAGAAAGCCTTTGTAACCTGATTCGTCATATCGATTTTAGAAGAACGGGCTTGTTCTATCGCTAACTCAACATCCATACCTGATATTGATAAACTTTTCCATAAGGATGCATTAACCAACGGTATTCCTAAGCTGAACCCAAAGCTCCAGTTATTATCACGTCCAACGGATATCCCTTCATTTCCACCGGTAGTCTCAACTGGAGGGGGTTGGCTTCCTGCAATATTTGTACCTAAAGTTCCCGGCACATAGTTAGGATCCATTCCCTGGAGCGTTCGGTCTATACCTGTTACGATTGGTTCTACTACAGGATCAAGCATACTGCCCATATCGAATGCGCCATCCATATACATGACTTGTTTTTTCAATGTACGACTATAATCCGCGCTAAAATTAATTTGTGGGAAAAGAGCGGCGTATGCGCCTTTTTTTGCATATTGCTTCTTTTCAATTTCCTGATCAGCAACCTTAACGGTTGGATTCTCACTCATCGCTATTTCCAGTGCTTTCTCCAAATCAAGGACAATGGGAGTAGCCTCCTGGGCCTTTACTTGCAGAAGAGCAATAGAAAACAGTAATAAGCTTACTGTCATCATCCTCTTTGTTTTACATACTAATCGTCTCATTTAAATAGATTTATTATGATTATGTGATTATTATTCAAGAAATATTGTGTATTTTTTTTGTGGCGATCCATTTTTCTACAATTCTCACTCCTTTTTCTGTACATATACCTCTTAAAAAAGTTACTAATACTGTGTTATATACCTCTGCATTTGAATGTTTTGAAAAGGCTTTCGACGGATGGATCATCTTTATTTGGTCTTTTGCCAGTAAGGCAACAATTTCAAAATTCACCTCTTCCCTCAAAACTCCTTCCTTAATACCTCTGTTAAATAAATCAATACATTTTTGTGTAAATGCCGCTTTTTCCTCTTCCTTATATATCAAAGCCTTTGGGTATTTCTTAAGATCCTCGTAGAATTTATGATGATACCAGCGAGGTTGCCTCATCAATTCTTCATAAAACAAAATAAATACATCAATTGCTGTGCAAGAAGTCTTCTCAAGCTCCTGGAGATATTTATATAGATGACTACCGGTATTCTTTATTCCTTCTACAAGCAACGTCTCTTTATCATCAAAGAATTCATATAACGTACGCTTGGAGATTCCGGCTGTCCGGGCAATATCATCCATGCTTACGCGCTTGATCCCATAATGGGAAAACTGATCGAATGCAATTTTGATAATTTCTGTTTTACTGATAACCATATTTGAAACCTTACTTCATTCATACCTATCCACTTTTATCTTTGAGAGCAAAAGTATATATACTTTGGTATTCCCTCAAACTGAATCCGCTTGTCTGCCGTCATTAATCGACGAATGACGGAATACACTCGATAAACCGGTTAAGTTTTTTTCGTATAAAAGAATAGAATAAATTATTTTCTATTTGCCGATACAAAGGTGGGGTGAATTTTGAAAACTAAAATGGTTTATTATGTTACATGATTGGTTAAAATAGAAATAAAGTCTATATATTTGTGGCTAATCCGGGCTTTTTCTTCCATAGTATTTCGGTTAAAACGAAATAAATGCTAAAGCAGATAAAAATACAACTATAAAATAAGATATTTATGACACAGTTTCCAATCATTCAAATTGCAGAAATTAATAAATATATCGTTACTTCTGATGTTTACCAAAATGTTTTTGGAGTAGCGGAACTTGATGCTTGTTTACTTGAGAATAAAGAGGAGAAAACAGACTATACTTCTCCTCTACGATTGAACGGACTATTTATTTTTCTTATTTTACAAGGTGAAGCAGAAATTAGCCTTGATTATGTTCCGTATCAACTCTCCGCCAATGATTTTTTGATTGTTATGCCTTCGCATGTCCTACAGGCAGGGAATAATAGCTCTGATTTTAAGGCAATTATTATGATGGTTGATAAAGTTTTTGCCGAAGAAATGAATCTACAAAAGCGAAGTCCGTCTATGAGTAACTATCTTTTGGTACATAATAATCCGCATATGAAGCTTTCACCGGAAGAAACAACTGTTGTTAAAAATGGATTGTATCTTTTGCAAGACAAAATACGCCAGCGAACACATGCTTTTCATAAAGAGCTTTTACAGAATGCATTTGTGGGCTTTTTATTGGAAATGGCGAATATTTTAATTGGAAAGCAAGAGATGTTAGTGCGACCAACCCTCTCCCGTAAAGAAGAGATACTGAATCAATTTCTACAACTGCTTTTTACACATGTGAAGGAGCATCACGCTGTAACTTTCTTTGCCGAAAATTTATTTATTACTCCACAATATCTTTCATTAATACTCAAAGAATTAACAGGGAAGTCGGCCAATAAATGGATTGACGAAGCATTAATGGCGGAAGCTAAAATCTTATTGAAGATGCCGAATGTGACTATACAGCAGGTGGCTGATCAACTGAATTTTTCAGATCAGTCCACTTTCGGGAAGTTTTTCAAAAAACATATGGGAGTCTCACCAATGGAATATCGAAAATCTTAAACGTCAGTAACATCTGTTATATCTGTAAATTCATTTCTTTTCCGGAAACGATAGGCGTTGATTAATTCACTTATACCATAAACTATACAGGCTACGCCAAAGACAATAAATGTGCTTGACACAACCGTAAATGGGTTACTTAAAATAATGATACCAACCAGTATCAATAAAACCGGAATAATATAAAAGACCCAACTTACAAATGCCCATTTTCTGGCCCTGATCAATGAAACAAGCTGTTGAATACCGGCAATCAGTAGTAATATGCCGAGTAAATACATCAATGTGTTTACAAAAAAGTTAGGAATAATAACCAACAGAGCGCCAAACAAAATACTTCCTGCCGCCTCCAAAGGAAATGTTCTGGGATTTTCCACATCTTTATCTCGGGTAAAATAGGCTAATAAGGCAAAAATACCGGGCAGGATAAAAAGTATACCAATGGTTATAACAAGATAATAAATAGCCACCTCAGGCCATAAGACCAATACAAGACCTAAAATAATAGCAAGCGCACTGCGCACTGTGGAATTAGTAAGACGACCCATAATCTTTTTGTTTTTTTAATTTCCTCTATATTTATAACAGCGAAAATAGACTATTTTGTTTTAAAATAATAGTTTTTGATGATTTTCTGTAATCCTCACTCCCACTCCTCACAAAAACCGAATATCCATATTTACAAATTGTCAACATCTCACCTCAAGCAATAAACCCTCTCCCCAACTATCAAAGTGTCAATTTGGCCCCTCGTAGAATCGTTTATTCGGACCCCGATACGAGTCTATTCAATTAGAAACGCAAAAATAAGGCTCAAGAAAAAATCAGGATGTCAGGCAAAAAACTGATTCGTTGACAAAATGAAAGGCCAAACAGAAATCATTGCAATGATTTTGAAAAGGTGTCAAAAATCCGGAATAGAA
>JAJDIA010000019.1 GCA_030266465.1 Parabacteroides sp. OttesenSCG-928-G21 | reverse complement strand
TAACTTTTATAATTTTAAACGAAAAATCACCCACCACAACAGTCTCATTCAATTTGGGGAACTTCTGGTAATGATGCAAAATTAATCCAGCAACAGTCACATATTCATCCGAATCCGGTAAGCCCAACTCAAACATATCATTAAGCGTGCCTATCTCCATACGTCCGGACAACAAATAGGTATTATCTGACACTTTTTTCGCCACACGTGATTTCAAATCATGCTCGTCTTCTATTTCTCCAAATATTTCTTCAACTATATCTTCTAAGGTAACTATACCGGCTGTCCCTCCAAATTCATCGACAACAACAGCCAGACTCCTCTTTTCTTGCATCAACTGCTTCATTAATTTATTTGCCGCCATTGTTTCGGGCACAATAGATACCGGATTAATATGCTGTGTCCAATCTTCCGGGTGTTTAAAAAGTTCGGAAGAGTGAATATAACCTATTATATCATCAATATTTTCCTTGAAAACGACAATTTTCGAAAGCCCGGTTTCTATAAATTTCATCCGTAGTTCATTAATAGACACGTCTGTATCACAGGCTACAATCTCTGTCCTGGGCACTATACAGTCTCTTAGGCGAACATTTGAGAAGTCTAAGGCATTTTGAAAAATCTTCACCTCTGTATCCATTAATGTATTTTGTGGTGCATCATCGATTGTTTGCTGAATAAAAGAGTCTAAATCCACTTTCCCCAATACATAAGGAGATGTCTGCTTCATATTCCTGACACCTATTAAGCGTAAAATACCAAAAGAAAGATAAGAACACAGTATGGTTATAGGAAAAAGAACCACATACATTAAAAACAAGGGGATGGCAAATACTTTCAAGGAAATGTTTGGGTTGATTCGCACAATAGTCTTCGGTATAAATTCCCCGACAAACAAAATCAACAAAGCTGACAAGATTGACTGAAACACTATAACCAGAGCTTCATTATATACAACCGCTGCAATAAAAGGCTTCAGTACGATAGCCATTTGAAGTCCATAAACAATCAAAGCGATCGTATTTCCCACCAACATGGTCGAAATAAATTGACTTGAGTTACGATAAAACAACTCTAATATTCGGCTTGAAATACTTCTCTTTCCTTTATCAAGAGCAAAACGCAACTTATTGGAAGAGACAAAAGCTATTTCCATTGCAGAAAAAAATGCAAAAAAACCTAATGCTATTAATATGTACGTTAATGTACTCACAAAACGAGAACAGCTTTGACGTTAATATTTACTCCGTTATATCTTCGGATTGTATAGAATCTTCCGGATCTGTATCCTCAACAGTGAATTCCCCGGCTGAATTAAATATCTGATAATTAGTCATCGTTTGGTTAGACTCAAAACCAATTCCCGTAATCACCTTATCATCACGTGTGATTCGGATAAACTGATCCGACCAGATACGTTCCGCTTCCTGATCCCAATACAACAATGATGTTTCGAACCTCTCCCCTTCCAGATTTTCTATTTCAACATTATTAATAAGCTTATACAAACCTTTTTTTGTCCAATAATAACCTGTATCTGCTTTTACGGTAGCCTCAGGATTAAATAGAGTATCAAACCGCTCGAGATAAATCCCATCAGGAAAGTAATAGTAAGGCTCTTCTGCTTTATCATAGGTCAACCAAGTCTCCGTGTTTACCCGATAGCGCGTAACACCGGAGTCCGAAATTAAGGAGGATACACCTTTTGACAACATTGTATAGGTAGTCTCCGGATCAAAGGCAACTTCTACAATTTCTTTTTTCTCTTTGCTGCAAGAAAAGGTAGAAAATAAAAGAAGCATAACAACTATCACAGGGATAGTTGTTATGCCGGTATGTTTCGTTTTACAATGAAAACGCTGATTGTTCATTTTTTTTATCTGATCGTTGTACGCTCATTGATCCATCCACCAACGGTAAAGGCTTTACCTTTTTCCAAATCTGGGTGCATAAAGATCTCTTCTGTTGAAGGAAGATGCGGGCGATAGGTAGCAATCTGGCTGTTTGCTTCTGAAGCCGACTCCGGATCTACTTGTTTTGCTCTTTCGAATTTATCAATAGCTACATTATAAACAGCTTTAGCTAAAACCGCATCATTCGGGAAGATTGACCGTGCAGAGGCAGCATACATTTGACCAATCAAAATATACGCCTTACCATAATTAGGATTGAATTCCAATGCTCTTAAAGCATATTGCCTTGAACGGGAGTAATTGTTTTGACTATACAACAATTGAGAAATCGCGTAATAATCATCAGCTTTAGACATCGGATCTTCATCCAGATCAGCAGCTTCTTCCAAATACTGAATTGCCAAAGTGTAATTATCGTCTTTTATAGCTTGTCTGGCCAGACCAGCGGCAGAAGCTGCTGTCGGTTCGTTCACATGCACATAACGTGAAGCGGCTATATAAGCATCTATTTCATTACAACGAAGGCGTCTAAGCAGAGTTAATACTTCCTTCAGATACTCCATATTATCTTTGTTCTCCTCAACTTTAGGAGCATACATACTCTGCAATGTTTCACAATCAGCTGCTCCACTGGTTGCAAATTGATTATCTATTGCCTGTTTATAAGCTACTACATTTTCCACATCGCTTCCGGAAGCTTCTCCGTCTTTTATCTGAGCTTCATAAATAGCAGCGGACGTCATATAATCAGCAATATATTGCTCTTTAAAATCAGGATCTTCAAGCATCCGGCGAAGAGAAGCAAACACTAACAAGTTGACAGCCAAAGGATCACACACTTCACCTTTTTCGTCAACAACTTCTTTCAACCAGCCATAAAGTAATTTATTGTCTGCACTTTCGCCTTTCACCGCGATATAATCTTGTGCTTTACGTGCCACAATCCAGTCTTTCGGATAGCGGGCATCATTCCCAAAATAGATAACGCGCTTGTCATAAACCTCCATCAGTTTATTGATCAGCTCTTCTTTCCTAGTAGGATCTTGTTCATTTGAAATCTGCCAGTTCACAATACGAACTCCATACAGATAAATATCCCTTGTCGCCGCAGGACATTCTTCGTACACTACCTGCCAATAAGGCAACGCATCTGCATAATTATTTGATCTGGCATAAGGGGTAAATAAACTAATGTTTTCAATACATCTGATACTATCAGCACCCGAACCAAACTGCGTCCCGGTGTCCACTCCTTTTTGTGCGTAGGCCTCGAATACTCCTATAGAGATTGCAAAAGCCATTAATAAAACTTTGATCTTCATATTCCGTCTTTTAATTTTAAATTAGCAATTGTCTTAATCCACTTTAAATTTAAAGAACCAACGTTCGTTAAATGTATAATTCAATGTAAACCGAAGGTATTGTTCATCTATCATCAATTTACTCTCCGGCTTGATTTTTACATATTCAATTCCAATATTTATAAACGAACGATTATCAACCAAAGGCAGGCCAAAACCTACACTTGCACCATATTCATCATATCCAAAGCCCGTTTTTCCATTTTCTTCAACTGAATTAATCTTCAGATAAGAATTACTGTAATGTAATCCGGCACGGTACCTTACCCGTTTAAAGAAGGCTCTTTCCTGATAATTCGGAAGATATTCCAATCCGGCAGCTATCCGTATTCTATCCTTAAAATCTCCTTTATCGCCAAAAAAATGAGCCTCACCCCATGTTTCATACAAGATATCTGCCGCTACCGTCAACTTATTTGCTTTCACATATGAAAATCCCAATCCAAAAGAATTAGGTATATCAAATCGCTGTCCGGTTATCGTCGTCGTATCTATATCTGCAGATAAACCTGTGCCGATCTGTACAATTTCCGTAGATTTGGCATTTAATCGATTTGATGGCGAATAAGCCAATCCAACTACAAAATGTTGTGTAGCACTTAGCGGATGTGTATACTGTAAACCAAAATCAAGCTTCAGATCTTTAACCTTTACTTCTTTGGTCGTATAAATTAAACGCCCTGTATTACTTTCAAAGTTCATACGCGAATTATGGTTGACATTTCCAAACAAATATCCGACGTTTGCACCAACTGAAAGACGCTTCTTCCATATATCTATAGACAAACCAGCATAGATATCGTTTAATCCACCGGTTCCAATATATTGCTCCCGATAAGGAGCATCACCATCACTTATATCTGCACCATACTTATATCCCACATACGAATACGGCAAAATTCCTATACTAACAGCCATTCGCTTACTGATAGGAAATTGCATGGCCATATATTCAATATTCCCATTGGTATCTTTCTGTTTGTTAACGCCATCATCATACCATGATAATTGTGCATTAACTCCAAAATCAAAGAGAAATGTCAGCGAATCCATACCTGTGTAAGACGCAGGATTCAAAGGATTTATCTGTTTTGAGGATCGTAATCCATAACCCACTCCCCCCATTGAGCGACCCGCTCCAAATGAGCGATTGGCCAGTTCTCCGTAACCAAACCGCGTATAAGGTGAGTTGGTATTATTTTGAGCGCATACCGGCCACTGAGTGGCTATAAGAATACTTATAATTACTACCCTGCTAATTTTCAACATTATACTCTAAGATTCTATTTAAGCCTATCAACACTAAATTAACGTTTGCAAAGATGCGTTTTTTTAGGCGTCTTTCAAAATAAAACGAATGACCGCCCGTTAAAAAAACTAAAAGTTCGGAGTATTTTAAACTTAATTCACGGATGTATCCTTCCATCTCATAAACGATTCCATTAACTACGCCACTCTGAATCGCACGAATCGTATTGCTCCCCAATAAAGATACATCATCCTGCTCAAAAACTAATGGCAATCGTTCGGTATACGCATGAAGCGCCTTGAAACGAGTTGTCATCCCCGGTGAAATATTGCCTCCTACATAAGTTCCTGAAGCTTCCACCAATTCATAGGTAATCGCTGTACCGGCATCTATAACCAACAGATTTTTACCCGGTTGCAGGTAATTAGCACCTACAGCCGCCGCCAACCTATCCTTTCCTAATGTTTCAGGAGTTTCATAAACAACAGAGATTGGAATCGGCACTTTCTCATCCAGTAAAATAAAGGTATCCAGCCGATTTCGCAAATAAGTCAACAGTTTTTCATTCGGTAATAAGACTGTCGACATAATTCCCTTTGTAAGCTCATATTCATCAAACAAAGCATCTAATAGAGCACTATCAAATTCTTTATACACCAAAGATACCGCCAATGATCCCTCATTAAAAACAGCTACCTTTGTCGACGTGTTTCCCTGTTCAATTATTAGATTCAAAGCTTAATTTTCCCGCAAAGAAACATAAAAATTATCCACGAACCAAACACATTCAAAATCGTTTTTATATATCCGACAGACATCCACTCTAATTTCTTATTTTTATATATCTATTGACAATTTTTATAATACCAAGTAAAAACAACAGCACCATTATCCCGCGTAACACAGAAAACCACCGCTGCTTCACCACTATCTTCCTATATGTTTCTTCTACCTCTTCCTGAACAGACTGTCCTGAAGAGAACCTTTTGTTATTGACAACAACCGAATCCGTCAGCTTTTTATCTTCCTGCAATGCTATCCGGGTAACCGATGCCGGATAAACCCGACTCATACTATCAGGCATACGAAAATGGATATGCTCAAGCAGCAGTTTTCGCGCCCGCAGCTCTTCAAAAACCCGATCCAGAGACAAACTATCCTGCTGCGAAGCATCCACAACTACCTTTTCCGCTTTCTTTACCTCTTGTTGCCGAACAACACGGCAACCTCCGGTCAGCAGCAACAACACACTAATAATCCAAACTATTCGCATACCTATCTCTTTACAATAACCATCTTCCGATTCTTAACCGCTCGCAATGACACATGCAAAAAATTAGACCGCTGATACAATATCGCCTGATCAAACAGAATACCTTCCCGCAGCAACACGGCCAGCAAGGCTGTCGCATCCAGCACCACACAATCCGCCGCCTCGCCTTTCAGATGCTGACTCGACGCCACACCGCCAACCAGCTTATTCAATTCCGGACAACGATACCCGCTACTGATCCGTATAGGCATTCCATAAGCTGTACGAAGTGGTTGCAACACCTCCTCTACCAATCGGCGTAAAGCCTTCTCTTCCCGCTCACCCGGCACATTACGGATCTGTTGCCTTTCTGCCGTTTCACTCCATATCATCTCCGTCCAGCTAAAATTTCTACTAATAAGACTCATCTTGTTATTTCTCCTCGTTCTCCTGTTTGTTCTTTAATTTGTACTTATAGGAATAATCCACACCAAATAAAGCACCGGCAAAAGTGCTCATCTCGCCGAAGGCCACCAGCACACTCCCATGTATCTCACCCGCCGGTTCCGTCAGCATCCCCATAAACAGCAGGACAATCCCGCTCAAGGTGAGCAGGATTGCCACTAACAGTTGCATGTTAAGCCAAATGATCCCTTTGGCACTCTTCGGTAACCACATACGGTTTCTCCCATTGGTAATTAACATTGGCCTTTGTCTCACGCAAGCTGGCACCCGGACTAAACACAATGCGTGCCTGTTTGATCAATGAAGCATTGAAATCTTCCGGCGTTTCCGCTCCTGTTGATTTTACGGACAAACGGAAATTACCCAGTTCACCCAACTGCACAATATTGCCCGATTGCAATTCCACATCCATCACCCAGTTCAGCGAATCCAATATCGCTTTCACATCAGCACTCGACATCGCCGAACGCGCAGAAATCATCTTGCACAACTTCGTCATATCACAATACCCATTCGCTTTTGCCATTGCATAGGTTTTCACCTGTCCGGCATCTTTTCCACTCAGCACTTTACGCTGTACTTTTCTAAATTTTAAACTCATAACATTAAATAATTAAAATGATTATGTGCCTCACTATTGAAACACAGCGCAAATGTACAGGAGCAAGAAAAACGTGAAATGCCGTAATACGGCAATAGCCGAACCGGTAAACGATAGATACACAAGTTAAAACCTATTAAACATTCAAATAGCTTTAATCCTATTTCAGCATTTAGGAATTGTATTGGGAAAATTCGCATACAGCCACACAAAAACACCGTATATCAAACAATTACATAGTACCACCGGCTAAAAAAGAAAATTATAATTTTTAGATTCTTTAGGTTTTCGATTGATCCTAATAGACAAAACAGGATTTTCCGAATCTCCTAAAAAAGAGATATACAGTGCATGAAAAACCTCTCCTTTACACATGATTTCTCCTTATTTGAGAAAAATATATTGTTTTTCGATAAAAAAATATCGAAATTATTTGGTGGTATCAAAAATAGTCCTTTCATTTGCATATCGAATTTCGATAAATAACACACGAATAACAATTAATAAATAGTAAAAGACATGAAAAAAAGACTTCTCTTCATCACCTTTGTGATTATTTTTGCCTTCGGTACGCAAAGCGGATTTCTAACAGCATCATTTGTAAAAGGCTTTATGGATGGCTGGAACTCATACGATGTGGAAAGAACCGAAGAGGTTATGTTTCTGGATATTTTCCTTCGTCCAGAGGTATCAGGAGCCACAGTCAGCGAACTGACAAATGAAAAAACCGGACAGGTGCTACCTGCTAACATCGTATCTGCCACGGTTGAAATGGAGCCCAACAATCTTTACCAGACATTTAATTTAATTCGCGGGCTGGTATTAATTGCCGTAATCATTGCGATCCTTGTCTATTTTGTCAAAATAATTATTGCAGTAAACCGCTCTGTTGTTTTCGACTGGATCAATGTGAGGCGCATACGCTATATGGGAGTGGGACTGTTGATTATCTTTGTATTGGATTTCGCCAGCTTTATTTATGGCAAATTACTTGTTGATCAATTGCTTGAAATAGAAGGCTATCGTTTAGTGGGCGATCACTCCTTCAGCTTCCTCTATTTTATTCTGGGCTTATCGGCCTTTCTGATAGCGGAAATTTTTGCCATCGGGCTGAAATTAAAAGAAGAACAGGAACTAACTATTTAATCAAACAATTATGAGTATTATAGTCAATTTGGATGTAATGATGGCCAAACGAAAAATATCCTTAGGGGAACTGGCGGAACGCATTGATATCACTCCGGCGAACCTGTCGATCCTGAAAACGGGAAAAGCGAAAGCCATCCGTTTCTCTACCCTCGAAGCGATATGCCAGGAATTAGATTGTCAACCGGCCGATATTCTGGAATTCAGAAAGGAAGACGGATAAATAATCGATCCTACATAAATAGTTCTCATTAATTATCAATTAAAAAAACATTAAAAACCGGACAAGAATTTTGTCCGACAAGCCATAAGTATGCTTAAAAACAAACAACAAATAAATAACAATTTAAAAATTAAAGTCATGAAAAAGTCCGTATTTACCGTAATGTTAACTGCAATGTTCATCGTATCTTTTGCTTCATCAGCAAGTGCAAAAACAGTATCTCTTCCGAAGTTTCTTTACAATACCTCTGCCGAAAAGGGACAGGTCGTATCCAAAGAGGTGTGTAAACAAATAGAAACGGGAGGTTACCAACGCCATCTGAAATATGATTATACCTATACCCATCAGGGCATGCCGGCATCATGTAAAGCATCGCGTTGGAATAAACAAACCGCTACCTGGGAAAACTGGTATTTGATCACTTACACCTATGACGAGATAGTAAGTACAGCCACATTAAACTATGCCTTGTGGAATAAAGAAGGAAATGCATTTGACGCGCCCAAAGAGATGACCATCTATCAATATTCCGCCGATGCCAGCCTGCTCAATTATGCGCAGTATAAGAAAGAAACCGAAGAAAGCCATTGGGAAGTAAAAAAGCTATTCGGTATAAGTAACTATTTTGTAAACCAATAAAGGAACAAGGAGATAGGAATTAGGAGATAGTATGTTTGCTCCTATTTCCTATTTCCTATTTCCTCATTTCCTCATTTCATTTCTTATATTTCGCCAACATAATCACCACATTATCTTCATCATCCAGATTCGCAGCAATTTCTTTCAATCTCCCCTTTAATTGATCTCTTTCGTAAGCTTTGACAAGAGCTTCAGCTTCTATTTTCTGGCAAAAAGCAATATCGGGATTTCCATTCTTTCCGATAGAATACATATCCACACGTTCTTTGTTGGAATAATCGTCATTATACACAGTAGACCGGAATATCTCCCCTGTCCGCCTGTCGAGCGCCAGACTCGTATCTATAGCATCCCTCTTTTTGGTATTGACCTCCATAAAGCAGTAACGGTCGGAAACAACCCCCGGCAAAAGAAACATCTCCGGATCCATAGATTGTAAAGAAGGAGTTCGTACCATAAAAGGTATCAAGGTCTGTTCACGGGTATACCGATATACCGTATCCGACGAGGCTTCCGTCAGTATCATTTCATCCTTGTAAGGGATTATCGATTTATTTTGAGGACCTATAGCATACGTAATATCCCCTTCACGCCACATGATTACAGGTGATTTTCGTTGTTCTATCGGTATTTCTATTTCCCGAAGAATACGTCCATCTTGTTTAGATGTAATAAAAAACGAAGGCATCTCTACCGCATCCTCATTAAAATTAAAGGACGAATTCCACCAAATAAAACTCTCCGCGTCAAAATTCGTCAAATCCTGTAACGAAGCATCTTTATTCTGATCAAAAGACCTTTTAAAGTTTCCTTCCAGATCATATACTAATATTTTTTTCCTGTCACAGACAAATAATTCACCGTTCGCCTCATCCAGAAAGCTATTATAGCTATACAGATACTCCTCACCGCTTTCACCAAATCGGTTTATTCGCTTTATACCTTTACCGTCACTTCTGTTAAAGACAAAAAGGTCTCTGGTCCCCGTTGAATTTCTGGTTAACACAACCTCTTCTCCAATCGCCAACGGCCATCCCTCACAAATAAACTCATCATTCGTCTCCAATGGAATGTATTCCACATCAAAAATATCCTGAAGAATAAAATCTTTCTTCGGATATTTTTCTGTAACATCAATCGTAAAAAAATCAGTATTTTGGGTACCGGATTGACTACATCCAGTTAACACAAACAGGATACTAATTAAATAGGCGTTTAGTTTTTTCATATATCAGTATTTCATTTTTACGCCAAATCCGAACTCATTTCACAGATACATCATTAGCATAATTATTATTTATGCAAAAATAGAATTATTTTCATATTACAACTACATTTTTTTCGTATTATACGAATTAATCATCATATTACGAAAAAACCACCCGTAACAACCATTATACAGGCAGTAGTGAGAGATATGAAAAAGTATTGTATAGAAGGAGGTGTGAAGGTGCTTTGATTGTGAAACTGGCACTATCTCCTATTTCCTTTCTCCTTTGTTCCTCTGTTCTCTTAGCAACTCTTTGGTAATGAAATGTCGGATAACACCGTGCAGAGTATGCGGAAAGGATCCATATTTTTCGCAGCCGACTCATTCTCCACAGGGACTTTTTCCTTTTTTAAACCCGCATAATAGAAACATACACCATCCGGTGTCTCCGGATAGGTCATCCAAATATCAAACAAATCATTGAAATCCGCATCGTCCGTTCATTCGTCTACTATCATTCCGTATTCTTGTCACAATAAACCTATTGAATCATCTTTCTACTGAAATCAAGTAAATAAAAAATATGTTTTTTTTGAGAACCAGATAAATCTAATTGAGAAAAAATTATCGAAATCAAAAAATGAACACCTTTTATCCCTTCTTTCTTATAAACTTTTTCTATATGCTCTAACCATAAAATTAAATTTTCATCTGTCTCCTCAAATTCCCAGTAAGATTTTATTATATCCAAGCAGTTTTCATTATTACCAACATCCCGAACATCATCATATTTATTTATTAAACCAAATGAAGATCTTTTAATCATTTTTACTATTAAAAAAATCGATATATTTAAAACATTCTCTTCATAAGAAGAATCCGCATCGTATAAGTCGGCAATTAATAAAGATGTACGCATCGTAAAAGAACAACTATCAGAACTGTCTAAGTAATACGGCGGTAAATCAAAGGCATTCCAAACAATAGAGTTATTGGGATATCTCATCCAAATAAAACTCCCATAAGGGATGGTTACTGAAGCACTGGAAGGATAAGCGTCAATTATATTATTAAAATAATTATCAATCAAATTATAAACAAAATCCTTATCTTCATTTTCAGAAATAATCACAATATCAATCCGTTCTCCTTGATGCCATGACAGCCGCATCGAAATATGGCCAAAAATATACTTGTTAGTTATGTAAAATTCACTTATTGATGACATTAATACACCCAACTCGTTCCTCGAATAAAATATAGACAAACAATACCATGTCACATTATCAATTTGAATATATTTTTGACCAATGTTCATAAGAATCTAATCTAAAATTATTTTTCCTCTGTAATCAAAATTTTGATAAACAATCCCTTTTCCGAATCCTTCTGAATTAATACTTGGGTTATTACGCCTAGCATTTGTTACAATTTCAAAATTTTTAGCATCTGTCAAATCTCTTACAAATTGTGCTGAAACTTCTTTATCTGTTACTTTATGAAACCGTAATCCTCTATATTCTATAGCTAAAGCATCTTTATGAAATTCTATTCCTTCATCATTTAAGACTATCTTTATTTTATCATCAACTATAAACCATTTTCCCGTATTCAATTGAGATTCTAGTATAATTCGATTAACCGGATCAAAGAAAAAATCTATATGATTTGAATGTTTTTTTGTATTGTTATAATTACACAAAAAATTATTTGTAAGATAGCCGAATTCGCAACTAAAATCTCTATACAACACAAGAAATTTTACGCTATATGGTGTCAGATAAGCTAAATAAGCAGAAGTGAAATTTTTATAACAATATTCTTGTGAAACTCTCTCTTTGTCTGAATGTTGTATTACTTTATAGTAATTCGGATTAATAAACGTTCTCCTCTGCAAACCACTTTTAAAAAGTCTATCGAATAAATCTATATCTTCCATGCCGTATCCTGACAATGATTCATTATACCCTTTAATATGCATAAAATCATCCCTGTATGCACAAAATCGACCAAATACATCCCTGTTTTTTAGAATAGGAGTAATAAATATTCTTTCTTTTGAATTCTTGAATTCTTTTATAATATAATCAGCAAAACCTTTACCCAAATAATTATCGGCATCCAGATTGCATACAATCTCACTATTTGCCAATCGAAAAACCATATTACGACTATGACTTCGGTTGTAATATTGAGGAGTAGTTGCTTTATAATATGTCAATATATTCTTATCGATATATTCCCTCAATGTCTTTACCCAATCTTCCAATCCGTCAGTGGAATTATAATCTAATAAAATGAATTCCACATCTTCCGGCAGAAAATTATCTTCAATATTATTCAGTAATGTTTTTTGAATATGGAATAACCGATTCATACACGTGATACAGAATGCTATTTTTTTCATATCTTTTTTCATCATTATTGACTATCATGTTTTCACATTCTGTCTGCTTATTTATCACTTTCTTATAATAATTATTTCTTGAAATAGTGCAGTTTAATTATGGCATCGCCGGAAGGTCCCAACCTGTACGATAATTATGCTTAATCAATTCAGTTGCAAATTCTCTGGCATTAACCGGATCCGACATTTTAGCATTAAACGAAGGGTGACCTTCTTTGATTGTAAAACCCTCTGAAAGCATAAACCTAATTTTTTCATCGTCGTCAATATTGGTAAATTGCATATTTATTCCATCCCATTTCAATACTTTATTCAGTGCTTGCAGGCGAACTGCTAATACACCCATCATAATCATTTCATTAAATAGCCCTGCTTCGGAGAAGTCTGACTTGGTTTTTACACGATTCTCCGGGTTTTCCTTGCATGCGCGTACCCAGTCCATTTCATGTCCGCCCCTCGTCGCTCTATCCACACGGCGAATTGTCTTGGGTGCATTCGGTACGCGTCCGGAGAGCAACCATGGTCTGACTCCGTAACAACCACAAAGCAACGTATCTTTCGTTCCATGGAAAATTATCAAACCGCCGCCTAAACCCATCAAGGGACTTCCTTGCGGAAATTCTACCGGGCGTTCGGGCATAAAACCTCCATCATACCAATGGATTTCTACTTCCGGCAAAGCCACTTTCGGCATTTTTTCACGAGCCGGATAAACTAATTTTACATACTCTGACTGTGGAGCGCAATCAATAAGCAATGGTGAGGATGAAGCTTCTACCGAAACAGGATAACCTAATTTAAGCGCTTTGAATGCAGGATGCAGGATATGACAGCCCATATCACCCAAAACACCTGTTCCGTAATCCCACCAGCCACGCCAGTTCCAGGGATGGTAAATAGAATTGAAAGGCCTCATTTTCGCGGGCCCTGTAAACAAATCCCAATCCAATGTAGGAGGAATTTTGTGTACTCTGGAAGGTGTTTCCAGTCCTTGCGGCCACATAGGACGATTGGTCGCCGTTTCAACCTTTTTTACTTCGCCGATTTCGCCATTCCAAATCCACTCACAGACTAAATCAACACCTTCATCGGAAGCTCCCTGATTTCCCATTTGTGTGGCAACATTATATTTTTCAGCCAGTTTAGTGAGTAATCTTGACTCGTAAACCGAATGGGTCAATGGTTTTTGAACATACACGTGTTTACCTAATGTCATAGCAGTAGCAGCGATAATAGCATGGGTATGATCGGGAGTGGCAACCATAACAGCGTCAATATCTTTATTCATTTCATCAAACATTTGACGAAAATCTTTGTATTTCTTTGCCCGTGAGAAACAACTTAATACCGGCTTGGAATACTTCCAGTCCACATCACAAAGAGCAACAATATTTTCTGTTTCAAAAACAGCCTGAATATTAGTAATACCCACGCCACCAAGGCCCACAACAGAAATATTCAATTTATCCGAGGGTGTAGTATAGCCATGGCTTTTACCTAAAATTGAAGCCGGAGCAACTGAAAAGTCCTTTGTTGTGCCTCTTTGTATGATGTCCTTTTTTGAGTTAGTGGTCATAGCAATAATATTACTGATAGTTTTTACGCAAAGAAATAGTAGTCTCCGTTGGGAAATCGTCCGGCACGGGCTGTGTCACTTTCCCAGTCGCGGCCCACTCGGCGCCACGAAGCAATGTTACCTGAAATCCGGCACACTGCATTGCGATATTGTTGTCAAGCGTATTTCCGGCATGCCCTAAGGTCGTATGAAAAATACGCGCTCTTCCATAATCAACCGTAAACATAGCCATCTCGTCACGACCGGAACCTCTTGTTGCAGGATCAGAATAAGCCCAGAACAAAACATCTTTAACAATACCCGGCCCGCGCATACGATCATATAATTCATCTTGCGCATGACGCCATGCGGTAGGTAAACCCTTTGTTACCGGATGATCCGGATTGCCGCAATGAAACACAAACTCATGTTGCGATCCATGCGAACCGCCACGTCCGGGAGACTCTTCATCATAAATAAGTTGACCGGCTTTCATATAAATATAAGGGCCATCTGTTTCATTACGGTTTTCCCATCCTCCGAAACCAATAATCCGGTTATATTCTTTCCAATCTCTAAAAGCATTATTCGCCGCATGATAGATTACTACACCTCCTCCTTTTTCAACAAAATTCAAAAAAGATTCTTCTGTTTCCTCCGGCCATCTGTCGCCGCAATAATCAAGCACAACCAACTGATATGAGTTAAAATCAGGTTTGAAATTTGATTTGATTTTTCCTGCTTCCGGCGATATGGCAATATCAACTGTAAAAAGTCCCGAATTCTCAAGAATCTGTGTTATTGCTACATGGCTAACCTCCCATTTATGGCTATTCTGCCCTGTTATAATCAGCGTTTTAATCTTGCCGTCTTCATGATTATTACACATTGATTTATAAACCTGTAGCATATTATCGCAAAATGTTTTCGAAGAATAATTGCGAAGATATCTTTTCCGCCCGTTCTGCCCCATTTGCTTGGCTTCCATTGGGTGTCGCAGCAGGTATACTACCTTTTCAGCAAATAAGGAGCTGTCAACTTCTACACTATCCGATAGTATAGTGATGGGTATTTTTAACCCGCAAGTATCATCCACTACTTCATTTAATCCCGATGTTGCAGTGGTTACAACAGGTAATCCATGCATCATCATTTCAACAGCGACATAGCCAAATGGTTCGAATAATGAGGGGACAACACCTATATCCGCAATTTTATAGATTTCAAACAATTCTTGTTTTTCCAATAATCCGGTAAAAGTTATTTTTGTGTAAATCTCCTTAGCTTCCTGTAAACATAGATCATAATTGCCACTACCGGCTATTATCAGACGGCAATCAGGGTATTCCTTCAACACCTCACGAAATATTTTAACCAAATAAACTACTCCTTTCACTTCATCAATACGACCAGCAAACAAGAGAACCCTCTCTTCTATTCCTATGTGCCATTTCTCCCGCAAAGCCTCCTTGCCCGGTAATTCTCCATTTTCAATTTTGGCTAAGGCCGATCTCCGATTCAATTCTCCATTTTCAATTTTTAATTCCTCTTCCTTTTCCTCCAGTCCATTTGGAATAACGGATATTTTTGCCGCACTAAGTCCATAATCCAAGCATAAAACTTCTTTCATGTAGTTCGACATACAAATAATACGATCTACTTTCAAATATAATGATTTTTCCTCTTTAAATGATTGTTGCAGATTTTCCCCAAAACCATCCGGATGCTCTTCCTTCAGAATGTTTCGTAAGCGCGGCAGATTATCAAATACAGTAAAACCCCAATCGGAAAAATGCACCACCGAAACCACCTTACAATCAAACGCCTCTTTCAGCGCCTCAACAAGGCTTCCGCATTGAGGAAAATTCAGATGGAAAATCAAATCCTTTTTATCCTGAATATACAATTGAAGCAAATAAACCACATTTCGCTGATATAATGCGCGCTGCTCCTGGCTGTCTGCAGTCCGCTGTTCCGGAATAGGTGCAGGAAAATACCACTGCCGGATACCATCCGTTTCTTCTGTCTCTATATGCGGCTTGTCCGAAAGTAAATTCACCACACAAATATGCACATCACTATTTCTCAGTGCCTCCGTCAGTTCCCGTATATAAGTCCCCACACCATATACCGCTCCACGACGCGTTTCATTGAAAATATATAGATTCATATTCAACATATATTTATTGACATTGGTGATGAACAGAGTACGTTTCATTGAAAATATATAGATTCATATTGGTAATATTTTTAGAAGTCATCACTTCGTCAAAAGTTAAAGAAATAAGAAGTTAAGAAGTAAGCATTCAGCTCCTTCTCTTTGCAAAGGGAAGGGGGACCGCCGCTCTGCGGTGATGGAAGGGTTAGGTGTAACTTTCTATATAATAGACAAAGACATCTCCATCACTCCCTTTTCTCCCTTCAATTCTTAATTCTCAATTTTCAATTATTAAAACAGCTGCATCCATCCTCCATTTGCCGTATCCTGCACCGTCAGCCTTAACAACCCCTCTCCCGCATACCCGGTAAGCAATCCCATATTCACAGGCGGTTTCTCTCTGTCTAACTCCGGCATTTGCTTCAAAGCAAGATTTATTTCACCTTGTAGATCCTCATTGAAATAGCGGCAACGTTGATACATCCTTAAGATATGACCTGTTGAAGAATTACCCAAACGGGAGAAACTCCGGCTATTCTCCGCAAATTGTTCCCGGCATTGTTCCAAAAGTTTGACGGAAGTATCAAACCCCGGTAGTTTATGTAAATCATGTAAAAAACAATACACATCGGTTTGTTCTTCGACAGGAATGTCTATTAAATTATCTTGAATTTGTGTGACTATATGCATCAAACATCGTTGTGCCTGTTTTGCTGGCTCGGGATAGCGCAATCGTGTCATCCAATATCGTCCATAACCGGTTAATCCGTTATATAAACTTAAATCCAGCCAGGGATCGTACAGTACAGCACGAAACATTCGCTCATCAAAATCTTCACAAATGTCCTCTTCCGTTACTAAAAAATTGTTCCGGATCATATAATCGATTCCTACACCAATACCCGCAATCCCTTTTTCATAATCTGCCGAACTGTTGACATGTATTTGATTTAGCATTTCACCTATCAAATCCATCGAATAATCAGCGAACAATTCATTGTCGGTATACTGTGTGTAATGAAAAAAGAAAACAGCTATTCCTATTTTGCCATGCACCAAACCTGGACACTCTGTCAGAGTGCCGTTAAGTATAAGCATATTAGCTATTTGTCCTAAGTCTTGTTCTATCTCTGTCTTATTAACCATTAATTTATCATTAACCGTTATTTTTTGTGTTTTACTAGCATTATCACCCGGTTATCTTCTTCATCCAATTGTGCTGCAATTTCTTTTAGTTTACCTTTCAGTTCTCCTTTCTCATAAGATTCTATAAGTTGGTGCGCTTCTAAAGGATACCAGGATTCAATTTCATGATTTACAGGACTTGCTGCGTTCATATATATTTCCTTTTTGGCAGAAAAATCTCCATTGTAAACAGCATACCTAAAAAATGCCTCTTCATGATTATCGTACATAAAAAACGTTTTCGGAAATCCTGTTTTTTCTTTCCAATCATATTCATTTTTTATGGTTTCCATAAAATAATAACGATCGGAAAATAATCTCACACTCAAAAAAATTTCCGGTTCCATAGATGAGACAGACGGAGTTCTTACGATAAATGGACGCAAACTATAATCCGAAAAAAATTGATATATCGCATCAGACGAAGGTTCTAAAAGATACCAATTGCCTTTAAAGGGGATTATTGAACGATAAGGACCGGGACCAACAACATAAGTACCATTACTTGTTTGATTTGTCTGCATTAACAACTTCTTCTCTTTAAATGGAATTTTAATTTCCTGAGTGATACCACCATCCTTTTTCGATATGAGAACAAATGAAATCTCCTCATTGTATTTATCATAACAAATCAGATTATCCTGATTATAATTGAAAATATCAAGATACCCGTACGCTTTAGGATCTTTCTTATGTTTAAAACTCCGTTTAAATTTTCCGTATAAGTCATATACAAATATATTTTTTGTTATATGATCATTGACAAAAATTTCCTTATTTTCCTCATCCAAAATAGCATTCGTAATATAGATATATTCTTCACTGCCTTGCCCCTGACGATTTATCTTTCGTAAAGCTTTTCCCTGTCTATCATAAATAAAAATATCCCCATCATCAACTCGATTTTTTACCAATATGAGATCTTTACCTATATCCAGTACAAAACCCTGGTTAACAAACTCATCATTCGTTTCCAACACAATATATTCCACATCCATAAAATTCTGAAGAATCAATTCTTTTTTTGGGGAATAGCTCTTGGTTACATCAACGGTAATGAAACCATTGTCAATTGCTTGTTTTTGCCCTATGCTTTCTGACACCATTGTCAATAAAAAAGGGACCATTAAAAGGGAATTAACTCTCTTCATACGTTGTTTATTTCTAAGTTGTAAGTATACAATGATAAGCATTTTTTCTGTTTCCCCAAAAAAATCATACTTATTTCACATGACAAAGATTGGGACGACCGATGGCTATTTCATAATCGGATGGTGGAGGACAAAGCCATTGATAAACACAATCAGTACATGGTGCCTGATTGCGGATACGAAACCACGACTTACCTGTATCTACTTCCCTTTGTACAATTTCATAAATATTCTCCGTATATATATTCCCCAGTACCGGATAATTTAAATTGGCATACACATCGCCATTAGACATAACATTGATTTTCCCAAAGTCGTAAATATTCATTGCCTGACGAGAGAAAAAATCTTTTATAGACATGGGGGTGGATAAAATATCTTCCCTGGTCAAAAAAACATTTTCTTCAAAAAAACCGATATTTTCTCCGGTATAGACCGGTTTCAGTTGATACTTCTCAATCCCGAACTGTTCGACAAGTTGCTCTGCTTGCAAGCAATTTTCTTCGGATGACACCTCAAATACATATTCAACCGGCAACGTTTGATTGAACAGCAACTGGATTGATTTGTCCCATAGCTTCTTGTCTAGCGGAAACTGAACCGATATCCGGTATGAAAAATTATTCCAAAAAGTCGGTTGTAAAGCAATTACATCCTTATAAGAACATAATATAATTTTTGGAGAGAGGTGTTGGTCTAAATAAGACAGTAATTCTCTACAATTTGGAACTTTCCCAATATCTCCAACAACGTTAAATATTGGACTACCCGAAATTGATTGCAAGAAAATAGTCAGTGCAGCTACATTGGTTACAATATCAACATGAATACTGATTTCAGATAAATTTTTTAACACATTTTTAAGCGATGAAAAATTATGTTTTTTATAGATCTCCCTTTCATTCGGGAAATTAAAAAAAGGCAACAATTGAACAGGTTTGCCTTTTGATAAAGTAACATCAATTATATCACCCATATAGTTGCAACGAAGTTCTCGGATAAAATCCTTAATTTCTTTTTGTTGATATCGTTCATTTGTTAATAAAACCACCCCACAATTTTCTTTCTGAAGTGTTTCTTGCAATAATTCAATAACTCCACTCTTATCTGATTCTATAGTTACTCCGTCAAGAGTATTATACAACAAAACAAATTTACTTGTTATACCAACAAACACATATGGTTCAATAGCGAACCAGTAATCAATAACAGTTTTCATAGAAATCATTCAAGTATTAAATTCTCTAATATTTGAGAAAAATCATCTGGATATTTTTCAAGGAACGAAAAAATAAAATACAATTTATTTTTAAAAGCCTTTTGATCAATAAAATTATCACAAAAAAACTCATCCGTACCCATTTTATCTATATTATTTATCTGAAATAGGCATACTCCACAAAATCTATAGGCATAACAAGTTTTGCATTTTTTTTTAAATTGATCATAATAGAAGTTGTATTGGCGCGTAATTTCTGACACATTAATCTCTATATTATTATCCACTTTCCCCAAAGAATATTTATAATTAATCCTTTCGCATGGTAATAGTTTGTTACGGTTTGTTAAAAATATTTTCTTGGAAAAAGGAGTACATGTTCCTGTCGGCAAATATTTCTCCTCAATAGGCAGCATGGCGTTTACATTTGATATATAATAATTAACTGAGCAAAATTTTAAAAAATTGGTTAACTCTTTATATAATATTGATTTACCATGCGTCATATGAAATAGCCCGGATTCTTCCTTTTGATATTCGACTTCACTATCCCACTTGCGATGAAACAACTTTTCGAGCATATCTTTATTCTCGATTCTTACATCTCTCATATTTAATTCTGCAATTCTTGGAATTTTATTATATCGTGAATAGATAAATTCGTAAATTTCTTTTACCGAATTTCGATTGTGCAAAACAGAATTAAAATTCACATATGTAGAAAAATATTCAGGATAATTTCTTTGAATCATATCAACATTTTCTATTACCTTTTGAAAAGAATTCTTTTTGTTTTTACTAAAAATTCGATAACTATGATTTTTTTCGTTACCATCCAAGCTGATCAACAAACTGAATTTGTGTTCTACTAAAAATTCTATATGTTTATGTATCAGTGTTGCATTGGTAGTCATAGAATACAACAACTCCAATTCTTTTTCTGCGTTTAATTGATTGGCAACTTCTACGATCTGTTTGATAAAATTCATGTTTAAAAGTGCTTCACCACCATAAAAACTAATATAAAATTTGCTGTTTTCATTTTTAGATTTAATATCAAAAATATATTTTAATAAATTTATCGCGTAATGAATATTTATTTTTTTCCCTTTCCTTTCATCTACTGCATTATACCATTCACCCTGTGCACAATATAGACACTTCAAATTGCAACAGTCTGTCGTTTCAAATACAATCTGTTTAGCATTAATAATATTATCCATTACGACTGACTCTTCCAATGTTCCAAAATTTTCATTTTTTGTTTTTTTAAAGAAACCAATCTTCTTTAAATATGTATATTTTTTCGTATAATACAGATTAGTTTCTGGTGACT
>JAJDIA010000018.1 GCA_030266465.1 Parabacteroides sp. OttesenSCG-928-G21 | reverse complement strand
ACCTGCGCAGGAATACCTAACGATAGGGCATTGCAGATAAATGTTCTTCTACCGGCATGAGTGCCTAGCAGCGCATATTTTGGTAAAGTTTCGTCAATCCGTTGGTTACCTTTATAGTAGGTCTCCCTTACCGGCTCGTTTATCTCCGCCAGCTCTGCCAACTCTTTCAAATAATCGTTCATCTTTTGATTTGTGATAACCGGCAGGACTTTATCATGCTCAAAATAAACGTCTTTATATTTGTCGAGAATTGCCTTGCTGTGATTATTCAGTTCAATAATTAAACTGTCTGCGGTTTTCACCGTGGTCACCTCAATATGATTCCCTTTCACATCACATCGCTTCAGATTAAACACATCGGAATACCGCAAGCCAGTGAAGCACTGGAATAGAAATACGTCTCTTACTCTGTCGAGATACTTCTTTGTATCGGGTATGTCATATTCTCGTAGCTTCGTAAGTTCGGCCCATGTAAGAAATATCACTTTCTTCTGAGTTGTCTTTAGCTTCGGCTTGAATGTCTCAAACGCTATATTATTGTTATAGCCTTTCTTCTTGCACCATCTCAGAAACCATTTTAGGAAGCCCATTTGCTTGCCAATGGTGCTATTGCGTAGATTCTTTGTGTCCCGGAGAAAATTTACATATTCGGTTAACTTATTTTCATTCAACGCTTCAAGAGTAAGATTTATATCAAAATCCTCCAAATGCTTTTTAGTCGCCGCAAACTTTTCATATGTGGCATCCGTCCAGTTATTCTGCATGCCACATTCTCTGACAAACTCCTTAAACATATCCCAAAAGGAAACTGTATGTTCTTCCGCTTCCGGTTCTATAGGCATATCCTTCTTTAGACGATTATTGAAGGAAGCCTTTAGTTGTTCGGGGGTAGGAATTGTGTCTATAACTTCAAAACCTTTGAATATATCCTGTATTTCAGCAGAGTATTTCTGCAAATCAGAGTTAATATCCGCTGCAGTCTGCTTTAATTTGTTGGTGCATCCATTTTTAACCCGCTGTTTGTCTTCATCCCACTTCGTGGCATCTATGCGGTATCCTGTGGTAAATTCTATTCGATTGTGATTGTAGATGACACGCATACGGATAGGCACGTTCTCCACTACTGGTTTGCCGTCCTTCTTTCTCTTTTCAAGGGAAAAGACTATGTTTCGTTTTATATTCATTTGGGTGCAGCTAAAAAGTTACACCCAAAAGTACACCCAATTTTCGATATATACAAGGATATTCAATAATACTTAGATTAAAGTTTAGAACCATATAATTGCTGATTAACAGTTGTTTGAATATGTATAATATTCTATGAAGGTTCAGGAGAAAGAGCCTCTCTCTCCGCGAATTGCTAAATTAGCTAACGAACCTGGCTTTACATGAAAAGTGTAAGGTCAGGTTCTTTGTTTTTGTAAAAAAACACAAATATTATGTGTCATTCTGAATATTAGAAGTATATTTGGAGGATTATTTGGAGAATTTTTGTTACCGTTTGATAAACTGAGGGAAAGATACTTTGATGTATCGATTAATATGCGCAAGGCTATTTGTTTACTCTTTGGAGTGTTTGTTCTGCTAGCAGGGGGTGTTTCTTGTTCTGAGAAACACTTAAGAAACAGCGTTTTATATGTTCATCCGCAATGGAATAATTTTAATCCTCCCAAAGGGGTTTGTTCTTATTTGTATGTGGTTAACAAAGGAGAATCCCGGCAAATAAATACAAATGCTGCTTATTATTCGGTTTCATTAGATCCGGGTATATATAGATTATTAGGCTATAATACAGATACGGAAGGAATCGCAGTAGCAAACCTGGATGATTTTTTTCAGGCTAAAGTTACGGTAAAACCTCTAACAGACAGCAAACCTGATGCAAAGTTGATCTCTGCGATAAATAACGCTTTTCGGTTTTCAGTAGAATCAATACGCATTACAGAAAAAGAAGATACCCACGTTTCTCCGCAGGTGTTTTCCCTGGCAAAAACGTTGACATTGAAATTTGAGACACTTAGTGGTGATAAATATAAAAAAATATATGGAACATTGAGAGGAGTATATTATTCCGTTTATTTATCTACAGGCTTATTGGGCGATAAAGATGTGGAATGGGGTATTCCTTTTGAAGTTACGTTGTTGGAAGATGGTTCAGGGAATATTTCTCTGAATATACTAGGTATTCATAATCCGAATTACGGCAATGATTATCAGAATATTTTGGATCTTGTTGTGGAAGATGAAAACGGAGAACACTATTCTCTGCAGGTTGATTTGGATGAGGTTATATCGGACATGCTCAATGATAATGGCGGCGATATACCCACTGAAATACCGGTACAAATACCGATCGTTTTACAAACAATCGACAACGCGTTGACGGTTGAGGTAAAACCTTGGGAGAGAGGGAAAGGGAATGGTAATATCAATTAATTATTGATAAACGATATATTTAGTAAGAAATACAGAACATTTGATTGTATTGTGTTGTTGTAGATATTGTTATTAGTAGAAATGAAGCAATTGATCATATTATTTTGTAGTATCTGTTTTTTATGTTCTTGTTCGAAGAATGAAATTCTTACGGCAAATAGGATATCTCTTGGAATAAAAACTTCAGAATATACATCCCGCGCATCCATAGATAGCCTTGCTGATCTGGCTTTGATGGGTGATCGGATAGGTATTTACGGCGTGACAGACTGGGCTGAGTCTCCCGTAATGAATAATGTACGCTCTACATCGGTTAATCCGCAAACAGGCGCAATAAACTGGAATGGCCTGTATTACTATCCTTTAAATACAAACTTACACTTTTATTCTTATTATCCTTTTACCTCTACAGCTACAGAAGGGGAAAACTATATGGAAGAACGTAAAGGAGCTGCACCTTTGCTCCATTTCACCATCACCGGACAAGAAGACCTGCTGTATGCTCAACCGGTAACGGGATCGAATGAAATAATGCCCAGCCCTTTTGTTTATGAGCATTTACTGACGCAATTTCACTTTGTTTTGATTGACGAAGGCAACTATAGAAACACAAACATAGAGCAGATTGTCTTTACGAACGTGAATACCACATCGACCCTGCATGTCCAAAACGGAACGTTGGGCGAATGGTCGAATCCGAAATCCATACTTTTCCCCTCGTCCTATCCTGTTCGTATAACGGGTACGGAAGAAAACCCACAAAGCATTTCCGGACATCTGATGTTGCAACCCGGAATGGAAAAGTACTATATCTCCATAAAGATAACAAACAGAGGTGCATATTCCAATATCAGAATTATTCCTTTGGGGGAGAATACCTTTGCCGCAGGGCGTTCGTATGAGATTACCTTGAAGTTTGGCATAGGCGATGATGGAGGAACCGGCGACGGTGGTGATGACGGTGGCGAAGTAGGTGTGGATATTAAAGCTACGGCCTGGGTAACTCCCTGGAAAAATGGAGGAAACGGTACCGGAGAGGTTGGAGAATGATAAGTTTGTAATTCAACGAAACAGTGACATAAATGCGTGAAGAAAATAAAAACAAAATAATAATAAAAAATGAAAAGATCATGAGAAAGAGTTATGTATGGATAGTAGCTATCATAGGAATGGCTACCGCATTAGCTGGTTGTTCGAAAGATAACGACAGTGATTGGGGCGGGGGTGCTGAGGAGAATGTTGAGATTAGGGCTAAATCCAAAGCGCTATCCTTGGAAGTGTCAACGAAGGCACCGTTTGAAGGGACTATATCAAGCTCCAATACTTTAACCGCCAGAGTATTGACTTCGACATCAACAGGGGATTATAGTTCCCTTCATTCGAATGGTAAGATGACTTTCGGCACGAACGGTACGGATTCCGTTGCCTATACTACCGGAACAGATAGCGGCTTTTCAGGAAGTGCATTTTATCCGGGTGATCAAACGCTTTACTTTGCTGGTTTATATCCCGCAGACACTTGGAGTAACATAGGTACTACCGCAACATATACCGTGGACGGAAAGTCGGATATTATGTCGGCTGCTCAGCAATCGGATAAAAAAGGTGGCAATGCTCCGACTTTAGCGTTTAATCACTTGTTGACGAAGCTGGAGATATCAGTAAAAGCGGACGATGCTGCTGCTGTGGACGCTTGGGGAAAAATTACGGATATGACGTTGGTTAAAATTAGTAATGGTAATAATCCGAATAAGTTGGCAACAGTAACGTTATCTACCGGAGCAGCAACTTTTTCTTCTTCAACAACAGATTCAATTCCTTTTTATATTTATGATAGCACTACACCTGCTTATACGGATAATGCTGTTGCAGCTTTAACGGAAACTGCGATAACAATTCCTACTACAGCCGGAAAAGTTGCCTATTCTATGGTAACTCCTGTTGCTATAGCTGCTGATACTGACGCGTCAGTTACTAATGCATATACTATCGCATTGAAAACGACAAAGAATACCAACTGGACAAATGTGCCGGTTACCATCACAAAAGGAACAGGTTCTTTAACTTTTACAAACACAGCCGGTTATTCGTTTAATATCACCCTGACCTTTAAAGGTTCGGTTATCACGGCGAAGGCTACTGTTACTGAATGGGTTGATGGCGGAACAGGTGCAGGTGATGTAATATAATTATCGTCTTGAAATTTTAAATAGATATATAAACTACTAAATAAATAAAAACATGAAAAAGAGTTTATTTCTTTTATCTTTAGTTTTTCTTTTAGGAGCATGTAGCTCAGATGAAAATACTATTATAGAACCGGAAAATACTGATCCGGTAGAGATTATGCTAAGCGCAAAAAGTCTGAGTATAGGGGTGGAGACAAAGGCACCGTACGAAGGATCGACCTCTACTCTAGATGAAACGCCATTAACAGCACGTGTGATTTCGAGTAAAACCTCAGGAAATTATTCAACAATCTATTCAGACGGAAGTATAACTTTCAATGCTGCTGCGACTGCGACCGCTTACTCAACACCTCTTACATCCGGTACAGCGTATTATCCGGCGAATGGAGATAGTCTGTATTTAATTGGAGTATATCCAGCCGGTACTGCTTGGGGTACTCCTAATGCTACATCAATAGCCGCCACTTTCACGGGTAAGGAAGATTTAATGTATGCAGCGCAAGCTTCAGGTCATAAGAATTTGGTTACAAATGCCAATGCTCCTGTTCTTGCTTTCAATCACCTTCTTACATTGTTGAATCTTTCAATAATAGCAGAAGATGCAGCTGCCATTAGTGCCTGGGGAGCTATCACATCGATTACTCTATCTTCAACCAATCTGGCTACTGTAACACCGTCAACTGGTGGTATTGCAATAACAGGAGAAAATGCAACAATGCCTTTTTATTTTAGAACAGGAGAAAATGCTGATGTAGCTATTGGAGCAGATGATAAGACAATCACATTAAGCGAAAGTCTTGATGAGAATATTGCTTATTCAATAGTTGGTCCTGTTAATGCTAATATTTCGACTACAGATTATTTGTTGACAATAAAATCCGCCAACAATACTACTGGAATTAATGTTCCTATTCAGTTGATGGATAATAATCAGCCAACTCCTGCTCCTTATGCACTTACAACCGAAGGTAAGTCATTCGATATCAAATTGACATTCAAAGCAACTCAAATTGTTGCAACTGCTACCGTAGAAGCATGGACTGAATCTGGCGGTGCAGATATTGACATTAAATAATTTTTCACTTATAGAAGCGGGAATCATTTCTTATCGATGAAAGGGGGTATAGGGAAAGAGGGTGTACTATTACTCCTCTGTATAACAGGCTTTATTTGGATGTCTGGCTGTTCAGCTGACGACAACCCGACCCCTGTTATCCCTAATAGCGATATGATTATAGCCAGCGCCCAATCCTTATCCCAGCCTTTTATCGAGACAAAAGCACCCTATAGCGATACCATCCCGAGTACGGATAGTCCGTTACGGGCGCGGGTGCTCGCCTCTAAAACATCCGGTTCGTATGCCAACTTGCATGCCGATGGAACGATGACGTTTGTCAATTCGGAGAAAACACCTTATGACACAGAAGACTTTTGGGGAAAGAACTTCTATGAACTAGACGGCTCTTCGCTTTACTTCTGCGGCCTTTATCCGGCTGTCGGATGGAGCGAATCTCCCACGACCACCGCATCCTTTACGTTCACAGGCAAGGAGGATGTGATGTTTGCTCCGCAAAAAACTTCGAGCATCACGCAGGCAACGCAGGGTCCGGAATTTACGTTCAACCATCTGCTGACCAGATTAAATATCACACTTTTCTCCGAAAACGAGGGAATGCTGAGTTCCTGGGGAGAGATTACGGATTTAGCACTGATAAATACCCCAAACAAAGTGACGGTATCGTTAGGTGAAACGGATATAGAAACAATGACTCCCGTCTATTCAGGTGACACCATTGTAAGTGCGCATTTGGTTTCAGATGACACGCCGATTTCTGACTATTCAACCGGGATTTCCATAGCCTTGGCGGAGGACGAACCAACTGCCCAGGCCTATATCCTTGCCGCATCGGTAAATGCGACCAACAGCAGTCCGGAATACTCATTGTATATAAAGACCTCCAATGGGAGCGAAAGAACGATTCCGCTGAATCTGAAAACGGATAGTGATGTTGACTTTGAAGGCAGTACGCGAGGACGTTTGTTCAATGTCTCGTTGAACTTTCAGGGAGACGAAATAAACGTTGAGGTCGCTAATACCGATGATATTACAATCGGCAAATGGACGACAAGCCTTATATTGCAAACAATCATGTTCACCTCGGTCAGAGAACACGACGCAGAAAACATGGTATTCGGCCTTAATGTTCTCAATAGAATCAACGCAAATAGTGTTTCACATACATATTCTTATTTTGGCTTGTATGGTGTGAACGATATAACCCATGATATGGAGTTTGATGTAGCAAAGCTTGAGGGTTTAGGTCTGCTTTCCAGTTTCAAAACGGGGCAGCACGTCATGTTCGACTTGAAGAAGCTGATTCGCACATGGGGGACGGACCCCGAAAATGGAAACAGGATATCTGAGATTGTCCTGAAGAATTACGAAAGCAATTGGGAACTCGCACCTGCCATGCAAACGATCAATACATTGGATCATCCGGATATCGACTGGGAGACGTGGGCAAGAGAAGGAAATCATAAGATAGTAGATGGGATCACGTCCGCCACGCTCCCCGCTACCAACGGTTTCCCGAAAACTGCTGCTGCCGGAGGAGATACGACAAATATCCAGCCCTCGACCACGCTTACCAACAAAGGAACGATTATAATAAGAAGAAAATGATGATGGACCGCAAAACAATATATCTCGGATTATTCCTGCTCGCCACCGTCTTATTCGGTTGTGACAAAGAACAGGCAGAGGAGCCCACGCCACCGGACAACTTACGCAAGATCGGTCTCCATGTAGGGGGTGATCTGACCAAAGCGGAGGTTACGACTGCTGCCGACCAGATACTTTCGCTCGGTATTATCGGCTATTCAACCGGTACCGACGATTATGATGGTACGACAGCGCCCAACTTATTCGATAACGCGCATGCCGAACGAACGAACGAAAACGATGTATTGTCTTCCTGGAGTTACCCCATAGCCTATTGGCCGGCCAATCCGGAGATAAAGAATACCTTCTTCGCCTATTCACCCTATCAGGATGAAGATAGTATGTTATATGTTCTTACCGATGAAGGTTCTCCAAAGCTCATCTACAGCGTACCGGAGACTATGAGCGAACAGATCGACCTGCTCTACTCCGAATATAACGCGGATGTAAAGAACATCAACTTTGATAAAAACGACGGCAGCGTGAAGTATAACATGAAGCACGCCCTGCTCTGGCTCCGCTTCATGATTGCGCCGATGAAAGAGAACAAAGAGCCCGAAGAGGGAAAGGTCGAGAGCTACACCGTCACCGAATTCAATATGACAGCAGGGCGCATCATTAATACCGGTCAGTTTGATATGGCTACCGCCACCTGGAGCAATATCCCTGATCTGAACGATGATGATGGATATGAAGGCGTGGACTACGAGTTCGACTACCTATGGGATACTCCGTTGATAGTGGAGGCCGATTCGCTGGAGCCTATGGGCGGCAGGGATTATTCGCATTGCCTGATGATCATTCCGCAGAATATCGTGCTGAATGAGAATTTCACCGCGGTGAACGTAGCCTTCATCCACGACGATGCCTCAAGTACTCCCTCAAATACGGAACATTATATAACGATGCCCTTTCCGGACGTGAAGCTGAATAAGCCGGGGTATGTAATGACTTTCATTGTGAAGTTATCCATCTCGGGAGCATGGATCGAATTCCGAGACAGCAATCCCATAGAAGAATGGCTGAAAGATCCGACACTACGGGAGGTTGAGGCATTTTAATAATTGGATATGAAACAAACGTTCTATATAATCGCTTTATGCTGCGCCGCGCTCTTCTTCGGATGCAACGGTGAGGAAGATATGCCCATTCCGGCGAAGCCGTCCGAAAAGGTGCGTGTTAAGTTAAGCGGTTCGCTGCAAACTACGGGTATCATTACCCGTGCTAATGATGAAGAAGAATACGAGGATCCCGGCGGCATGATCGATCCCATTGACAGCGACGGGACGCCCCCTTATCAGTTGAAGATAGGTATTGTAACGATAGAGTTTGGCTCTTACGAAGATTCAATTCCCCCTACCATTGCGCAATGGGATGACCCGACAACTTACCTTGACTACGGATTCTTCGGTGGCCAAATCCCGGACGACAGCCCCGACAAGTATGGCGAACACGACGATCCCGGTTGGACGGGCAACATAGAATATACAAACCGTGCTGGAGATGCCATCCAGAATGTATTTTACGACGAGATGGGAATATATTATTATATGGTGGCATTCTACCCCTATCATTCTATCTATAATATTGAAGACGTCGAGGAGGATAGAGAGAATAATAAAACCATCATTTGGGATGAAGAAGGCGCAACAGTGGTCTTCGAAGTGGACGGAAGCCAGGACATCATGGCTACAGGTATGGGAGGTGGTAATATTGAGCACCCGTTCACAGATTCGCTCACCTTTTCGCACAAGCTCACCTCCCTGCGTTGTCATTTCGTAGCCGAGAGCGCGCTGGCAAAGAGCCTTTACGGCAATATAACCTCGGTGGAACTCATCGAACAGCCTCTTAGAATAGGACTGAATATTGGTAAACAAGCAAACGGAGGGGATGACGCGAAGAACTCGCTTACCAACGCCTATCCGGAATTAACAACCGACTATCCGGCGGTTCGGCGGGATTCAAACGGTGATCCGATAACAGCTCCGCTGCCACTCCCCAGTACTTACGCTGCGACCGATGCGGTGGAATTCGGTTATGTGCTTGCCATGCCCGCGCAAACCTATACGTTCAGAATCATGACGGCAATCAGAGAGGAGAAAAACCCGCTGTACGTTACGTACACATTCCCGCCTAACCTTCCGTTAGCGGGGACTGTATATAATCTGACATTCAAATTATTAGAAACAGCAGAGATCCTGCTTGACGTCGCCCCGGCTGAGGAGTGGTCATTTGATCAGAATTTTGATTAACAGGCTTGAGATATGAAGTTGAAAACGATACAATATATTGTTATATATATCCTGCTACTGGCGACCGCATTCGTCGGATGCAGCGAGACGGAAATACCAATCCAGGAAGATGACCTGGTCGCCATCGAACTGGTAGGATTAAACGGATCAGTACAGGTTACACGCGCCGGAGGAATCGACCCATCATTGACCACGATTCACAACGCTACGATTATCGTGTTCCATGCCGACACGATGTTTCAGCGCAGAACGATTGACTATGCTGCCGGCGAGAGGGTCTTTCTTAAAAGGGGAGGTACATATAAAGTATTCGTCATCGCGAACCTCGACGATGCCAACTGCCCCGACGACTTTACTACAGCTACCTACTTCGACGATGTAGAGCATATTGACGACCTTAACAGCAAATACTTTATCTCTTCAACAGCACCGGGCATAGCCCCTGTCAAAATGCCGATGATTAGCGGTTCCAGTGCCAGTCCGTTTGAAGTGGTTACAATAAACAAGCCGCCCCAATCTACTACCGTTACACTCCAATTACGCAGCCTCTACACCAAAGTGGAAGTCAGTCTCTATAATCTTGTGAATGATGGCGCCGGCAACAGTTCCGGCGTGGAACTACTCACGTACTATGCAAACAATCTGCCTACATATTCCTGGCTCGTCGAACGTCCAACGACCAACCCGAATGCCAGTGATGATTATCCGCAAACATTGACTCCCACGACTATAGGTTATGACCGCTCTTCTCTAGTAGATATTCGCGTTCCTGATCAAGTGCATCCGGGAAGCAGAACATATGCAAGGCACAGCTTCGTAGTCTATTGCCTCGAAAACCGCAGGGGAACTGTCACAGAGCTGACGGCCGATAATGTGTTTGAGCGAAAAGCCAAAGCGCCAAAGTTCGCCTTTGAAGTCAATTTCCAGGGAAATGCGAATGAAGAGGATGTGCTTCAAACCTATGTAGTCATCGGTAAGGGACACGATGAAAATTATGTTACCCAGTATGGCAATTTTGATATTGAACGTAACTGTATTTACCAAGTACAGGTCTATATTGACGGCGTTACCAATGTGAAGTACGACTCCCGCCGAATGTACCTGAACGTGGTGATAAGCGGAGATTTGGAATTCCCCGGAGATGGACAGGATTACGAATTCTAATACATGTAAGGAGATGAAAACGAACACATATATACTAAAGATATTGATGGCAGCCCTTGCCGTGTTTACCTTGTCGTGTACTAAAGAAAGAGAACTGAGTGGCGGTGATCCCAACAAAAACCCCTCCGCTCGTTATTCCTTTATCATATCCGGAGGACGCAGTCAGATAAAGGGAGACCTGCCGGATACGCGCGCCCACATGGATTTCAACGATAGCATTTATTGGTGGGATCCGGGAGATCAGGTCATTATGGCAATCACTAAGGTGGATGAGCCGACAAATATTGTTGAGAAATTTGAATATATGAAACTGTTGGCAATGAACAAGGAAATTGCCGATAGTACCACTTTTCTGGCGGATCTTGTTCAGTTGGAATATGAAAACTTAATGAAAGCGGGAACCCATTTTGATTTTTATTCTTTCTTCCCCGATGATATCTACGGTGTATCCCCTACTTCTTCTCCTACTAACCTGCAATTCACCATGCGGGGTGACTATACCCTCGCACCCAATACATTTGTAGAGGATATATACGCGCCCATGGTAGGCGTCGTGCGGAATGAAGAACCGGAGATCTTCTTCCCCGAAGATGACGTAGATCCTATGTATCAGCTCGGAGGCCTGCATTTCAACTACGAGCATATCCTGTCGTACGCGGCTATCGAGATGGACGTGAAGCTAATTCCGGAGAACGTTACCGCCATTAAAATGACCGTAGGAGAGGGCCTTAACGACGCCACCCGTATCAACGGGACCATGTCATACAACTCGTATACCGGCACCTATACGCTTACGGGAGGCTCCAACAGCGTAACCGTCAATATCACAAACGGAGGACTTGCCCCAGGCAGTGGACAGGTAGTTTATATCCCTATGCCGGTAAAAGATCTATCCAATCAGAAACTGACCTTCGAATTTACCACAGCCGGATCCGGTACCTATGCCTACAAGACTTTAACAACCTCAGCCTTCTCAGGCGTAAACTTCGAAAGAGGAAAAATTCACCGGATCCGCGTAGCTCCCGGGGCGCAATATACGGCAAACACAAGCTTCACCATTCCCAAATCAGGCTATTATTACATCGAAGCCTGGGGCGGCGATGGAGGTAGAGGAGGAAGAAGTTATCAGAATGATACGCAAAGCCCAGGAGGTATAGCTCAAAAAATAAGTGGCCTTTATTATTTGAACGAAGGAACTTCATTTTCTCTTTACATAGGTTCTGCCGGAGTAAGTAAACCAGCCGGTAGGGCAGAGGGTAGTGGTGCTGGTGCTGCTGGCGGTACGAACGGCTTTGCTTATGGAGCCGGTGGCTCAGGGGGACAAGGACATCAACATGATCTTTACTCCTCACAATACTCCGGAGCCGGCGGTGGTGGCGGTGCAGGAACATTTGTTTTTGCCGGTGGTACATCATTGCCTGCCAACCTGTTGATCGTTTCCGGTGGTGGTGGCGGTTCCGGTGGTGGTAGTTCAAATTCATCTTCAACATATAGTACGGGCGGTACCGGAGGTACAGGTGGAACCGGAGCCACAAGTGGAGATGGAGGACGTGCGACTAACTCAGGAGGGCAGGGAGCTACAACATTTAACTCTTCTCCGACAGGAGGTAACGGCACTAACGGCGATGGCGGTAGTATTCTTAATGCCCCCGGTGGCGGTGGCGGTGGCGGTGGCGGTGGATACCAATTCGGAGGAAATGGAGGCACTGGAGGTCAGTCTGGATGGAACAATTCTTCCAAAGGTGGTGGCGGTGGTAAAGGCGGACAAAGCTATGTCGCTGCTCAGGCAACCCTCCCCTCCGGATACACCCTTCCGACCAATACAACACGCCCATCTACCGATGATGGATGCGTAGTAATTACCTTCTATCGGAAAAAGGCAGACTAAGATTAAACTCTTCCCGCATAGCCTCTCCAATTCACAAGGGGGAAGGAGAGAATCTCTGCTTTTTTAAGCGATGAAGATTTTTTTAGCCGCATAGCGGCTCCCTGTACACAGCCCCGTGCGGAAGCGCGGGGAATCAGAATATCCATATTAGGTGCGCCGCGTAGCGGTGCTATGTCTTTTATAATAATCCACATAACACCGCTATGCGGCGCTTTCTATATTGTTTTATTTTACCTTCCCCCGCGCTTCCGCACGGGGCTACGTACAGAGCACCGCTACGCGGTTTTTCTTGTCTATTCCTTTTTTGTAAATTTGGGAAGATTCCCGAACTCCCGGGAAGCCCAATCCCACGGGCGGGACGCTTCCCGAACTCTCGGGGACACTCAATCCCACGGGCGGGACGCTTCCTGAACTCTCGGGGACACTCAATCCCACGGGCGGGACGCTTCCCGAACTCTCGGGGACACTCAATCCCACGGGCGGGACCCTCCCCGAACTCTCGGGGACCCTCAATCCCACGGGCGGGACCCTTCCCGAACTCTCGGGGATACTCAATCCCACGGGCGGGACGCTCCCCGAACTCTCGGGGACACTCAATCCCACGGGCGGGACTCTTCCCGAACTCTCGGGGGAACTATTTTAAAAATAATTTGCACTTTTTTGCCTAAAAATTTGTTTAATTGAAAAATATTTTTAAAGATTTGTAGATAATTAGGAAATCTCGTTCTGAGATATAGTTTAAATTTAGTTTCCAATCCACAAGAGAATATACGTATCAAGGTCATTCGTATAGATGAATGGCTTTGTAGTGCTTGATGTGCATAATCCCTCTCACGAGGGAAAATGCTCGGCAAGTTGAGCTTATAGAAGAAAAGTATTGTTTTTTTAATAAAATATAGAAAGTATGTATATGAAGGAAATTGAATATAGAATAAAAGTAGCTAAGAGAAAAGAGCTAAAGATAAGGTGTAAACACACTATCTCGGCTCTCCTCCTTAGAAAAGGAGGAGTCCCTGAACAAAGTGAAGGGGAGGTGGTTTGATCTATCTCTTAAAAGTTACATCAAACCACCTCCCCCTTGCTACGCGCGGGTACTCCTCCTTTTCTAAGGAGGAGAGCTCTAAGATAGTTTTATAATCTAACAAAATGCACACTCAATATACCGATTGAACCGAAACGTCATCTTTGATGACTAACTCTTTTAACAGTTTCTTTTTATAAATAAATTTATTTACTAAAATCTAAATTAAAATGAAGACAATAAGAAAAACAACCATTTTACATGGTATTCGAAATGCAGAGCATTTCCAAATTCATTGGAGAATGACTAAATTTTTGGAGACCTCAGTTGTCGATATTACTGAACTATCCACAGTTTATGCAGCCTACAAGCAACTTTTTGATCATGAAGACCTTGTCTTCAAGCATCACAGTAAAATGATTGGGACGCAGGATGTTATTAAGGCCGATCGCAATCGTGATAATGAGTTTATCTCTGTGCGTATGGGGATTAAATCGGCTTTGCGTAGTACAGATCCGGAGATTCAGGCAGCGGCTCAATTGCTGATGCCTATTGTGGATAATTATAAGGCAATACCCAAAAAAAGCTACAATGAAGCGACGGCGTATGTTACTAATCTCATTCAGGAATTTTTGCTGATTACCTATCAGCCGTCGGTTACGAAATTAGGAATGGGACCTGCCGTTAATTTGCTGGACGAGGCAAACAAAGCTTTTGAAGAGGTGTATAATAAACGCACTAACTGGCTTGAAAAGCAGAAACAGCAAGGGAATATGGAGAAGATCCGTCCGCAGGTTGATGAGGCATTTGATCTGGTAGTGAAAATAATTAATTCGTTATATGCGGTCAACGAAATAGGTGAGAAGGATGCAAATAAACGCGAGAAGTTGGCCGCTATGATCGATGAGATCAATGCGCAACTGGATAATATGGCGCGTTCCATTGCCTACCGTAAGCCGGGGTATTCCTCTCCTGAACCGGAACCGCATCCTGAACCCGGACCGGGACCGGTGGAGCCGTTTGAATTTACGGCGGAAAGTCAGGATTTTGTAGGTGGCGGCGTTACGATGCTGATTAAGGCGCCTGATCCGCAGGCTTTCCACAGTGCGTTGCATGACAGAGCGGTGGGTGGTATCATTAACTTTAAAACGCCGGAGGATCCGAACCGTTTTACTGTAACAGATTTCCAATACACAGAGGAGCAGGTGGCCGAAGGTCTGCTTCTCCAGCCGACGGATGGTCAGGATCTTTTGCTCTCTTTCTCCGGCCCTTATATTACGGTGGAGCTGATTAAGGATGAGCAGGTATTGGCGATAATCGATAGGGTGAAGAATCCGGATGGGATGGCGTGAGGATAAGGGAGGTAATGGTGGCGGAATAATTATTCTCCATACAGGATTGAACCAAATTATCCGCACAACTGTTCTTATATAAAACCAGTTTGATTTTTCACACAAAATAATAATCATTAAAATTCAAAGAGATGAAGAAGTATGTATGTGACGTATGTGGATACGTGTACGACCCCGCAGAGGGCGATCCGGATAGCGGTATAGCGCCGGGAACAGCATTTGAAGATATTCCGGAAGATTGGGTATGCCCACTTTGTGGCGTAGGTAAAGGGGATTTTTCTTTGCAGGACTAAATCCACAGGCGAGACAGCTCGTCGGTTGAAATGCTCAACCGGCAGTTAAAAGAAAAACAGACGAAGCGGTTTGAGGCGTATGCACTTAAACCGCTTCGTCTGTTTTTGGGTTATAGCCCAATCAAAACATTCTTAGCTCCCTTCTCATTTAATCATTTTTATGATTCTTGTTCTTTAGATTGTTACTATTATTTCGTATCCTTGTGTGCAGAACTGATAAATAATCACTATTATGAAAATTGCGCACGCATTACTTCTCTCTCTTCTCTTGTCATTGATAACCGTTGGTTGCCGGAAAACCTATACACCTGAAGAATATCTGCAGGTGACACTGAATAATCTGGAGAAAATAGCATCCGCCACTTATTATGAACAGATGGAAACGTGGGCACCCTACGATACCTTATCCGTGAGTCGCTACAACCGTTTCATTAAAGAGTTCGATAATCCGGCTGATACAACTATCGGTGCAAGTTATCTGGCGTTGAATGTGGAAGATACAACAATCGTGGAATACTGCTATGACGGAACCGTCAGGTTATTAATCTATCCTGAACATAATGGTGTGAAAATCGACGACTTCTCTACTTATACGCCGCTCTTCCGTCCGGTACCGCCGCCCTTCTTTAATTATACGAAAAGCATCCTCCGGTATATGCTTGCCACACAAGATAATATCGACATAGAATCTGAAGAATCTGCCGATCACTACTATTACAAACTAACCATCAACGAAGACCGGCAAGTCGAATTTTTCGGCAGGGCGCACTATATGCCGGATAACTCCCAATTTTATGGCGAAACAACCTCCGTCTATAAATTATGGGTACGAAAATCAACCGGTTTGCCTTATAAAATACAGCGGGAGATGTCGCATAATGTCTCTGCAACTACCTGCCTCACCGAACCGGAAATCAATAAACTATCGGCGGAGGGCTTTACGGCTTACGATTATATCCCACAGAATTATGAGGTTCGAAAATATGGCGAAACAGCTAATACGCCAACGATAGATAACCTCATCGGTCAAACAGCTCCCCGGTGGACATTGACGGATATGGATGAAAATATGGTTTCCTCCACCACGATTAAAAGCAAAGTAGTTTTACTTAATTTTACCGGTATCGGATGCGGTCCCTGTCTGGCTTCCATACCTTTTTTGGTTAGTTTGAAAGAGAAATACAGTACGGACGATCTCGAGCTGGTCGCCTTTGAGTGCTGGAAACGCCCGCCCTCCTCGCTTCGAGCCTACGCGAAAGAGCATAAGATGAATTACCCGTTCTTATGTGCTACGGATGAGCTGCTGCAGGATTTTCAAACCGGACGCGGCGTACCTGTTTACGTTCTCCTCGACGAAAACCGGATTGTACGGAAGATCTTCACCGGTTATGGCTCAGAAACAAGCGATAAGCAAATAACCGACGCGATAAACAGGCTGTTGTAATAAAAACGCCTTTTCCCAACTTGGGAAAGCAGCAAATCTTTTTTTGGAGGGGATACTCGCCGGAATTACTTAAAAGCTATTATATTTGCAGGGATACGAAGCGTTAAACTTTCCCCCTCTTGCGACAAGACGGGGGCTAAATCTACTACAGAATTATGAAGAAAATGTCTGTCTTAAGAGACAAGAGCCTTGTTTTATTCACCATTTTAATTGTGATGATAACCGGATGTTCGCAGCCGGAGAGTGGCTTCCTTCCGGAGTGGAAGGAGGGGATATTGGATATTCACCAGATAGCGACGGGGCGTGGCAACGCTGCTTTTCTGATGCTACCGGACGGCACAACGATGCTGATCGATGCCGGCGACCTGGGCGATCGTGTTCAGTTGCCGCAGGAGATTATGCCGGAGTTGCCCAATGGCAGCAAGTTGCCCGGCGAATGGATAGCAGATTATATCCGCCATTTCTCTGCGCCGCTAAAGAATAATGGCGCGCTTGACTATGTGCAGCTTACCCACTATCACACCGACCATATTGGCGGAGTTGCCTCCAACGCCAAAACAATCGCCGGCCGGAATTATCTTCTGTCGGGAATCGCAGAAGTAGCGGAGTATGTGGCGATAGATAAGATAATAGACCGCAATTGGCCGGCGTTTGATTATCCGTCGCGCGCGCGAGTGGAACAGGCCACAAGTACGCTGGAGAATCTGCAGGAATTCTACGCCTATCAGCAGGGAAGAGGCACGAAGATAGAACGGTTCGTACCGGGAAGCAACCAACAGTTTGTATTGAAAAAGAATCCCGCGCGGTATAACAACTTCACGATCCGGAATATCTATTCCTCAGGAATGATATGGACCGGCGAAGGAGAGGGGAGCAGAAGCCTTTTCCCACCGGTGGAAGTATTCGAAGAGTCGGGACGGTATCCAAGCGAGAATATGTGCAGCAGTGTTATCAAGTTGAGCTACGGAAAGTTCGACTACTTCTCCGGCGGTGATATCACCGGAACAACGGGAAGGGATAACATCGTCTGGAGTGATGTAGAGACGCCCGTGGCCCGACTGGTAGGTCCTGTAGAAGTGGCACTACTGAATCATCACGGCTACTCGGATGCAATTAATGAGAACTTCATCAGCCTGACGCGCCCGCAAGCTTTCATTATCCCCGTATGGGATTTTTATCATCCGCAGCCTGAGATATTGTCGCGGATGGTAGACAAGCAGTATTACCCGAACAACCGGTATATCTTCGCGACCGGTTTTGTGAGTGGCAACAAGGAACGTCTGGGCGAGCTGGGCGATAATATTCATCAGCCTTGCGGACACATCGTAACGCGTGTCTATCCGGGTGGCGACAAGTACCAGATCTTTGTGCTCGACGCCGGCAGTACGGATTATAAGATTATCTACAGCAGCCCGATCCTCGAAGCGAATTAGTAGGGAGTCCTATTTTCTTTCCAGCACCACATGATACCGATACTCATAGTACATCGAGTGGGTGAAGGAGACCGTTAACCGGTGCTTCTCCGCCAACGTGGTGAAGAGGGCGGGCGGATAGATATAGCCTAAGTCGAAGGCCGGTTTTCCGGTGAGTTTGTTTTTTATGCGGCGCAAGCGGCCCAGGAAGTACCGGAAGATGATTTTCGCGCTCATGCGCTCTTCGTCATACAGTCCGGCGCGCCAGAGTTCGTATGTCCGGGAGTCTACGACGTCGAACAGACAAATTTTCCCCTTATCGGTCAGGTGGCGGGAAGCGTTCGCTATAAAATGGTCGATCTGCTCCCGGCTCATGTATTGCACGACCTGCCCGGCAGTGATGCGGTCGAATTCGAAACCGCTACCGAACTTCTCCCGGATGTGCTGCCAAACGTTTGCGTCATCAGCATTAAAAAGCGTACAGCCCTTTTCCAGATTGAAGCGACTTATCCGCTCTTTCGCCTTCTCAATCATCGACTCGGAGCGATCGCACCCGACGGTGCGTTCATAGGCCTGCGCATAATAGGCCAGCAGGTCGGCCGAGCCACAGCCGAAATCCAACAGACTCTTGCCACCGCCGAGATGGAACAGCTTCTCCGCCGCCTCCTTTTTCAGGAAGTATTCCGCCTGAGAGCGGTGTTCTCCGTGGGTCTTGTCCGACCAGTATGTTTGCCAGAAGGTATTATTCATGCGGGATATCTTCTCTGATTATCAGCGGATAAAGTTAGTCATGATCTTTTGTTCATTTTTTGGAAGCGAGATACCCGCTTTCTGTCCGGCTTCAATACTGCGAAGCAGCCACGCCATATTATTCCCGATCACCCGCATCGTTTGCATTCCCTCGAGGTCCTGACGCACATCGTCGGGCGTAAAACCATGCACCATGTTCCAGTATTGCGAGGATACGATCGGCATATTGCTGATGGTGAAGTATTTATTGAGCTGGTCGAGGGCAGCGGTTGAACCCGCGCGTCGGCAACTTACAATAGCAGCTCCCGGTTTGTAGGCCATCTTCCTACCTCCCGAGTAGAAAAGGCGGTCGAGGAACGATGTCAGTGCCCCCGACGCCGCCGCGAAATGCACAGGCGATCCAAAGACAAAACCATCGTATTCATGGAGCTTCTCAACAAGAATATTTACATTGTCATTGATCACGCATTTGCCGGTTTCCCGACATTTGTAGCATCCTATACAGCCGGATACGGGCTTCGTACCAACCTGAAAGATTTCCGTTTCTATACCATTGCTGTTTAATGTTTCCGCGATCTCGGAAAGCGCTGTGAAAGTGCAGCCTTTGGCGTGCGGACTTCCATTAATTAATAATACCTTCATAAATGTATATTATTGTGTTTGTTTACCTCTCTATCCTGTTTCGGATCGTTTTTTTCACTACTAAATTACGGCTTCCATTCAATCATCCTATTTGCCGGGTTCTCTTTTCGCCACTCGATCAACTCCTCATACGTCTGTACGCCATCCTGAATAACCGCTTTATAGTACTCGATACCCATAATCTGCTCCGTCTCCGGCGTGTCGTATTTCAGTTGAAGAATAGTCCGGCGGTTTTTAGGCGTCAGCAACTCCTTAATACGTCCCGTCACCCTCTCCACATGACCGTCGAAGAGCGAACCTTTGCGGATATGGATAATATCGAACTTCCACAGCTTCCTGTTCACGTCATAGAAGGTAGCATGCCATTCAACGCACTCCTCCTCCGTATCCAGCAGGTTTCTGTACTCCAGTTCATAGATGTCGATCTTTTCCGCCAAGCGGGTTATAGCCGTGAAACTGTCGGTAATATTTACAGATTCGGTGTAGACGTGTACATCAATATCGCGCTTCTTCATCATCAACCCGTTCGGCAGCGAACCCACCAGGAAAACCTCCGCTCCGATAGATTCCCAGATCGCATAGATACTGCTTTCCTCAATAATTTCCCAGCCGCGTTGCTGGTTCTTAGTGGCGAGAGCTTCAATCGTATTCATACCGTCCTGTTGTTATGATCTATTATTCTTTTTCTTGCTGGCTTTTGACTTTCCTATGCGCGGAGCGCTACTCTGTTTCTTCTTCTGCGGCGGACGACTGGGCTGCTGATCAGCTTTCCCTGCCGTCGGGCGCGTCGGACCGTCCGGATTATCCTTCTTTTGTTGCCGGGCAGCCAGACTACCCTTCCGATAATCATTCTTTACGTCGAAGCGGCTCAAGGCTTTGTTGTACGCCTTATTACTTGTCGGTTTCTTTTTACTTGCCGATGTCTTCTCCGATTCTTCGAGCAGGTCAAACAATCCTTCCAACTCGGCCGATGTCAGATTACGCCAGTTCCCTTGCCCCAGATTACCCAATTTAATATTTAAGACCTGAATTCGCTCCAGTTTGACTACCTCATAGTCAAAATATTGGCACATCCGCCGGATTTGCCTGTTCAATCCCTGAATAAGGGAGATCTGAAACATCGTAGGATTAATCTGCGTCAGTTCACAACGACGGGTAACGCGATCCAGAATAGGCACGCCTTGTGCCATCTTGGTAAGAAACTCCTTCGTGATCGGCTTATCCACTTTCACGAGATATTCCTTCTTATGATTATTCCCCACGCGAAGTATTTTGTTGACGATATCTCCGTCATTGGTCAGCAGTATTAACCCCTGCGAGTCCTTATCCAGACGTCCGATCGGGAAGATACGCTGTTCGTGACTGATAAAGCTGACAATATTGTTCTTCTCCTGCGGATCGGTGGTGCTGACAATCCCAACCGGCTTATTAAAAGCGATGTAAACAGGCTCTATGTCGTTGATGATAAGTTCACCGTTTACTCTGACCTTCTGCCCCGGCAACACACGCATTCCGATAGTCGCCTTTTTGCCATTGACGGTAACGCGGTTCTCTTCAATCAGCCTATCCGCTTTGCGCCGCGAACAATAGCCCGAGGCACTAATGTATTTATTTAATCTATATTCCATTATTTGTTGTCTATTCGAATGCGTGAGGAAAATTATAGGGAACAAAGATACGAAATATATGCGTCTGTGATTTTGACGATTTGTTATAATGCAACAAAATAGTTAAGTGTGTGATGGGAGCGAGGTTATTTTTTGACATTGTGTCAAATCAGACCCTCGTAGAATCGCATATTCGGGTCTATGTACGAACCTGTTCGATTAGAATCGCTAAAATGAGACTCAAGAAAAATCAGGATGTCAGCCGAAAAACCGATCTACTTACAAAATGAAAGGGCGAACAAAAATCATTGCAATGATTTTTTTTAGGTGTCAAAAATACAGAACGAAGTTTGGCAAAACGTCAAATCCATTTCATTCGGGATTTTGATTAAATGAGTAGTTAAATACGGTTAAT
>JAJDIA010000175.1 GCA_030266465.1 Parabacteroides sp. OttesenSCG-928-G21 | reverse complement strand
GAAGCGAACAGTATAGATTTCACCAATAATGAATCCCATGGGCGTAAGCACATGCGTTACCATGCCTTGTCGCAAGACAAATCAGGTCGACATATGGAGCCATTTCTAATTGATGTTTTCCCGACGGAAGATGGCGTTGATTTTGTGCTTTCCACACACGAAGGAGAAGAGTTTATCTACGTTCTGGAAGGAGTCATAGAAATAAACTATGGCCGGAACACCTATATTCTGGAAGAGGGAGATAGTATCTATTATGATTCAATCGTTGCCCACCACGTACATGCTGCCACCAATGAGACAGCTAAAATAATGGGTGTCGTGTATACGCCTTATTAAGTCATATTCATCATGGAGTATCAATTACAGGAAAAAACATTAGGAGAATGGCTGGAGCATTGGGCAAAAGTAACTCCTGATAAAGAATATCTGGTCTACTCGGATCGTGATTTACGATTTACCTGGAGTCAATTCAACAAACGGGTTGACAACATGGCTAAAGGTATGCTCTCGATCGGTATCACACATGGAACGCATGTCGGCATATGGGCAACAAATGTACCAGATTGGCTGACATTTGTTTATGCCGCTGCTAAAATCGGTGCCGTTGCAGTTACAGTCAATACCAACTACAAGCAAAACGAACTGGAGTATTTGGTCAACAACTCCGACCTGCATACCTTATGTATTACTGAAGGCGTATTCGACGGAAGTTATATCGATATGGTATATACCATGCTGCCGGAATTAAAAGAATCACAACGAGGCTATTTAAAAAGTGAGCGTTTCCCTAAAATGAAAAATGTTGTTTTCATTGGTCAGGAAAAATACAGGGGGATGTATAACACGCCGGAATTACTCTTATTAGGCCAGAATATCAGTGATGATACTTTACAAGAGGCTAAGGATAATGTTTCCTGCTGGGATGTTGTCAATATGCAATATACTTCCGGTACTACCGGTTTTCCAAAAGGAGTTATGCTTACGCATTATGGGCTCACTAATAATGGATTTTTTACCGGAGAAGGGATGAAGTTCACAGCAGATGATAAGCTATGTTGCTGTGTTCCGTTATTTCACTGTTTCGGTATTACCCTCGCCTCTATGAATGTGTTAACCCATGGTTGTACCCAAGTCATGGTAGAAAAGTTTGATCCGCTTACCGTACTGGCTTCTGTACATAAAGAGCGCTGCACGGCATTGTATGGCGTACCAACTATGTTTATAGCGGAACTAAACCACCCGATGCTTAACATGTTTGATCTGACTTCGCTTCGTACAGGGATTATGGCCGGCTCTTTATGTCCGGTTGAATTAATGCGTGCCTGTGCAGAAAAGATGCATATGGTGATGACCAGCGTATACGGATTAACAGAAAGTACGCCGGGTATGACACATACCGTATTAGACGATTCGTTTGAGAAACGTTGCACCACCGTAGGTAAAGAATATCCGTTTACTGAAGTGAAAATAATAAACCCTGAAACAGGAGAAGAATGTCCTGTCGGTGTACAAGGAGAAGTGTGTTGCCGGGGTTATCTGGTTATGAAAGGCTACTACAACAATCCTGAAGCCACCAAAGAGGCTATCGACAAAGATGGCTGGCTGCATTCCGGCGATCTGGGGATTAAAGACGAAGAGGGCTATTATCGCATCACCGGACGTATCAAAGATATGATTATTCGTGGAGGAGAAAATATCTATCCACGTGAGATTGAAGAGTTTTTGTACCATCTGGAAGGTGTTCAGGATATTCAGGTGGCAGCAATTCCTTCGGAAAAATACGGTGAAGAAGTTGGCGCTTTTATCATTCTGAAAGAGGGTGCAACGTTAACTGAAGACGAGGTAAAAGACTTCTGCCGAGGGAAGATTGCCCGACATAAAATACCGAAATACGTATTCTTTGTTAATAGCTATCCACTAACAGGAAGTGGGAAAATACAAAAATTTAAGCTAAAAGATATCGGATTAAAACTATTGAAAGAACAAGGAATTATTCCTGTATAAAGT
>JAJDIA010000174.1 GCA_030266465.1 Parabacteroides sp. OttesenSCG-928-G21 | reverse complement strand
GCCGGTTCATTTACGCAGTATCCTTTGAAAACAGCTTGGGCCATAACGATTCATAAAAGCCAGGGACTTACATTCGAACGGGCAATTATTGATGCTGCGGCTGCATTTTCGCACGGACAGGTTTATGTGGCACTCAGCCGGTGTCGTTCGCTGGATGGTTTGGTTTTAAGTAATCCGATCAACCGGAATGCGATGATATCGGATGGAAAGATACGGCAATATACGGATTGTTTGTCTGCCATAAAGGCTACTGAAGAGTCTTTGCAAATAGCGGAACACCGTTACTATCTGCATTTGGTTACCGAACTGTTTGATTTTACGGTTGTCCAACAACGACTACAATATGCCGCACATGTTGTTTATTCCCATTTACAGCGGTTATATCCTAAAATGGTTGAGCAATATGCCGTGGCACGGGCTGACTTTCATCAGGAAATAACAGAAGTAGGGAATCGTTTTCAGCAGCAGTTAACTCAAATGATTACCGGGAATCCTAATTACAAGGAAGATGAAGTTATTCAGGAACGCATCAGAAAAGGGACGGCATATTTCCATGAAAAGATCAAACAAATATGTTTTCCATTACGGGAAAATGCGCATGTAGAGATTGACAATAAAGAGACGTTGAAATTAGTGACTAAAGCTGTCAATAACCTGATAGATGAACTGACTATAAAAATAGCAGTTCTGACAGTCTGTCGTGACGGTTTTATGATACCCTCTTATCTGGCAGCCAAGGCCAAAGCACATATTGAACCTGAAGGAAAGAAAAAAGAAAAGGTGTCTCGTGCGAAAAAGACTAAAGAGTCGGTTGCTATAGCTGTTGATACAAGTGATATCAAGAATCCGGCCCTATATGCTGCACTTCGTCAGTGGCGAAATAAGATAGCTGCTCAAAAAGGATTACCTGTTTATACCGTTCTGCAACAAAAGGCATTAATAGGCCTTTCGAATGTAGTTCCTTCTTCTACCAAAGAGATGCTTCTTATCCCGGGTATCGGGAAAAAGGTATTAGATAAGTATGGGGAGGAGTTGATGGAGATTATAAAAAAAGAATTATGAATTATGAGTTATGAATTATGAAAAGAATCGTTTTTATCCTAAGTGTCTTATTATACATTCCATTATTAGTTATGGCTGAAATTAATCCGACAGTTGTGCAATCTACAATAGATGCTCTTGTCTCAAAAAACAGTACAGATCATATTGCTATAAAAAAAGGTGTTCGTCAGGTTGCCCGTCTTTGGCAATCGACAGATGGAGATGAGGATATCTTTAAGGAATTTTGTTTGAGTAATTATATTGCTGAGGCAGGGGAGAAGCGGGATGTCTTTTTCAAGATCAGTGATTATCTGGAGGCGATCAGCGGACATTTCAGTCAGATGTCGCAGAAGTTGGATTGGCATGTGACTATAGAAACCGGTCCTATTCATCAGATTGATTATATGTTTTCGACGCTCACGCCACAGGCACATTTTGTTGAAGATATGTACGCAAATAAAATAGCCTTTTTTATTGCTTTAAATTTTCCCAAACTGACTTTACAGGAAAAAGAGTCATTGGGTAATGACCGGTTGGCCTGGGCGTATGCGCGTTTGGGCGATAGGTTCACAAGTCGTATACCGACAAGTGTTCGTCAGCAAAACAGTTTGGTAAGTAATGATGCGGATCGCTATATCGATGCGTATAATATTTTTATGGGCGAATTATTTAATGCCAAAGGAAAACAAGTTTTTCCAAAAGATATGATTCTTCTTTCTCACTGGAATCTGCGGGATGAGATCAAAGCCAATTATAACAAAGGGGCGGAAGGGCTGGATAAGCAAAAGACTATCTATGAAGTGATGAAACGGATTATTAGCCAGGAAATCCCGAAGGAAGTAGTTAATTCAGATGCTTTCCAATGGAATCCGTTTACAAATACACTATTCAAAGAGAATAATATAATTGATTTTGAATCAGAATCACCTGTGCGTTATCAGAAGATGCTCAATAACTTTCATGCGCAACTGCGGGTGGATAAATATATGGAC
>JAJDIA010000173.1 GCA_030266465.1 Parabacteroides sp. OttesenSCG-928-G21 | reverse complement strand
TGGCTGTTATTTTGCTTTATTAGCGTGTTTACATTTTCCTGTGCTCCGGATATGGAGTTAAATGATCGGATCCGGTTGAATCAAATAGGTTTTTATCCAACAGAAGTAAAAAAAGCAGTAGTTGTTGGTGAGAATGGAAAAGGAACCTTTTCAATTCGAAATGCACAAAACAAAAGAAAGGTGTTTTCAGGAAACTTATCAGAACCCCGACAATCGGATTTTTCCGACAAAATTACCTATGTGATGGATTTTTCAGAGCTAACAACTCCCGGAGAATATTACTTGGAAATACCTGAAGTGGGCAAATCATATACATTTTCAATTAAAGATAGTCTTTTTACGGATTTAGCAAAAGCGGCATTAAAAGGCTTTTACTATCAGCGTTCAGGTACTTTAATTAATGAAAAATATGCCGGACAGTGGCATCGCCCAAGGGCTCATCCGGATACTGAAGTATTCATACACGCATCGGCAGCAACAGAAAAAAGACCGGAAGGTACAGTCATTGTTTCACAAAAAGGCTGGTATGATGCTGGAGATTATAATAAATACATTGTTAATTCCGGATTTACAGTTGGTGTATTACACGCATTATATGAGGATTATCCGGATTATGTGATGCAATTGTCTGTGAATATACCTGAGAGCAGGAGGGGTGTACCTGACCTGCTGTTTGAAGTCTATTGGAATGTGGCCTGGATGATGACTATGCAGGACCCGAATGATGGAGGGGTTTATCATAAGCTTACGTCACCATCTTTTGAAGGCTTCATTAAGCCGGTAGAATGTGAAAAGCCTCGTTATGTAGTTGCTAAGTCAGTGACGGCAACATTGGATTTTGCGGCGAGTATGGCCCAGGCTTCACGTATGTATGCTGCTTATCAGGGTGTTTTTTTGGGGATTGATCGAACGATATTAAAATATGCCGAAAGAGCTTTTGAATGGGCTGTGAAAAATCCGGATAAGTTTTATAATCAAAATCAAATGAATGAAAAGTATGAACCGGCCGTTTCTACAGGTGCTTATGGAGATAGAAATGCAAATGATGAATTCTTTTGGGCGGCAACAGAGTTATACATAGCAACGGGTAAACCGATTTATTTGGAAGCAATAAAAAAATATATGCCCAAAGAATTTATTCTTCCGGTATGGAGTAGGGTTTCAGGTCTGGGGAATTTAGCGATCATTCGCCATTCGGATAAATTTGAAGATGAATCAATTCCCCGCTTAATGAAAGAGCAACTAATGGCTTATGTTGACAGTACATTGATTGATTATGAAGCATCATCTTATGCTGCGCCATATGGACGTTCGGCTAAAGATTTCTTTTGGGGATGCAATTCGGATGCCGCTTCTAATCAGGGTATGACTTTGCTTACGGCTTACCGGTTAACGGGCGATGAAAAATATATGAAAGCGGCATTGCAAACAATGGATTATATCCTCGGACGTAATGCGACGGGCTATTGTTATATAACCGGTTTTGGTTCGAAATATCCGATGCATCCGCATCACCGGTTGTCGGCTACAGATGATATAGACGGACCTCTTCCGGGTCTTTTAATTGGTGGACCAAATCCGGGAAAACAAGATGGTTGCGAATATCCATCTGATATTCCTGATGAGTGCTATATTGATGAATTGGACTCTTATGCCTCTAATGAAATGGCAATCAACTGGCAAGGATTATTTACCTATTTCGCATCGGCGCTTGATGCATCTATAGCTAATTCGGTAAAGTAAGGAATGTCCGATAGAAATTGATAGCTCTGGTTCTCATAATCTATCTGGCAGCAATAGTGGTGAAAACCATTACTAATCATCAGGTATTTTACGTGTAGAGCCATATTATACCGGACTATTTGATCAAACACAGTTGGGGTTATCTCTACAGTGGGTGCCTTATATTCAACAATAACAACAGGATTAAGATTACGGTTGTAAACAACTGTATCACACCTTTTTGAAAGTTTGTTCAGTGTTATGGAAACTTCATTCGCCAGTAAACCGGAAGGATATTTTTTGTGTACAATCAGGTAGTTTATGAAA
>JAJDIA010000172.1 GCA_030266465.1 Parabacteroides sp. OttesenSCG-928-G21 | reverse complement strand
AAGCACTTTACCCCCGTCCGGTGATAGTCGGGCATCACTTACGCGAGCCATGCTGTATAAAACTTCCGGTGTCATTTTCCCGTCAGGAATAACCATATCCGCAGGCCCTATCAGAGGCAGGTCGGCTTCATTTTCCTTATTTTGTTGTCCGCACGAAGCGGTAAGCAGCATTGTAGCCATAGTCATGGATAAAAATGTTTTATTCATTTGTTTTAGATATATTAAAGATTGGAGCGAAAGATAGTGATAAATATTTATATCTTTGTAGTTGAAATTTAAGAACCGTAAAATATGAATAAGATTTGGTTATTAGGAGCCTCTGCATGTATGATCATTGCTTTTGGCTCATGTAAGCCGAAACAAAGTGCCTACAGGGCGGCTTACGAACAGGCAAAAGAGAGAGAAGCAACAGCGCCAACACAGGTTACCATAGTAGATAACGAAGTTGTCGATATTTCTCCGGTATCAAAACCACCGACATCCGTAGAAGCTACACGCGTAGAACGTATCAATGCAGTTCAGGGTGAAGATCCTAACCGCTTGAAACGCTTCAGTGTGGTAGTTGGTAGTTTCAGAAATAAAACGAACGCCTATTCGCTGAAAGACCGGATGGTCAACGACGGATACAGCGCCGTATTAGCAGAAAACGAACAAGGTATGCTTCGCGTTATCGTAGCCAGCTACGACGACAAAGCACAGGCTGCAAGCAGCCGGGACGCCATCAAAGCGAAATACTCGCCAAACTTCCAGGATGCCTGGTTGTTGGAACGGCCCAATTAAACAGAAGGTGTTATTTATCTATAAGCAGGAGGACAATTTTTGATTCCTCCTGCTTTTGTTTTTAGCTTGATTCTTTTTTAAGCATCTTTGTAAGATATTTGTTTTACGGAACAACATTATTACTTTTGTTGGATACATTCCATAAATATATCGTATTGAAAAAAATAAAATTACTATTAGACTCTATTAGTACCCGCCCGAATAAAAGAAGCTGGATATGGGAAGGCTCAGTGTCTATTCTTTCTTTTATTTTGCTTCACACTATATACATTTTGCGTTTTTTCTCTTTGCAGCAGATTCTCAAAAAAATTTATCGTACTATTAAAGAAAGAAAAAACAGTGCGACAATAGATAAAGCCAGTAAAAGAGTTAATGTGCCTCCGATTTTTGTCGAAATCTATTTCATTTTATTTGGCATATTACTATTTATTCTTTATAGGTTTAATTACCTCCCGACATTTTCATACCTAATCACGGTGTATTTTTTAATTGAGTCTTCTGTTTGGGTGTTGTATTATTTTGTCTTACGACGTTTTTTCGAAGAACGGTATGCGATTATGCACTCCTTGGAATATCTTCTTTTAATTCCGATTATTATATTTATCCAGGGGATATGTGTGGCGATAATTCACCATATGCCCTTATTGTCGGCTATCGGTAATATTTTGAACCCTATCCCATCGACTCCTATTTACCTGAATATTTTAAATATTCTGTACGTGGCAGTTGTAATCGGAGTCGTTGTAAGTACTTTGCCTACAGAAAGAGTAAAAGAGGCTGGTGATAAAAAATATGATATTTCCATAATTGGAGCAGGAGAAGTTGTTACTAAAAAACTTATCCCTGTAATAGAAAAGAGCAAAAGACAATTGATTGTTGCGGTATATGATATCTTGTTTTGTCCAAACAACAAACCTAAAAACATCAAAAAGGATAGTACTCAGATTTCTTTCAAAGAAATGGATTCAAATTTCGAAAAAAACATCTTTAATTCCAAGATTTTATGGATTTCCACTCCTTCTCATAAGCATCTGCCTTATTTGGAAAGATATATTAATAAAGACATATTTCTAGTAATCGAAAAACCGTTGACTTCTTTAAATTCTGAGTTTATGATTACACGAGAGTTGTTGTTGAGCAAACAAACTCCTGTCTTTTGTTTGAGTTATTATTATTTGGAGAAAGCTTTACCTTTGGTTTATTTATTTAATCCCATATCTTTTTATGAAAAGTATTTAAATTTTTCAGAAGAGAAAAATCGATATGATGTTTTAGCT
>JAJDIA010000171.1 GCA_030266465.1 Parabacteroides sp. OttesenSCG-928-G21 | reverse complement strand
TTCGTTATATTTTATCTCTTTCGAAGACTTTTTCCGGCTAACGACAAACGTTATCCTAATTTCCGCTTCGGAATAAAGAAGTCTTTTTCAGTAAGTTGGCATTTATCAGCGATATACTTGCAATAATCCAAGCGACCGGTTTGCTGATTGCGTGTGTCTGACCCGAAGGTGAATTTCAGCCCGGCGCTTTTAGCCATCAGGATGAACTCTTCATGCGGCGTGTGTGCCAGATCGTTGATTTCGAAGGCGATGTTGCGTGAGCGTGCTGCTTCGATGACCTGTTCCATGCGCTCTTTTGTCCACAAGCGGTAATAATCGCGCTGAACGCTTGGCGGCAGGTATAGCGGGCAGGCAAAAATATTCAACGGATCGTCGCCTGTGAGTATATCCATGTAGTGCTGCATGTTGCGCACCATGAAAGCATCGGGATCGTCAATGTATGTGGCGTATTCCCAGATCTGGAGCGTATCGCCGTACTTATTTCCATTAGGAATAACGTGTGGGTCCATGCTCACGTAGTCGGCCTGGGCAATTAGTTCGGCCGAAAAGTCTTTAGACCATCCTAATACCATCGGTTGCAGACCGATATAAACCGGATAGGGCTTGAGGGAGTCGATATAGGCCTTGAGATCGGCATCGGTCTTGATGGTTCTGAATGGCGCGATGTTGTCCATCACACCAAAGGTGATGCCATACTGTTTTGACTTGGCCACGATATCTTCAATGGTTTGCTGTGCGGAACGGTGTACGTGGAGGTCCATCAGCGGATAGTTGGCGGTTGCCATCGGAGCGCTGTCTAAATTGTCGCTTGTTAAAAGCTTCTCAGCGGCCGAGGCCTTTCCCATCACACTGCCGGCAAGCAATAAGCCGGAGGTTTGCAAAAAAGTCTTCCTGTTCATAATGTTTTGTCTTTGTGGTTTGTAATATTTCTTCTATGCGTATTCCAAAGATAATATAAATTGCGTTCATCTTATCGACGCAAAGTGATTTTATAGTCGTTGGAAAATATAAACGATTTACAGTAAGAGTCTTACTGTTTCGCGGAGGATTAAAAATGTAGCTGTAATGTGGCGCATTTTTATGATCACTCTCCTATTGTCAAGACTGCCGGGCAATGGTCTGAATGGTGTACATCGCCCAGGATATAGGCTTCCTTGATCCGGGGTTGCATCGGTTCGCTAACCATACAGTAATCCAGGCGCCAGCCTTTGTTGTTGGCGCGGGCGTTGAAGCGGTAGCTCCACCAGGTGTATTCCTGCTGTTCCGGATGGGCGTGCCGGAAGGTATCGATATAGCCGCGGGATAAAAATTGTGACATCCATTGGCGTTCTTCCGGTAAGAATCCGCTGTTTTTCGCATTACGCACCGGGTCGTGGATATCTATCGCTTCATGGCAAATGTTATAATCGCCGCAAAGGATGAGATTCTTTCGTTTTTCCTGAAGAGCAACGACATAGTCTTCAAAATCGGCGAGCCATTCCATTTTAAAGTTTTGCCTTTCTTCCCCGCTTGTGCCGGAGGGATGGTAGACGCTTACGACGGAGATGTCGCCATAATCCGCACGAAGGAAGCGGCCTTCGTCATCATACTTCTTTATGCCCATGCCGTATTCGACATGATCGGGCTTTTGGCGGGTCAGAATCGCGACACCGCTGTAGCCTTTCTTCTGCGCACAAAACAGGTAGGAGTGATAGCCTAATTCTTCAAATAGAAGGGCGGGGAACTGATCGTGTTGTAGTTTGGTTTCCTGGATACACAGCACGTCTGGTTTTTCTTCCGACAGCCAGTCCAGCAAGCCTTTACCTATGGCTGCACGAAGGCCATTGACATTGTAGGTGATTATTTTCATAATTTTATGCAGGATTTTTCTTCCCTGCCAAAGATACCGAAAAAAGAGGGATTTATTTCACGTATTTTACATCCGTTCCCGGATTTTCCTTGGCCGTAACAGCGATCTTCCGAACCTGAGACTTTACTTTTCCGGTGATAAATTCCGGGATATTGTAAGACTTCATGAATTGTTGGTAGAATTCGGTGCTTTTCTGCGGCAAGAGGAAAGGTTTTGCCGCTTGTCCGTTCTCA
>JAJDIA010000169.1 GCA_030266465.1 Parabacteroides sp. OttesenSCG-928-G21 | reverse complement strand
AAGCCGCTGCCGGTTGTTCTGTTGCTGCCGGTTGTTCGGCTTTTATTTTGTCGGCTTTACGTTTTGCCACGTCAGCCTTAAATTCAACTTTTGCTTTTCCTGAACGATAGGCTTCGTATTGAGCCGGGTGCATGGCATATTCAAAGAGTTCTTCATCATCTTCACCAACCTCCCATTGTTTTTCGTTCATCAGCTTGCGATATTTATCCAATGCATCCGGATAATTGTCTTGCGGATTACCTGTGTAGAATTCACGTCCTTCCGCTTTTGCTTTTTCTACGATTTCCGGAGCTAACGGACCAGGCAGACGACCGGCTTTGCCTAAAAGCATATCCCAGATATCATCAGCAATCATGCTCCAACGAGCTTTTCCTTTTTCCATTTGCATAACATTCATCATCGCCAGGTTCTTCACATATTGGCTGAATGGGGTTACTAATGGAGGATAACCAACGCGTGGCCATACATAAGCTACTTCATCAAACAATTTGATGAGCAGTTGGTCTTGTGTCATCATTGGACGGTTGTTCTTAAGATTTCCTTTGTTGATAGACTCTAAGTTCTTTTCAAGGTCAGCCATCAAACTACCCATCATACCGCCGGGAAGACCCGGACCGATCAATAAAGAGTTCATCAAGCGGTTTTTCGGACTGATATACAGCCCCAACCAGTCATCCATGAATTCCTGAACCATACTGCGAACTTTCATGTAGGCTTCCATATTGATTTCCGGTACGATATAACCGGCATCTTTCAACATAGCCTGAACGGTCAACACATCCGCATGTCCTGTTCCCCAGGATAGCGGTTCCATACCTACATCAATATAATCACAACCGGCATCACATACTTCCAGAATAGTCGCTACATTAAAGCCTGGACCTGCATGGCTATGATATTGAATTGGAATATTAGGATGTTTTTCTTTTATATTCTTAACGATTTGTCCAAGTGAATAAGGACGACCAATACCGGCCATATCTTTAATACAGATCTCATCCGCTCCGAGGTCAATCAGTTCGAGTGCCATTTTCGTATAATACTCAACGGTATGAATCGGAGAATGTGTAATACTAAGCGCACACTGGGAAATCATCCCTGCTGCTTTTGCGTAAGTAATGGATGGCGCAATATTGCGAACATCATTTAATCCGCAGAATGTGCGTGTTATATCTGTGCCTTGTGCTTTCTTTACTTTATAAAATAATTCACGAACATCAGCCGGAACTGGACTCATACGTAAACCATTCAGGGCGCGATCAAGCATATGCGTCTGGATCCCTGCTTCATGGAAAGGTTTTGTCCATTCACGTACCGCTTTATTGGGATTTTCACCAAAAAGTAAGTTAACCTGTTCAAATCCTCCGCCATTTGTTTCTACACGTGCAAAACAACCCATCTCGATGATGGCGGGAGCAACCCTGAGAAGTTGGTCTACAGTCGGAACATATTTACCGGCAGATTGCCACATGTCTCTGAAAACCAAGCTGAATTTTATTTCTCTCTTCATGATTCTTATAGTATGTTTTCTTATTTATTATTTCTTTTCGATTTTAGTGACCTTACCTTTTCCACCGGTAAGCACACTTAGGGCGGAAACAATAGCCGCTGTCTCCTGATTACTAACGCCACCAGCATTGCTCGTGGCAACGGTCGCTCGAGCAGGAACTTGCTGCTTAACTACTACCTCTTCAGGAACATATTTATTGACAAAAGCAATCAATCCTTTGCCTAAATAAATCACAATAAAAAGGATCGCAAATACGGTGGTCATACCAACTACCATTAACAAAAGTCCGATACTGATGTTTTCCATATAATTTTCTGTAATTAAATAATGGCGAGCTAAAAAACGTTACAGTATTTAGTGAATTCGGTCAAAATTCCTGCCAAATTAAAAACCGGTGCAAAGGTACGAATTTTTGCAGTACAGCCTAACTACATTTTATAAAAAAATGAAAAAACGTAGGCGAATGCGAATAAAAGTGTTTAAATGAAAGCAAAAAAAGAGATTTCCTTATAGATTGTTATTTACTGAAAAAACGCAGTAATTGACTTTTAGGGATTGATATAGAGCGCATTGTATATGTCTTCCGTATTTAATAGATTAATGCGCGTTCAATATAAGAGGCT
>JAJDIA010000017.1 GCA_030266465.1 Parabacteroides sp. OttesenSCG-928-G21 | reverse complement strand
TTCTTACCTTACTCGAAGTGTTTGTTATGTCGAACGGTGTTATTTTAATAAAAAACTGTCTAATTATTTGACAACCTGTATGTCGTCTGCAAATCATCCTTTATCTTTGTCAAATATAGGATACGCTTCGGCAATTTCAAGCAAGCTTGATTGTGCTCGGCCTTCACTATATTTGTATTTAAAGTATAGAAAATAAAATAATGGCTAAACAGGGAACGCTTCTGGTCGTGGACGACAATAAAGGTATTCTTACAGCAGTGCAGATGTTGCTGCAGACCACCTTTGAAAAAGTTATTACAATTGCTACACCCAATAAAATAATGTCGACTCTTCAGAGTGAGAAGGTAGATGTTGTGTTATTGGATATGAACTTCAGTGCCGGCATCAATACCGGAAATGAGGGTTTGTTCTGGCTTTCGGAAATCAAAAAGAAGTCTCCTCAGTTGCCGGTAGTTTTATTTACAGCGTATGGCGATATTGATCTGGCTGTGCGTGGAATTAAAGAAGGAGCCGCGGATTTTATTGTCAAGCCTTGGGATAATGCCAAGATGCTGGAGACTCTGGAGGCGGCTTACGCATTGAATAATTCAAAGAACAGGAATAAACGCCGTGCCCAAACGGTTACTGCGGAGAGTGGTATGTATTGGGGAGAAAGCCAAGTGATGCAGGATTTGCGTATGCTTGTGGATAAAGTGGCAAAAACAGATGCGACTATCCTGATTACCGGGGAAAACGGTACGGGGAAAGAGATGCTGGCACGGGAAATACAGTTGCAATCCAATAGAAAGGATGCCCCTCTGGTAACGGTAGATATGGGGGCGATTACCGAATCTTTGTTTGAAAGCGAGCTGTTTGGTCATGTAAAGGGCGCTTTTACAGATGCACGTGCGGATCGGCAAGGTAAATTTGAAGCGGCAGATGGGGGTACTTTGTTTTTAGATGAAATAGCCAATTTATCTTTTTCATTGCAGGCCAAATTACTTACGGCTATTCAACAACGACATATTATTCGTGTAGGGAGTAATACTACCATTCCTGTGAATATCCGTTTGATTTGTGCGACTAACCGGGATCTGGATGAAATGGTGCGCAAAGGGGAATTCCGTGAAGACTTGCTTTACCGCATAAATACCATACATTTACATATTCCTCCTTTGCGGGAACGGCCGGAGGATATTGTGCCATTGTGCTCTATTTTTCTTTCCAAGTATGCGCATATGTATGGGAAAAGTTCATTTAAGTTGACGGCCGATGCTGAGAGAAAATTGAAGGCCCATCCTTGGTATGGTAACATCAGGGAACTGCAACATGCGATTGAAAAAACAGTGATTATCAGTGAATCGGGAACACTTAATGAAAATGACTTTAATCTTCCTCAAAAAAAAGAAGCTCCGATAAAAGATGCAACTACCCTTGAGGAAATGGAATACAATATGATCAAAAATGCCATGGATAAATATGGCGGTAATCTTTCTATGGTTGCCAGTCAATTGGGTATTTCCCGTCAGACACTTTATAATAAAATCAAACGATACGAATTATAGGCTATAATGATAAAAGGTGTTTTAAATAGCTTGGGCTTTCGGTTGTTGTTGTTAGTGCTAATGACCGTATTGCTAACATGGCTCTGTTTGAATAAAGAGTGGGTCTGGGTAGTCATAGCCGGTGCTTTTTGGTTGCTTTCAATCCATATGCTTCGTATGCTGTATAAACGAAATGCGCAAAAGGTGGCCTTTATGTTTGATGCGATTGATAATAGTGACTATGCCTTTAAATATGCCCTTAAAGTTCGTTCAAGTGATGATAAACTGGTCAATAAATCGTTGAATCGTATTACGGATATTCTTTTACAGGCAAAATCCGAAGCTATTCAACAGGAAAAATACTATGAATTAATTCTCAATTCTGTGAATACGGGGATTATTGTAATAGATGACCGGGGCTATGTTTTTCAGATTAATAACGAGGCTTTGAGATTGCTGGGACTGAATGTTTTTACTCATGTCAAGCAACTGCGTAAGGTAGATGAAAATTTAGAATCATTGATAGAGCATATACAACCGGGTGGTAAACATCAAATTAGTTTTTATAATGAACGGGGAACGATACATCTTTCGATTCGGGCTTCGGAAATGACCTTGCAGGATAAGCATGTCCGGATTATCGCGGTCAATGATATTAATACCGAACTGGATGATAAAGAGCTGGATTCCTGGATTCGCCTGACGCGTGTGTTAACACATGAAATTATGAATTCGGTTACTCCGATGACATCCCTGAGCGATACGCTGGTTTCTATGAACAAAGATATGGATGATGAGGTAAGGAGTGGGTTGGAAGTAATCAGTACGACCGGAAAAACCCTGCTTGCCTTTGTGGAATCTTATCGTAAGTTTACCCGTATCCCAACACCTGAACCTAGTTTGTTTTATGTAAATAAATTTCTGGAACGATTGATACAGTTATCTAAACATCAGAATGATTATCCGCATATTTCTTTTGTTTTGGATGTGCAACAGGATGATTTGATTTTGTATGCAGATGAAAACCTGATTACACAGGTGGTTCTGAATTTATTGAAAAATGCGATGCAGGCTATCGGACATGAACGTATGGATGGTGAAATCGTGATTAAGGCTTTTAGCAATAATGAAGAGGCAGTTATTATTGAGGTTAGTAATAACGGACCGCTTATTTCTCCGGATATGGCGGAACATATTTTTGTTCCGTTCTTTACAACAAAAGAAAGCGGGAGTGGTATAGGTCTTTCCCTTTCCCGTCAGATCATGCGCGTATCCGGTGGAAGCATTTCATTGAAAAGCGATTCGGAGGCCGGAATTACAACATTTGTTTTACTGTTTCCCTGATCCTGTTTTCCTCTTCGGTGCGTTTTTTAGGAAGCAAAGAGAAAAAAATGACAAAAAGAATAAGTTTTTCTTTTCTTGTTTTGGTTTATTTTAGAAAAAGCGTACCTTTGCACGCCGTAATGTATGAAATTGCTGGATAAGCCTATACGTTTTGTTCATGATGCTGGTTCGGATGTTAGGCTTTATACATACATTTTTATCAGGACGAAATTTGGATGAATGGAATTTTATGCTTTATTTTGCGCCCTGATTACGAGAATAATAGTTTGAAAAATTACATGTAATATAAAGAAGAGATGTCTAGAATTTGTCAAATTACCGGAAAGAAAGCAATGGTTGGCAATAACGTTTCTCACTCTAAAAGAAGAACGAAACGTAAATTTAATGTTAACCTATTTAGAAAAAAATTCTACTGGGTAGAAGAAGATTGTTGGGTTAGCCTGAATATTTCTGCAGCAGGTTTGCGCTTAATCAACAAGGTTGGCTTGGATGCCGCTATTAAGACAGCTGCGGAAAAGGGTCATTTAAACGCATAATTGTGGAGGAATAAACAATGGCAAAGAAAGCAAAAGGTAATAGAGTACAAGTTATTTTAGAATGCACCGAGCACAAAGAGAGTGGTATGCCAGGTACTTCAAGATATATTACCACAAAAAATAGAAAGAATACTACTCAACGTATGGAGTTGAAGAAATACAACCCCATTCTGAAAAAAATGACTGTTCATAAAGAAATTAAGTAATAGGAGATTAAACAATGGCAAAAAAAGCAGTTGCATCATTTAAGAAAGGTGACGGACGCACCTATTCTAAAGTAATCAAGATGGTTAAGTCTCCAAAAACCGGAGCTTATATCTTTCAGGAAGAAATGGTTCCTAATGACGCAGTAAAAGATTATTTCGCTAAGTAATCTAAAACGAGATAGAAAAAAGGGCCTCTTTTCAATTGGATGAAAAGAGGTCTTTTTTTTGTTATGAGTTATGAATTATGGATTATGAATCGAAGGTCGACCTTAGCCAATTGAGCGAAGCGAAATTGCTTAACTCACAATTCATACCTCATACCTCATAATTCTAAATTTTTTTTATAAATTTGTTGAGTTTTAAAATGTATGTTTTGTGAAACAAAAACAGCTTTTAATATTCTGACGACAAAATAATTAATAACAAAAAATAATAAGCTATGAGATTCGATGTATCAAGCACAGCGCTTCTATCCCGCCTGCAATCAATCAGTAAAGTTATTGCATCTAAAAACACGTTGCCTATTCTTGACAGTTTTCTTTTTGAATTGAAAGGAGAAAAGCTGACAATTACAGCTTCGGATGTAGAAACCCGTCTGGTCACTTCTGTTGATGTAATGAATGTTGATGGTGCCGGATTATTTGCTATTACTGCTAAAATATTGCTTGAACCATTGAAAGAACTTCCGGAACAACCGTTGACATTTGAAATTAATGATGACACGATGGAGATTTTAATCCATTTTAAAAATGGTAAATATAATTTCATCGGTCAGAAAGGTGATGCTTATCCACAACAAAAGCCATTGAGTGAAGAAGCTATTGCACTGACGATTGATGCACAAATGTTGCTTAACGGTATTAGTCGTTCTTTGTTTGCTACGGCTGATGATGAACTTCGTCCGGTAATGAACGGTATTTATTTTGATATCCATACGGAAGATCTCACATTCGTTGCTTCCGACGGACATAAATTAGTGCGTTTACGTAATCTGGCTATTCAATCACCGGAAAGAGCTTCCTTTATTATGCCAAAAAAACCGGCTAATCTTTTAAAAGGTATTTTGCCGAAAGAAACGGAGGCCGTAACGATTAAATTTGATGATAACAACGCTTATGTGCGTTGCTCAAACTTTGAAATGGTTTCCCGCCTGATTGAAGGTCGTTATCCGAACTATAACAGTGTGATTCCACAGGAAAATCCGTTTAAAGTAACAATTGACCGGGTGTCATTCCTGAATGCCCTGAAGCGTGTTTCTGTGTTCTCTAATCAGGCCAGCAGCCTGGTAAAATTGCAATTGAGATCACAGGAAATGATAGTGTCTGCCCAGGATATAGACTTCTCTACATCAGCAGAAGAGAAAATCGTATGTCAGTTTGATGGCGGAGATTTGAGTATCGGATTTAAATCCACCTATCTGATAGAGATTCTTAGTAACATTAGCTCGGGAGAGGTTGTCCTCGAATTGGCTGATCCATCACGTGCCGGCCTGATCATCCCTTCTGAAAACGAAGAGCAGGAAGATCTACTGATGCTGCTGATGCCGATGATGTTGAATGATTAACACGACAAAATGCAGTTAAACTTAAGAAACCCGTTGATCTTCTTTGATTTGGAGACAACGGGTATTAATATTGTTAAGGACCGGATTGTTGAAATCTCTTATGTGAAAGTTTCCCCAAATGGGAAAGAGGAGAGTAAAACCTTTCTGGTAAATCCGGGCATTCCTATTCCTCCGGAGTCGACCGCTATTCATGGAATTTCGGATGAAGATGTAAAAGATTGTCCGACATTTAAGGAAATTGCTAAAACCTTAGCTACACAAATTGAGGGTTGTGATTTGGCCGGATATAATTCCAATCGTTTTGATATACCGATGTTGGTGGAAGAGTTTCTTCGTGCCGAGGTGGATATAGACCTGAACAAGCGTAAATTCATTGATGTTCAAACTATTTTTCATAAAATGGAACAACGGACCTTATCGGCTGCATATAAGTTTTATTGTGGCAAGGATTTAGAAAATGCGCATTCGGCTGAAGCTGATACTATTGCCACTTATGAAATCCTGAAAGCACAGCTTGACCGTTATCCTGAGTTGGAGAATGATATTAATTATCTTTCCAAGTTTTCTAGTTTTACCAATAATGTGGATTTTGCCGGTCGTATGATTTATAACGAAGATGGCAAGGAGGTGATTAATTTTGGGAAATATAAAGGCCAACTGGTTGATGAAGTGTTGAAGAAAGATCCGGCCTATTATGGTTGGGTCATGAATGGTGATTTTCCACTGAACACAAAAAAAATATTGACTGAAATAAAACTTCGGGGTTTTAATTCAAAATAAAAGATGAACAATTTTGAGTTTTATAATCCGGTTAAAGTTGTATTCGGAAAGGGTACAATAGCACGGCTTTCCGCTTTAATACCGGAAGATGCAAAAGTTTTGTTTTTGTATGGAGGCGGAAGCATTCATAAAAATGGAGTGTATCAACAGGTGATAGCTGCTTTAGACACATTTCAGGTAATAGAGTTTTCCGGCATAGAAGCCAATCCGGAATATGATACCTGTATGGATGCTGTGGAAGTGGTTAAGCAGGAAGGTATTTCTTTTATTTTAGCCGTGGGTGGCGGTTCGGTTGTTGATGCTGCCAAGTTTATATCTGCTGCTGTTTATTATGAAGGAGAACCCTGGGATATTCTGGCTAAGGGTGGACAAATCAAACAGGCAATGCCGATAGGTGCGGTAATGACATTAGCCGCAACCGGTTCGGAAATGAATGAACGTGCGGTGATATCCCGTTCGTCTATAACTGAAAAGCTGAATTTTTCAAGTCCGCTTTTATTTCCGCAATTTGCTATTCTAGATCCGGAAGTGACTTATTCTTTGCCTGCCAAGCAGGTAGCAAATGGTGTTGTTGATTCTTTCATTCATGTTGTGGAGCAATATTTGACCTATCCGGTAAACGCCAAGGTACAGGATTCTTTTGCCGAAGGCCTTATGAAGGTTATCGTAGAAGAGGGGCGGAAAGTCCTGAAACAACCAACCGATTATGATATACGGGCTAATCTGATGTGGGCTGCAACAAATGCATTGAATGGTTGGATAGGACAGGGAGTACCACAAGACTGGTCTTCGCATCGGATGGGTTATGCCTTAACGGCTCAATTTGGATTGGATCACGCACAGACTTTAGCGGTTATTCTACCCGGTGTGATGTGGTATATGCGGAAAGAAAAACAAGAGAAAATTCTTCGTATGGGAGAGGTCGTTTTTCATATAACAGAAGGCTCTGCTGAAGAACGGATACTGAGGACGATCGAAGCATGTGAAACCTTTTTCCGGGAAATGGGCTTAAAAACACGATTGGAAGAATACGAAATTGAAGAAAAAGATCTGAATGATCTGGCAGCACTTGTTGATCGTATGGGATGGAAGTTGAGTGAACGTGGAAATATAGATTCAAAAGCTGCTCGTGAAATTTTAGCTTTACGTTTATAATAGATATAGTAGTTTTTCGTTTTAAGTATATGTTGAAGGATAAAAATATAATTTTAGGAATAACCGGTAGTATTGCGGCTTATAAAGCGGCTTATATTATTCGGGCTTTGGTGAAAAAAGGAGCTAAGGTACAGGTGGTAATAACCCCTGCCGGAAAGGAATTTATTACTCCGCTAACTCTTTCAACGTTAAGTAGAAATCCGGTTATCAGTGAGTTTTTCTCTAACCGAGACGGAACATGGAACAGTCATGTTGATCTCGGGTTGTGGTCAGATGCGATGCTGATTGCTCCAGCAACGGCTGCCACAATCGGGAAAATGGCCAATGGTATAGCCGATAATATGCTTATCACCACCTATTTGTCTTGTAAAGCTCCTGTGTTTGTCGCTCCGGCTATGGATTTGGATATGTTTGCCCACCCAACTACACAAGAAAATCTGGATCGTTTACGTTCATTTGGAAATCATATTATAGAACCGTCTGAAGGAGAATTAGCCAGTCATTTGATTGGAAAAGGACGGATGGAAGAGCCGGATGTGATCATTCAGCGTCTGGAGGATTTTTTTGTTGGTCAGCAGGAATTGTCAAAAAAAAAAGTACTGATAACGGCTGGTCCAACGTATGAAAAGATTGACCCGGTACGCTTTATCGGCAACTATTCTTCCGGAAAGATGGGTTTTGCTTTGGCAGAGGTCTGTGCACAGAAAGGAGCGGAAGTTACATTAATAGCCGGTCCTGTTTCTCTTTCTGTTCATCATCCGAATATCAGGCGGATAGATGTGGAGTCGGCAGAAGAGATGTATCAGCAAGCGGTGAAATTATTTCCGGAAACCGATGCGGCAATTTTATGTGCGGCTGTAGCTGATTACCGACCACAGGAACAGGCGGAAGAGAAAATTAAACGGGAGGCAACAGGAGAAATAGCATTACATCTAGTACCTAATAAAGATATCGCAGCAGCATTAGGGAAGATGAAAAAGAAGAACCAGATAGTTGCTGGTTTTGCTTTGGAAACTCAGGATGCGGTGGCGCATGCTCAGGAAAAATTGCAACGAAAGAATTTTGATTTTATCGTCCTGAATACTTTAACGGATGAAGGAGCCGGTTTTAAGCATGATACTAATAAAGTGACGATTATTGATAAACAAGGAATCATAAAGGATTATCCGCTTAAACAGAAACAGACTGTTGCTTTGGATATTGTAAATAAACTGACGGAACTGTTGGTATGAGATTAAATATAAAAATAGGGTGTCTGTTCTTTTTGCTTTGCTTGTCATGGTCCGGCATGGCACAGGAAATTAATGCCCGGATAACGGTTAATAGTGAAAAAGTAGAGAGTACAAACACGCAGCTATTTACCACCTTGCAAAATGCGCTGACCGAATTTGTTAATTCCAGAAAATGGTCAGATGCTACTTTTGCTGTTAATGAACGGATTGATTGCACGATGACAATTATAGTCAATGAAATGGCCGATCATACATTTAAGAGCGAAATCCAGGTTCAGGCGCGGCGTCCGGTTTACAATTCCGGCTATATGACGACTCTTCTGAATTTTCGGGATCGGCAATTTGAATTTGATTATACGGAATATGAATCGTTGGAGTATAATGAAACATCACTGAGCAGCAACCTGACAGCTACGATCGCATTTTATATCTATACGATTCTGGCGCTTGATTTTGATAGTTTTTCTCCGAAAGGAGGGGGTGCATTTCTTCAGCAGGCACAACAAATTGTTAATTTAGCCCAATCACAAGGCTGGGTCGGATGGCGGGCTTTTGAGAGTAACCAGAATCGCCATGCTGTTATTACAGCATTAACAGATAATACTTCTGATCTTTTCCGGGATATGTGGTATACGTATCATCGTCGTGGTTTAGATGAAATGGCTGCAAATGCAGACAGAGGACGCACCACAATTGTTGAAGCATTACCGGCATTACAACAGATAAAAAGTGCCCGGCCTACTTCTGTATTATTGCAACTGTTCTCAGATGCAAAACTGGATGAAGTGGTGAGTGTCTACTCCAAAGCAAATACACAGGAAAAACAGGCAGGTTATACCCTGCTTTCCAATTTATATCCAACTGAAAATAATCGCCTGGAGGCACTTAGGAGATAAGGATTTATGTTGCGGTCATTATTTATTCAAAACTTTGTATTGATTGATAGCCTGGATATCCGGTTTAATAACGGATTAGCTGTAATGACGGGAGAAACAGGCGCAGGTAAGTCCATTATTATCGGTGCATTATCATTGGTGCTTGGTCAACGTGCAGATGGGAAAAGCATCCAACCCGGAAAAGAAAAATGTGTGATTGAAGCATTTTTTGATATCTCCTCTTATCAATTGGAAGCTTTTTTTCTGAATAATGATTTGGAATATGATGCGAAGGATTGTATCCTGCGGCGTGAGTTGTCTGCCTCAGGGAAGTCAAGAGCGTTTGTGAATGATACGCCCGTATCATTAGCTATCCTGAAAGAATTAGGAAGCCAATTGATTGATATTCATAGTCAGCATCAGAATTTGTTATTGGGCGATGATCGTTTTCAACTGAAAGTTATTGATGTAATGGCTGATAATGGAAAACTATTAGCTTCTTATCGTGAGAAATATGCTTCTTATCAGTCCTTAAAGAAAGAAAAAGAGCTTTTGTTGGATGAAGCCCAACGGGCAAAACAAGAAGAAGATTATTTTCGTTTTCAGTTGACGCAATTAGAGGAAGCTCGCTTAGAATCTTCAGAACAGGAAGAACTGGAGCAGGAACAGGAAACACTTTCGCATGCCGAGGAGATAAAAGCCAATTTGTTTAAAATTACGGAATTGCTGAATGGTGATCAAACCAATGGTTTGCAGATTATAAAAGAAGCGTTAACAACGGCTGATGGATTGGAACGTTATTTCCCTAAAGCGGAAGAAATAGCGGAGCGTATCCGTTCAGCTTATATCGATTTGAATGATCTGGTATCGGAAACGAATGCTTTACAGGAAAAAATGGAATATGATCCGAAACGGTTGGATTGGGTGAATGAGCGTTTGGATTTAATTTATTCTTTGCAGAAAAAGCATCATGTGTCTACTGTAGATGAATTGATTGCTTTGCAAAAAGATTATACGCAGAAACTGAATAAAATCAACGCCTTTGATGAAGAAATAGAACGGTTGACAAAACAAACGGATAATCTCTATAAGGATTTATTTCAACAAGGAAAAGAATTAAGTGAGCGACGTAAAAAAGCAGCTTTACAAATCGCTAAGCTTTTAGAACAGAAAGTCGCACCTTTAGGTATGCCTAACGCACAATTCCGGATAGATTTTATGACAAAAGAAATACCGGGAAATGATGGAGTAGATGAAATCACTTTTCTCTTCTCGGCCAATAAAAATGTAGCATTGCAGCCGGTAGGGCAGATCGCTTCCGGAGGAGAAATATCGCGCCTGATGCTTTGTATAAAAGCGATGATTGCCGGCTCTATGGCTTTGCCCACAATAATCTTTGATGAAGTAGATGCCGGCGTGTCGGGCGATATTGCGGATAAGATGGGGAATATTATGCAGGAACTGGGTGAAAAAATGCAGGTCATAACAATTACTCATTTACCTCAGGTAGCCGCCAAAGGGAATACACATTATTATGTGTATAAGGAAGAAACAGCGGATAAAACGATCACTCGAATCAAAGAATTAAATACCGATGAGCGTATAAAAGAGGTTGCCCGTATGCTGAGTGGTGCTTCACTGACAGAAGCGGCATTGGCAAATGCCCGGGAATTACTGAATTATTAAACTATTATCGGTATATTTGGTCCAATAGAGAACAAACGAGTATTCACTACAAAGAATTACTACTATGAAACGATTAAGCTTAATTACATTGTTGATATTGATTTGCAGCCTGCCGGGCTACAGTCAGTTTTGGGTAGAGTTTCGTTGGAATGATTTCAATTGCAACGAATGTGTTTGGATGGAACAAGCGTTAAGGTTGACTCCTAAACAGGCGAAGGAATATCATAAAATTGTTCATAAATACGGGAAAAAGATAGAAAAAGAGGCCCGCAGGGATTATAAACATTGGGATAAGGCCTCCCGTAGAATTTATGATTATCGTATGGATCGTGATTATAGGATTCAGAAGCTTCTCTCTCCAAATCAATTTAACATGTATGTACGTCTCACACGTGAACGCCCGCAGCGTATCCATGATTACCGGGGATGGTATGAAAATCCGCATTATGCAGGCAGACGTATTTCACCGGATTGGCGTAACTATGATAATAACTATTGGAATTACAGATGGGATAATAATCCTCAATATAATAACCGCCCGCCTGCTCCGAACAATAACAGGCCACAAGCACCTAACAACAACAGAAATAATAATTCAAACAATAGTAATCGAAACGGAAGGAGGTAGTAATACCTCCTTTTTTCTTATCTCTTTAGTTTGGCGATAATGACTACCGGATTACTTTCTTCATCAATAACTTCCAACACTTTTTTGATTTCATCTGAAGGATTGCTCAGTGAACTATATGTTTCGATAAATTTATCTGCCGGACAAATCATAGCCACTTCGTCTCCATCGATGGAGGCTATACTTGGCCAGAAAGGAAGACCATTATCAATGTCATTTAATAAACCAAGACTACCTCGCTTGAATTGTTTCAGCAACCGCAGATCTCCGGAGGTCTTGTCAAAAATGGAATAGACGCTTGTGTTGGATGCCGCAAATTTAAAACCATTTCTCATAACCTCTTCCTTGAATGGTTCAGGGGAATAGGTGTTGAAAAAGAATTTCATGAAGAGAAATTTATTGGTGTGAAGCAATCTTTCATTTTCGATAAAAGTACGGTTGTCAACATCTATATCACTCTCATTACGGGGCATACCATACTTCCCATAATTGAAATAATAAGCAGGAATAATGGACTGATTTTTGACAGAATAAATTGTATCTGCCTGATTGTCTTGATAAAAAAAGAGATCATCGTTAGTCCTGTAAAAACTATAAGCCGTCGAGTAGGTTCTTCTTATTTTTTGAAAAGGATTGGGATCGGCTATCAATTCTTTTAAAGCGAATTCATCATTGATATTATCAAAAAACGCAAGCATATATTTGTTTGTGTTTTGTGATCTTACTTCAAAGGCGTAACTTCCTGGTTCAGGCACACCAAGCCCGAAAACAAAACAATCCTCCAATGAATTATTTATATGTGTACTACGAATAACTTCACCCGCTAAAGTGTATTCAATCACAGAAACAGCACGATTCACCAGATAAATCCGGTCATTATTAAAGTCAATGTCGACTGACCGAATCGCCGTGTATTCATTAGGTCCTTGTCCTTTTGTACCTATTTCAAGAACATATTTACCGGAAGAGTCAAACTTTAACACGCGTTTGCCATCGAAAAAAAAGAAGTCATTTTTATTATATTGCCGAATATAATCAGTGTAGAGCAGTCCACCATCAATCAGTGAGTTATCGTTTGTTTCCAAAGGAACATACCGAAGTGATTCTACGTAATCACTAAGTTTCTGAACTGTATAATTATGATTGTTTATCTCCGTTTCAAAATCCATTTTCCGGAGATCTTTTCCCTGCTTATCCTTCTCTTCCGAACAAGAAAAAAGAGTTATAAACAGAGAGAGAAAAACTGATGTTGAAATCAATCTAGTTCTAGTCATAAAATCTTTGTTCTTTTAGTCAAATATCTTTACGTGTTTATAATACGATAAATATATAAAGATTAAAGATAAAAAACTTTTTGATAGTAAAACAGCAGATTACGATTTTTCCGTTATTTTATTGTTGTAAAAAACTAATAAGAGAAATTGACAATGATTATAGAACTCAAAATTTATCTACAACCTCACCTGATACAACGACGTTATCGCCGTAATATAAAGCGTATCCTCTGAAATCAATATGGAGGCAGCACGTTCCGGCACTTCTATCGTTCCGATTCGATTACCTTGCGGATCGAAGACGAGGACATCTCCACTGGAAACATAAATATTCCCTTTACTATCTGTTGTGATACCACGGTCGCCTCGTTCAATAATAACCTCGTTGTTTTCCAAAAAGCCTTGTGCGTTTATAATAGAACGGACAACGCGTTGATGGTATTCATCAATCGAGTAAACTGGTTTCCCTGTCTTTGCTTCAACCAATGAAGAGCAACGGAACAGATCTTCGTAATAAGGAATTATGGTAACCCCATCTTCTGCAATAAAACAGTTCTCCGGTTTTGTGTTTCTGTAATATTCGTTATACGAAATGGTTCTATTTCCCGGATAATACACTTTTTGAGGATTAGTGACAGATGACATGGGCACGAGATCTAAAACCTTAAATGTCGCATCGGCATGATCCGGATTAATGGAATAAAGTTTAGGCACATAAGTGAACCCCCATAATCCTCCGGAACCTTTCCAACCGAATAAGGCTTTGTTGCCGTCGCGTGTATCATCATTTTTATATCCCGGTTGTGCAATATATTTGGTGACAACAATCAGATTATCTTTCGTATCACAAGCCAATGCAACAGCATCCCAGGGGAAATCTGCGATAGAAGTTACTTGTCCGGTTTGAATATCCAGTTTGTATATCCGACGCATACGATGTTCGCAGAAGTAGATATTCCCTTTGCTGTCACGTGTTAACCCATCGGCAAATTCAAAACCGGTAACAACCTGTTCTACTTTCCCTTTTTCTCCGGATAGCGGATATTTTCGGCTTTCATTACCTGAAACCACCAAACGGGCTAACTCCCATTGACGTGCTTCACGGCGGGTATTGACGTCATATAACGTCGCATTGGAGGTGAATTTCACCCTTGCATGGGCATAGTTATGCACATTCAAAAACTCGATATTACGACAATTCCACGTACGTACTCCGGATGGATACGACTTCAACATACGTGAAACACGATAAGAATAAAAGTTAGCGAATAGCATATTTTCGCAATTTACCAGATCCAATGGTTGTGAATCTATTCCTTCAGCTTCGACTTCAAATTGAAAATCATAGATTTTCCAGTTAGAAACATTACGAAAAGTCGCTTCATTCCGTAAATGATGTTCCAGTGACATACCATAAATACGCCCCGGTGTTGCTGTATTGCTTACATATAAGCCGGTAGAACTATATTCATTAGCCGTCCAGATGTCCCGGAATGTTCCGCCTCCTCCGTCAGTGATCCACAAGCTCCAGTGCTGATTATCCCATGCCCGCGTGATCAGATTATGCAGGTCATTGGTATTGGTCAACGGCTCGTCGAGAGGGATAGAGGCACGTTGTCCGTTATACGTAAACCTGTCTTTATCATGTCCGCTGAATTTGACATCATACATATAGGAATTTTCGCCCGCCATCCATTTACAGTTGACGGCACGATAATTATAAGCATCTGCATTCAGATAAATTCCGGTAACTATGTTTGTTCCTCCTTTTGGTGTAGTTAGTTGTGCCTGTGGAGATCCAAATCCGCTGAAAGCCGGGTTCCCTCCCATAGCCAATATGACAGTTGTTGCCGGATGCAGTCCTATAATATTAGTATTCTGTTTCAATAACATAGGCTCTTTAACGACATACCAGCCTTGTGGAATATAGATGTTTGGATACTTTTCAATAGCCTCTAAAAAGATTTGCGTATCATCACTGAAACCATCGCCCTTAGCTCCTAAATCCCGGATGTTAATCCATTGATCAACAGAAGGCAGTAGAGGCGTATCACTGGCGTCCAACGGTGTGATAGACGAAATCTTTTCCAATTCAGCTAAACGTATCACTTCCGGTTCTGTTTCCAGATTGTCCATATTGAAACCATAGATGAAATGATTCACTTTGTAACGTCTTTCTTTTGATATTTCCTGTTTTCCCGTGAAGCGTTCCAGAGAAAATACAGGAACATTCTCGCATTGAATATCACGCAAATTGATCTGTGTGGCTGAATTTCCGGCATTGGTAAGGATAAGTCCGCTGTTTTTAACATTTTCAAAAATGCAATCTTCCATATAGAGTCTGTCCGGAGAATCATCTCTGATCTCAACGGCAACCGGAACATTTTTAGCATGCATGCGAACGATAGTCAATCCGCCTTCGCTGGTCAGAATAGCTGCCTTACGCTGCCCTTCGAAATAGGAATTCAGGAGCATGATCGGCCAACCTGGAGAGGATTTAACCGTATTGATTCCATATTCGCCTCCATATAAACCAATATTCTCCATATGATTACCGGTGTCTACAATTCCGGCACGACCTTTTCCGATATAGATATTGACGTGCGAAATAGAACAATGTTGCGCGAAATGCGCCCGTATGCCTACTGCATTCGGATTGCCATCTTCTATTTTGATATCCACGTTGATAAGTGAACTATAAAATGTACTGGCATTAGCATCACTGGCCGGTCGGTTGGCAGTTGGCAGTCCGTTTACGAACCAAAACATATATTTCCCTTTACTGCTTTCCTGCGTTACTTCCTGGAAACCAGGTGTATTCTTACCTAACACAAAAGTTGGTCGTTTACTTCCATAACCGATCACGCGCACGCCCATAGGGATATAGATTGTTTTGCTAATCAGATAATTTCCTTCAGGGACAAAAAGAATACCATAGCCCATCTCCGAACGTTTCACGTTCATTATCGCCTCTTGCAAGGCTTCGGAAACATCGGTTTTCCCATCTGCTTTTATCGGGTAATTCTCAGGGGTAAAATAAATAGCCTTTGGATCTTCCGGTCGGTGTGTAAATACCGATGCATTGTTGATACTATACAGTGATACTGTCTGCGCACACATCATAAGGAAAAAAAAGAGCAAATGTAGCTTTTTCATATATGTATTAATTGTAGGATTTACATTATGCTACAAAAGTAAATAAAATATGAATAGGATGATAAAGCTTTCATAAGAAGTGCTTTGACCGGCTTTTAAGTAACAAACCTGATGATTTACAATGAATTGCCCGTATTTTAAGCATGAAATCCTATTCTCATTGCAATGGAAAATCAGTTAGACCCGGGTATAAATTTATTTAGACGGGGGTATAAATTAAATTAGACCCGGGTCTAAATCGGATTACACCCGGGTCTAACTGATTTTATAGGTACCTATTTCGAAAAAAGAATTGTCAGCTTGTTGATTTTTTATGCTAATGTTTTGGAGAATTGTTTGTATTCATAATGATGACAATGGGGTTATCTTCACTGTTGATATTACGTGAAAAATGTAAAAAAGCCGGTTGCAAAACATTATTGCAACCGGCTTTCTGATAACCATTCTTTTGCTTTTTACTGTGCAAAACCAAAGTGTCTGTGACCTTGCATGGTGTGCATTCTGCTTTCGAAAGCTTTTTTTCTTTCTTCAACGAAAGCCTGCTTTTCTTCGTTCGTCATCTTCATCCATGCTTCACAACGGGCATCCATAGCCTCAACAGAAAAACGGTCTTCATGTTTTTCAATGCTTTCCATGCGTTTGTTCATAAACTCCAGTTTTTCGCTATCAGTCATTTTAGACCATTCTTCTCTGAATTTTGTTCTTGCTTCTTTATCGAAAGGGTTTTTTCCGAAGAATCCCATTCCAAAACCTCTTGTTGTCATCATTTTTTTAATTTTTATATTATACAATCTGTTTTTTTTAAGAGCTCTCTATTACTGTAGACCATTGAGGAGGAAAAATATTTTATGAAATATCGAAAAAGTGATGTTTTTGGATGAATTAGGAGCGAAGAGGGGATTGTTCTTTTATTTGCAAATTAGTAGTTGCGGATGATTTGTTCTATTTTTGTATCGGAAAGATTCCATAAACAAGAAAGTTATGAAAGAAAACGAAATGATTTTCGGTGTACGCGCTGTTATTGAGGCTATCCAAGCCGGAAAAGAGATAGACAGGCTTTATATCAAACGAGATCTGCAGAGTGAACTATCTCGCGAGCTTCTTGCCGTGCTGAAAGAATATGGAATTATAGCACAGCGTGTTCCGGTAGAGCGATTGGATCGTATTACCCGTAAAAATCATCAGGGTGTGATTGCTTTTATTTCGGCTATCACTTATCAGCGTTTGGAAGATATTATACCTTTCTTGTATGAGCAGGGAAAAGATCCTTTTATTGTTTTGTTGGATGGTATTACGGATGTGCGGAACTTCGGAGCAATTGCACGCTCCTGTGAGTGCGCCGGCGTAGATGCTATTGTTATTCCTGCCAAAGGGAGTGTTACGGTAAATGCGGATGCCATTAAAACATCAGCCGGAGCTTTACATGTATTACCTGTTTGTAAGGAAAAAAATATAAACCAGGCGATTCGTTTTCTGAAGGATAGTGGAGTGACTGTTATTGCCGCTACAGAAAAGGCTGCGGATGTATATATGGATGCTCCGATGGAGGGACCTATTGCTTTGGTGATGGGGGCAGAGGATACAGGGGTATCAAATGACAATCTCCGCAGTAGTGATCGGATTGTAAAGATTCCTCAGTTTGGTACGATCGGTTCATTGAATGTTTCGGTGGCCTCTTCTATTTTAATATACGAAGTTGTGCGCCAACGAATGAAGAACGGGAGTATGTAATAGTTTATAAGTATTACGAACAACTTAAATATAAAATGATGAAAAAAGTCATATCAACCGAAAATGCACCGGCCGCTATCGGACCTTATAGTCAGGCTATACAAACAGATAATATGTTGTTTTCCTCTGGTCAACTGGGAATGAATCCTGCCACCGGTGAATTTATACCGGGTGGTGTAAAAGAACAAACGATTCAGGTATTTAAGAATATTCATGCTATTCTGGATGAGGCCGGATTTACAACTGATAATATTGTAAAAACAACCGTCTTTTTAGCTGATATGGCGGATTTTGCTGTTGTCAATGAGGTCTATGCACAACAATTCACAGGATCCTTTCCGGCTCGTTCTGCCGTAGCTGTAAAGACACTGCCCAAAAACGGGTTAGTGGAGATTGAGTTTGTGGCGGTGAGATAATGTAATAAAAGAATAAGAGTGAATTAATCCACTCGAATTCTTTTTATTGTTCTTAAGATATCTCCCCGAGGTGTAATCCCTTCTATAATAATTACATATGTGCTTGTGTAATCAGCCGTATAGAAATCAAAGGATATTTCTCCATTTGTATCAACTATTAAATCTGGTTTCCAGAAAAGTGTCGTTCGTAAATCCGGTTTAATATCAAATCTTTTTTCTTCGGTATCATATACTGGTGAATAAAATTCTACGGGTTTTTGATATCCAAAAGGCGTGATGTGTAATCGGTTGAGTGCTGATTGGTTGACACTTGTCCGGATATTATTTCCTTGTTTAGAAGTTATACTAATTACACCGGATCCTCCTTTCGAGCCAAAAATGGCGGCCTCTGCTCCTGTAAATATATCAATCTGTTCTATTTCACTAACATGTATAATGTTTAGTGCTTCAATAAATTCTTCAAGGGCCGGGGCATTTTCTCCACCACCAAATATGGCACTACTTTCGGATACTCCTTCTATAATGAGCATGTCATTAAGATAGATTGCAGGTCTTGCGTGTCTGTTCTGTAAGCTAATCGATCCATCCGGAAATACGCTTACCCCAGGAATTATCCGCAAAATTTCCATAATATCTTTCGGGTTATTTTCTTCAATAACTTGGGAATTTACGGAATATGCTGCAGATATAGAATATACTGAACGTGTATTTCTACGATCTCTATTGATTCGTGAGGCTACAACTTCAACAGCCTGTAAGTGAATAACTCGCATATCTTCATCGTATTTATAACGTTCTTCTGATTTTTCTAGAAAAGATTCCTTTATAGTATCATTAGTCTCTTTGTTTGAATACCAATAATAGGGCTGTAGGTCTGTAGATAAGGCTCTCACATTAGGGAAAATAGGAGGGGAGATTTTCAGTCGTACATTATTACCTCCTCTTGCACTTAGAGACTGAATAATAAAATCCATTTTATCATAAAATTCTATTCCTTCAAAATTGAATCTTCCATTTTCATCTGTTATGGTTTGCAATAACTCTTTATATTCTGATATAATCAAAGAAACTTGGCTGTTAGAAGCAGGTCTGGGTAAAATTTTGTGCAAAACCTGACCTGTTATTTCCATACTTAATTGATTCTTTATATTAGGCTCTTCAAAATACCCATGTGCGACATTAGAGAGATTATATCTTCTCCACCCTTGTGTCATCATCAGGCAATCAAGAGCATATCGACTTTCATCAGTGTTTTCAGTAAAATAAAGCCCAGGAGACTCAATATGTCCTTTGAGTTCGGAAGAAAGAAGAAAGGTTGCGAGAATAGAATGGGATTCATCCAAGGCTACATCCTTTTCATCAATAATTGCTACCGAAAGATTTGCTTGGATAGGGTTTTCATTGTTATCCGTTATTTCTATTTTTGTCTCAACTTTTTCTCTCATTTTATATCTTTCTTTATCTGTAAAAATTGTGGTATTTGCTTGTTGTTCATTTTTGCAGAATACAAGTCTTTCGCTAATGGGATTCATATTATCATCAAAGAGAACAATTTGTATAATGCCAGGAGGAAGCTGTTCTTGCGCAAATGATATAGTGGTTTTTGATTGATCCCAATTTTCAAAATACATGAGATTTCCTCTGGAGTGCACAAGAATAGACAATTGTTGATTATTATTGAAATTTTCGGTTTTTATCAGTGAAATAATTAATCGTTTATTTCTCCAGTCTGCAAAAATCGAACATCCGTTGTTGATAGCATTCGGTAATTCTATTCTTTTTTCTTTTCCTTGACTATTATGGCATACAGCAAAATATTTTTTATTCTCTTGCGGAATGAAAGAAAATGTTCCCATTCCCAAATGGAAGGTATCAAAGGAAACTATATAATTATTTTCTTCATCAATAATTTTTCCATTAACATATTCAGAATATCCATCATTATTGAGTGCTTTGAATGCAACTCTGTTCAATGTTCCAACAAGCATTTGTCCTCCTTCCGGAAAAAAAGAAACAGAAAAATCATTTCCTCTTTGCTTCTTTGATTCCTGAATTTCTTGTTGGGTTAATAGAGTCGTAGGAGAAGATGATATGCTGCCGATTCTAATAGTTCTTTTAAAAAAATAATCATCTCCCATATTTTCCATATATTTCGTATATGCTCTGATTGTATAATTTCCTTCAGGAATTACTTCTGAAAGGTAGAAATGCCCGTGAAAAACATAAAAATCCTTTCCATCAGGCCTAAGCATAATTCTTTCGATTAGTTCGTTGTTAGAATTGATCAATTCAACATAAATATATCTACTTAAAGTGTTAGATAAATGTGTTTGTGCATCAACCAAATAGGCTTTAAACCATATTCTATCTCCCGGAACGAAAAAATTCCTATCAAAGTGTAGATGTAGTTTTTCTTGAGGAAAGAGTTCTAGTTGTTTTTCTAAATTTGTAATGAAAGTGTCTCGTGCAGTCAGCGTTTGTCCTTGTATTCCATATCCTATGGTAAAAAAAGAACAGAAAATGATCAAGATGATTAAAACTGATTTTTTCATGAGTGTTTATTATTAGTTGGGTTTATCTAAAAACAACTTGTTTATTAGATGATAAGATAAATAATAAATACCCTATGAAAATAACGTAAATAATTTTAAAATAATTGTAAAAATATGGTTCTTATGACATTCGGCAGGAAATGAAATATATGTGTTTAAATTCAGATATCTTTTTTACCCGATAATTTTTCCAAACAGTATACAAGAAAGAATCCCACAATCATTAGAGCAATTCCTTGCCAAATCAGTTGATCAGGCAAGATGTTTGATTCTGTAATGTCTTTCCATGGCCAAACTTTATTTAAGGAACCCAGCATGAATCCGGATAATATGGCAATAGTGATATCATGAAAGCGTCGTAAAGTGTAGGATAAAACACGTGAAAAGCCAATAATACCAAAGGCAGCACCACATATAAATACCAGCATCACCGGGATATTAAAGCTCTTAACAGCCTCCATGACATAATAATATTTCCCTAATAACACCAGAATAAAACTTCCCGAAATACCTGGTAATATCATTGCACATATAGCGATAGCTCCGGAAATAAAAATAAACCATAGCGCGGTAGGTGTTTCTGTCGGAGTGGCTACAGTAATGTAAAATGCAACAACTGCACCAACTAAAAAGCTTAAAATAGTTTTAATAGTCCATTTTTTTATATCACGAGAAACAACCCAGGTAGAAGCCAATACCAATCCAAAGAAAAAAGCCCATACCAAAACAGGATGGTTTTCAAGTAAAAAGGTTATCAATCTGGCCAATGAAAATATACTGATAGCAATACCCAGAACCAGTGAAAATAAAAAATTACCATTTATCGCTTTCCAAAAAGCGGAGATTTTCACTTGTAGGAGTAGTTTTAAGCTTGAGAGGTCAATACTTTTAATCGAATTAATCAATTCTTCATATATTCCTACCAAAAAAGCGATAGTTCCGCCAGAGACACCCGGGACAACGTCTGCGGCTCCCATCCCTATACCTTTTAAGGTTAACATTAGATAATCTTTTAAACTTCTTTGCATTGGTTTAGTTTTTGTTTTCTTGTTTACTTAGTAATTCCTGAGCAATCTCTTTTGTCGGAACTTCTTCCAAATAAGCCAAATGATATCTTAATAACCTGCTGTCTAATTCCTGCTTTAAATCCGGACTTGTTTCCATATATTCGACAACAGCCTGAATGGTGTGAAACATTTCGCGAACGACTTCGGAATCCGTTAAGTTAACGTCATCTTTATCTTTAAGCACATCCTGTATGGCAATAATAAATATATCATCAGGGAATAATTTTATCGCCTGTTCGAATATTTCAAAACCCTCTTCTTCGCGATCTGTTTCCAAACAGCATTGAAAGTAGCTTAGATAATGTTTTGCTTTAGGTTTTACGGAACTATGAAATACGGACTTATATAGTTCATATCCCTGTTCGTAATGTCCTAACATAATCTGGCTTTCAGCCAAATAATATGTAGTGTCTTCATAAAACCGATGCAAATTGCTTTTTTCCGTGAATACTTCAATCGCCTTTTCATAGCTTTTTAAATTGAAGAGGCATACTCCCTTTTTATAAATAACATCAGTTATATCTTCTGTCAGCTTACAGGATAATGCAAAGTCGAAAGCTTCAATGGCCTTTTCATATTGGTTGTTTTCCATATATGCCTCAGTCCATACGTAACTTTATCGATAAGATAGGCTATACAAAATATGATGGAATCGTTGATGTTGCTTTATTGGAACACTCTGTTCGTGAACATCTGAATGCAATTGCTCCACGCGTTTCTGCGGTCATTGATCCGGTGAAACTAATAATCACCAACTATCCGGAAGATAAAGTTG
>JAJDIA010000167.1 GCA_030266465.1 Parabacteroides sp. OttesenSCG-928-G21 | reverse complement strand
ATTTTAGCGATTCTAATTGAATAGGTTCGTACATAGGTCCGAATATTTGATTCTAGGAGGGGGTAAAATGACAGATTGATAGTTGGAGGAAGAGTATCATTGTTTGAGGGGAAATTTTGACGATATGACAAATTGGATATTCGGCTATTGTAAGAGGTGAACCTATAATAAAATGATATTGCTTAAAGGAACTTCTTTAATCATTAGTTATTACGATATTCTTTCGGTGAAAAACCGGAATGTCGTTTGAAATATTTGCCGAAGAAGGATTGCGAGGGGAAGTTGAGTTCGTCGCTTATCTGCTGCACTGTCATCTTTGTAGATTTTAATAACGACTTAGCTTCCATTAAAACATATTCCTCTATCCAGTCGCTGGCAGACTTTCCACTGTTTTCCTTGATTACTTTCGAGAGATATTTGGGTGTGAGGCAGAGCTTATCGGCATAGAAGTCGACGGCACGCTGGTTTTTATAGTTGCTCTGAACAAGTTTTAGGAAGTCGTCGACAAGCAATTCACGCTTGGTTTTTTCTTTCTCATTCAATTGATGGAAATAATAGCCGGCTCCATAGAAAAAGGCTCTTGTGAGAAGTTTGGCGATCTCCAGGCGGTAGGGATTGTCTTTTTTTCGTACAGCGCTCTGTATCATTCCATAATAATTCATCATGGATGCTAAGGCTTCTTCATTCAACGGAATCCAAGGGCTTTCGCGCACGGAAAGAAATGCCGGAAATGTTTCTTGCATATTATTAAAGAGGCTTTCGATAAACTTCTTGGACATAATGATGAAGCGTCCGGAAAAATCATCACTAAAACTTTCGTATTGTAAAATTTGATTAGCCATGAGAATAAAAAGACAGGGTGCCTGGGTAGAATACTGTTGCAGATTGACGGATCCCTTCATGGTACCTTTTATACAAATAATTCCGATAGTGAAATCGACTTTAAGGGGATAATCGAAAGAAGAGGTGATGATGGGATTGTCTAGCAGGATAAAATCTTCATCAATGGCGTCGAGTTGACTAATATCTCCTAATTCCAGATGCCAGTTAAAGGGTAAGATTTTCTTTTTCATAACTATTTTTTCGCAAGTATAGGACAATTTGGGGTATAATGCAACCAAAAAGGGCCTTTTGGTCCAAAATTGAGGCCTTTTTGGCCTTTTCGGACATAAAAAACACCAATACTTTTGCATTGTCATCTGAAACGGACTAAAATATTCTACAATTAAATTATAGCGACATGAAAAATCTGACAAACATGACAAACGTACAAACGATGCTTCTGCTACTTATATTATGCGGCAGCAGCCTGTTTTTTTCCTGCAAAGATAAACCGCAAAATGCGGCTATCCCTACTTACCGGACGATGCAGATTGGATTGACGAACGCGACTATCTCATCCAACTATTCCGCGTCCATACGAGGGAAGCAGAATGTGGAAATCCGTCCGCAGGTGAGTGGACTGATTACGCAGATTTGTATTAATGAAGGTGCGACAGTGACGAAAGGGCAAACGTTGTTTATCATCGATCAGGTAACCTATATGACAGCTCTCGAAACTGCTACGGCGAATGTAAAAAGTGCCGAAGCCAGAGTGGCAACTGCACAGCTCACTTACAACAGTAAGCAGGAGTTGTATAACGCCAATGTAATCTCCGAATTTGAATTACAGACGGCGCAGAATAGTCTGTTGGAAGCGCAAGCGTCACTTAAACAGGCTAAAGCGCAAGAAGCGAATGCCAGCAACAATCTGTCGTACACGGTGATAAAAAGTCCTGTCGACGGCGTTGCGGGAATGATCGCCTACCGTGTGGGAGCTTTGGTAAGTTCTTCCATCTCGGAGCCGTTGGTCACGGTATCGAGTGAGGACGAAATGTATGCCTACTTCTCGATGACCGAGAACCAGGTACTTTCCCTGGCAGAAGAAAACAGTTCGCTATCGGAGATGATCGAGAATATGCCGCCGGTAAAACTTATTCTGGGGAATAACACACCGTACGACATCAGCGGAAAGATTGATGCGATAAGTGGAACGATTGATCCGAAGACCGGCGCAATCAGCATACGGGCTTCGTTTGATAATCCGAAGAACTTGCTGCGAAATGGGGGATCGGCTACGATCATTATTCCTTATGAAAAGAAAAATTGCATC
>JAJDIA010000166.1 GCA_030266465.1 Parabacteroides sp. OttesenSCG-928-G21 | reverse complement strand
AAAGTCAGAGTTTTTGAAATATTCTACAAAGATGAGACGTACCGGATGGACTAATGAACTGATCGTACATAATCCAAAGTTCAGGCCGTGACCTATAAGCAGAATAATAAGCATCACAGGTATACGGGCAACGATCGGCATTGTTGCCGTCATGTCAATCGCCAACATATTAAATACACCGCCCAGGATACCGCCGGTCAGACCGATAGCAAACAAACGGATATATGATAGCGTATCACCTAACAGACCGGATGCCATATTATATGTATGCCAAAGTCCTGCTCCGAAGTTCATGAAAGGATTCTTGCCCGGACTATTATAGAACAATGCAAATAAAGCTCCGACCGCAGCAATACCATAACAGATATAAATGGCTATTTGCGGCAAATGAACATCAAGCATCGGTAAACCGAATGCCAACATTAGTGATGAGATAATAAACACCCATGCCCAAGGAGCTATACTGTATTTAATTCCTTTTTGCATTTGTGTCTTATAGGCGGCAACAGCTTTACCAAATATGATATGTATCACCCCTATGACTATCGAGAGCGTCATTAAGTTATCACTCGATAGGAAGTAATCTTTCACTGAGCTGAATGCAGGTATATCAACAAGAGCCATACCGAAGAATGTTCCTGTCAGCGTACCTACGACAATAGTCATACCACCGAGCCATTGGAACAAGGACAGGAATGGTTTGAAGTCCGGCATCTTTTTCTTCAGAAGTGCACAGGCAATAAGAATGATCAAGCCATAACCTCCATCTCCGAAACAAAGCCCGAAAAAGAGCATAAAGAATGGAGCCACAAGTGGTGTCGGGTCAAGCTCAGCATAGTTCGGCAACGAATACATTTTGATAATGGGTTCGTATAGCTTTGAGAAACTATTGTTTTTAAGCTTGATAGGCGCTTTGTCCTCTTCCTGAACAGCTTCTTCATAGAAGAAATAACCGGCTTCATCCAACGCCTTTTCCATGCTTTCTGCCTGATCGGCAGTTGTCCAACCTTCCAGGAACATCAATTTGTCACCGGCCTGTTTGTCCATCTGTACAATGGCATTTGTGAAGTTGAAATCATCCTCCAGGTTCTTGTCGTATGCAACTAATGTATTGTATTCTTCAGCGGCTGTTTCTTTTATTTTCTCATCCGTTTCTTGAATATTCTTCAATAATTGTTCAAAACGAGCGCGCAGTTTGGACAAACCAAGTGTAGGCATTTTGGGACGATCTGCTTCAATATCAATAGCTGTTCCTTCTTTAGTAATCGTTAGAAAGTAAGTAACAGATTGGATATTGTTAATCAGAATAGCATTGTATTCATCACCCCATTTAGGTTCATATTTAGAGGTCGGACAGGAGTAGAACGTAACGTCAAATCCAGCCTGTTTCAAATGGTTGATATTCGCATAACTAAAATCTCCCCACAATTCCATGTAGTTGAGATCTTTTTCTATGGCCTGTTTTTCTAAAAGCAACTGCGATTTATACTCTTGCAGACTTTCAACCTTTTCAACCAGTTTTTCTCCTTCCGGTTTTGTTATTTCACGAGCCGGGGTTAATACGACATCCTTATTCTCTGAATTCAATCGTTTGAAATCACGCAATAATACAGCTACTTTCTTACGGTCTGATATCATTCCCTGCAGATCTGCATTATCCGTAATTGATTTAGTCGGTTGTATATGTACTACGCCTAAATCACGTAATTTATTAAGGAATGCATCATATTCTTTATGATATACCATAAAGGCATATTTCTTCATTTTTACTATCATACGCCAGCCTCCTCTTTTTCTTTACGTTTATCCAGATTTGACCGCATGATCTTCTGAGATGCTTTGGAAAGACTTTCTTCATCTTCCATATATCGTTTTACTTTACGAATAGCATCCTGATATCCCGGAATCTGTACCTTTTCAAAAAGATTCACCTTTTGGGTGGTTTTCTTTCTTGCATATTCCAGCAACTCCAGCTTCATACCCGAAAACTCGGCTTTTATACCCGTACGAGCTAATTGTTTCAGTAGCTCTATACCTTCTGTATACCATGAAGGGGTATTAAAAAGACTGTAATGTCCAATGTTGAATTGTATGTCATCCAGCATGGGGACCATTACACCGGCGAACTTTCTGGTGGAAAGTGACACATCCTTTACTTCAATCAGATCAGGAG
>JAJDIA010000165.1 GCA_030266465.1 Parabacteroides sp. OttesenSCG-928-G21 | reverse complement strand
CCTGGATATAGGCTGAAAAACGCGTGCTATTTATTTCCTGATCAGAATACAGACTGGATATCAGGTTTACACCATCCCCTGTCCATGGCAACGAATAACCTGCCGAATCACGTTTTTCCCATTCACTTATCTTATCGTGTATTTTCTCCTGTTGCACGGATAGTCCCCAGCGAACCGTATTGTTATTATAACGCGTCTGTCCATAATGTGAGATGTTTATGATATTGGCAACAAGCCGGTTGCGGGCATGCTCATGGTATTGTCCCAGGGAGAGGGAAGCGGCCACATCTTCATCCAGGTTCGGGTTTGAAGCGGCGTTCTCACTCAACAGGTAACTACCCGAAATATCATAGCTTTCGAATTCAAGACTATTGAAAGCAGATGCCTGAATGCCTAATTCTGTCTTTTCGTTCGGCTTATGCTTAATGGTCATGGAACCGAATAGAGTTTCGAATTTATCCCGTTCCTGACCCGCTAAATCTACATAAAAACTTTTTGGAGAGTTTTGTGTCCCGTATTTTGTTTCCCGACCGACAGGGATAAATTTATAATGGTTGACTGCCAGGTTTCCTAAGAAATTGACTTCCCATTTGGGGGCGAATTCATAGGTCAGATAGGTTTGTAAATCAATGAAATTCGGATCATATTCCGCATCCGTATCCATCGTTCCTAAAAGGGATTTACCTGTCTTATACCGGAATCCGGTTACCTGTGTGAATTTCCCCGTACTGCTTCCTACATACGCATTGGCGCCTAAAAGACTGGCGGAGGCCGATCCTTCGAATTTGGTCGGTTTTTTGTAGGTGATATCCAGTACGGAACTCATCTTATCGCCATAACGTGCTTCAAAACCACCGGCGGCAAAATTGACGGATTCAGTCATATCCGGATTGATAAAACTAAGTCCTTCCTGTTGGCCGGAGCGTACCAGCAAAGGGCGGAATACCTCAATGCCGTTCACATATACAATATTTTCATCATAGCTGCCTCCCCGAACGGAATATTGCGAACTCAACTCATTACTGGAAGATACGCCGGCAAAGGTAACAACCAGACTTTCAATACTTCCACCGGCAGGGTCGGGTAGGAGTCTCACCTGTCCGGCATCAATGGTTTCCATCGTATTGGTTTGGCGTTGTATAGCGGTAACAGCAACTTCACCCAGCATATAGGCGGCATAATTCATTTGCACATTCAACCGAAGATCGGCTTCCAGAACAGGAATAATGCGTTCAGCTTTGTTGTATCCAATGCAGGAATACAGGATCGTAATCGAATCTCCGGGCGCAACCGATAAAGAATAAAATCCCTTATCATCACTCATCGTTCCATTCAGTGTGTTTTTAACAAGAATATTGACAAGTTCCAACGGACTACCGTCGGAGTCGTGAATATAGCCGGTTATTTTTATGCGTCCCTGTCCGAATGCCTGAAAAGAAGTCAGTAGGCATAATAAGGCAATTTTTATGTGTAGATTCCTCATCTAATCAATTTTCGATCTTACATGTGTATTAACGGAGAAAAGTGAAGAAGCGTATATTATGTAGGGGAAAATATGAAAATCTGTTTTGTGATAAAATACAAAAAGATAGTAATATTCCACTTTTTCTGACATATTTTCTTAAAATAGACTTTTTTGCTAACGCGTACTTTTACGGAAAATGATGAAAAACGGCCAAAAATCGACATTTTTGTCATGTCGACATAGCAAAATCGCCTTTTTTGACCCAAATCATCACAATGATTTTTTGAATTCATTGCAATGTTTTTCCAAAATCATTGTGATGATTTTCGAATTTCATTGTAATGATTTCGACGAAAACGGTTACGGGATGTTAAAATCGGGCCGCAAATCTACGGATTAACCGTATTTAACTACTCATTTGATCAAAATCCCGAATGAAATGGATTTGACGTTTTGTCGGATTTGGTTCCGAATTTTTGACAACTCATGAAAATCATTGCAATGATTTTTGTTTTGATTTTCATTTTATCAGTGGATTGGTTTTTTGTTTGACATCCTGAATTCTCTTAACCCTCGTTTTAGCCGTTATAACCGAGCAAGCTCGTATACAGACTCGAATATTTGATTCTACAAGGGGGTGAAATGACAAAATGATAGTTGGAGGGGATGCGTTATTGGTTGAGGGGAGATTTTGACGATATGATAATTGGGATATTCTGTTTTTGTA
>JAJDIA010000164.1 GCA_030266465.1 Parabacteroides sp. OttesenSCG-928-G21 | reverse complement strand
TCAAAGGTTATATCCTGAAAATCAGGTATAACCTGATGAACCATGTCTTTTAACGACGCTGCGGAATTGGTAGTGCTTAAACCGATAACACGCATTCCGGCTGCATTTCCTGCCTTAATACCGTTGAAAGAATCTTCGAATACCAGACATTCCTGTGGAGCTGCCTGAATGCGTTCGGCCGCTAAAAGATAGCACATAGGATCAGGTTTTCCCTTCGTAATATCTTCGGAGGTAACAATCGTATCAAAAATGCCCTGCAGGTTATGTAGTGCGATTGCCCGGTTTATTTTACTTTGATCGGAACTGGTAACCAATCCCATTTTCACCTGGTTTGCTTTTAAGAGGTGAAGAAATTCCAGGGAACCGGGCATAGCGGGCAAGTCCATCTCTCGTTCGTAGGCGATACATTCGTCAAAAACTTTTTGTTGAATCGCTTCAGGATGATTTGAAAAATAGATTTTTATGATATCCGGAGTAGTTGTCCCTTTTATGATATCCACAAAATTATCAATACCTACCTCATATCGTTTGCCTGCCTCTTCCCAAAACAGATCATAAATCGGTTCGGTATCAACGATAACGCCATCAAAATCAAATAGTGCTGTTTTCATATTATTATGGATAGAATTTACCGATGCAAAGATAGCCCAATTCCTTGATTTCCCTTGTCATTTACACAAAGTAGTGATTTCAATGCGATGAACTCCTGCTTTCATCAGGAAGTTCTTCTGTTTTTATTGTGATGAAATTATAATTCTCCCATGGGCGTATTAATATACACCAATGGGAGAATATTAGTACGCCCATGGGAGAATATTAATACACCCATTGGTGTATTATAAAAACAATAGGATGAAAAGGAAAAAACAAGGTGAAGAAATCTACACTTCATTGCAATGATCTGAATAGATCTACAAAACAAAATATAGGTTATGCTGATTCTGATTTGCTTTTATTTGAAAAAACAGGTGGATATAAATAAAATTTTTACCTTTGTGGTCGCACACAAATACTGAGTTATAATCATAAAAACAATAGAAATAAGATGAAAAAATTATTTATCTGCTTAGCTACAGCTTCTGTATTATTGAGCTGTGGAGGGAAAAGCACTCAAGAACAATCTGCAGCGGCTGGTCCGATTCCGGTTGATGCTTCATTCGCACCTATAATTAATGCACTGACAGAGAAAGAAAAAGCTGACGGTTGGATTTTATTATTTGATGGAAAGACAACAACAGGCTGGAGAGGCGCCCATAAAGCAGCATTTCCGGATCATGGCTGGGTAGTCAGAGATGGCGAGTTGGTTGTTTTGGCTTCAGGCGGAGGCGAATCGACAAATGGTGGTGATATCGTGTCATTAAATCAATACAGCGCATTTGAGTTGAGTGTAGATTTCAAAATCACTCCGGGAGCAAATAGCGGAATTAAATATTTTGTAACGGAGAAAGAGTCACAAAGCGGTTCGGCTTTTGGTTTGGAATTTCAGCTATTAGATGATGAATTGCATCCGGACGCGAAATTGTTTACTACCGTTCCGGGCAGTCGTACGCTGGCAAGTCTGTATGATATGATCCCGAGCGAAAATGTTTCATTCAATGGAGTGGGCGAGTGGAATACGGCTGTTGTGAAGGTGTACCCGAACAACCATGTGGAACATTGGCTGAATGAAGTGAAAGTGTTGGAATATGAGCGCAGTAGCGAGGCTTTCCGTGAACGCGTAAAAGGCAGTAAATATATTGCTCCGGCTTATAACACGGCAGGCGCTTTCGGTGAAGCTGAGAAGGGACATATTCTCCTTCAGGACCACGGTGATGAAGTAGCTTTCAGAAATATAAAAATAAGAGAATTGAAATAAAGAGATTTCTAATTGGGAAGATAACGCTGAAAGTAGTGTTTTCATAAAATACCTCCTTGCTCATAAACGGCATGTGAAGTAGAAAACACAACATTCAGCGTTTATTTTTTTGTAAAACTATAGAATGCGATTTTTTGTCTGACCTCTCTGATAGCCCACTCACTGACTTCCAATTTATTGAATGAATACTGATTATCATATTTACGGATAACTTTTTCCATATCTTCTTCTGCACAAAGAAAGTAGCCATTGGAAGGATTTTCTAATTCAAAATTATTGAATTTATTTCCTAAGTAGAAATTCAGTCCGTATAAATTCCGGTATTCCTTCAGATAGTTCATCACATAGATATTGTTGTT
>JAJDIA010000163.1 GCA_030266465.1 Parabacteroides sp. OttesenSCG-928-G21 | reverse complement strand
GCTTTCTCATGTGGAAGACATCACAGTACCTACATCTACTCTTCCCATGGTAGGTACTCAAAACCACATTTTTTTTAGTATACAAACATACAGCCTATCCGGAAAATTTAGTTTTCCGGAAAAAGGGATTAGAAGACCGGTGGTGATTCCTCCCGGTATGCAAGTGTCAGGAACTATTGATTCGCGTAATCTGTTCGGTATATATGATATAGCCAATCAAACAACACAGTTGTTAGATACGGATCCTATTGCACGAATACGTGGATTAGTCAATGATCTGGATGGCGGTTTATCTTTTTGGCCCCAATATTATACCTCGGATAATGAACTTGTCGATATATGGCGGGCAGAAGATATGAAGGAGCTTTTAACAGAAGAATATTTTGCCTCCCATGAAATCAAAGACCCCGAAACCCATCAAAAGTTAAAAAATATAGTGCAAAAGTTAGATTTTGATGATAATCCGGTGGTTGTTATTGCGAAGTTGAAACCGGAGTTAATCGGGGAGAATAGGTAAATAGATTGGAAAAAAATATTTATTGAAAATTATAATATCATGCAAATACCTCGTTGGGATTATCATATTTTGTTGCTCGTATGCCTGTTGTTATCCGGTTGTGGACAAAATAAGGTGGATAATACAGGCGATCTTCCCGTGATTGATATCATAGGGAATCTTGGAAACTATGAGGCGGTACCTGTTAGTCAATATATTACTGAGCTAGAGTATGTTCCTTTAGAAACCAACTATGATTGTTTTATTGGAGAGGAATATGTAGGCGTAATTGTCACCTCTACGCATATTTTTGTACGGGGTAGTAAATATTGTTACGCATTCGGCCGCGACGGCCAGTTTCTGGGTCAGATCGGGAGCTACGGGCAAGGCCCCGGAGAATATATTGCTTTATATAATTTTATGGTAAATGAAAAAACACAATCCTTATATTTTGAAACACTACGTACGATATTGGAATATTCATTGGACGGCGTTTTCCGTCAATCTATTAATTTGCCCAAAGACAAACATGGTTCTTCTCTGAAACGCGTTTCTTTTATTTGTGATAGTTTATTTATAGGACATTTTAACAACTATAAAGGCGACCTGCCTCATAATTTTGTTTTGTTTGACCGATCATCCGAAGTGGTCAAATCATTTGATAACTATGTGCATTTTAAGCCTAAACGAGAACGAACTTCTATAGTAAATAGTTCCATGGAACCTTACAGGATAGGGGAACGTGTTTTCGTGAAAGAAAATTCAAATGATACCTTATTTTATTTGGATCGAAAAAATGAACTTACTCCCTGGCTGGTATTCGATTTAGGAGAATATACCAACACGATAGAAAAGATGGAAAACGGTCCACCAATAGATGATATCTTACAAGGAATCCTCCCTGAACTTATTGTTCCCTTAAGTACAGTGACAGGTACTCATAACTACATCTTTTTTCGGGTTATATATTCCGGACTTTCCGAGAAATATACTTTTCCAAAAGAGAGGGAAATACCGACAGTCGCTTCTTCCGGTTCCGGACTCATAAATGTTCAATCCGTAGGAAAAGATGCTGATAATGTATTAGTAATATATGATATAACCAACCAGACCGCACATTTTTTAGATACGGATCCTGTTTCATACAGGAAGGGTTTAATCAATGATCTGGATGGCGGTTTGTCCTTTTGGCCAAGGTATTATACATCAGACAATGAATTGGTCGATATCTGGCGAGTGGAAGATATGAAAGAGTATTTAACTGACGAGTATTTTGCAGGCCATGAGATCAAAGATCCCGCATCTCATCAAAAATTAAAAGAGTTGATACAAAAATTAGATTTTGATGATAATCCGGTGGTTGTTATTGCGAAGTTGAAACCGGAGCTAATCGGGGAGAGTAAGTAAACAGATTGGATTAAAAAAAATATTTATTGATAATAATATCATGATTGTATTTCGTAGTAATTATCAAATTTTGTTGCTCGTATGTCTGTTATTCTCCGGCTGTGGTCAAAACAAGGTGGATAATACAGGCGATATCCCCGTAATTGATATCATAGGTAATCTTGGCAACTATGAGGGGGTACCTGTCAGTCGATATATTACCGAGCTAGAGTATATTCCTTTAGAGACGAACGATAATTGTCTGTTTGCCGATGAAAACTGGGAATTACTGCTTACCTCTACCCATATTTTTGTGCAGGGTGGTAGATATTGTT
>JAJDIA010000170.1 GCA_030266465.1 Parabacteroides sp. OttesenSCG-928-G21 | reverse complement strand
TAAAAGACTCCGGATAGTTCACAGGCCAAGAACCGGCATTTGGACGTACTGAACGAACAAAGGTGAAAGGCCCTGCAGGCTGGTCGGCAACAGCTATTCCACTACGCGCCCCGGTATACCCTGCTCCCTTAGGTTCCAGATGAAACCACATAACATATTTATTCGTACGTTCATTATAAATCACTTTCGGACGCTCCAGAATACATCCTTTCTCGATGTCGCTTCCGGAACCTTCCGGCATTATGCTCAAGGCAATACCCTCATCTTTCCAATCATACAGGTTGACAGATGAATAGCAGTGGACCCCAACATTAGCCACATTCCCTCCTTCACCTTCTGTTTTGTGTTCACCATACCAGTAGTAAACTCCATTTTGATACAGAATTCCACCTCCATGCGCATTAATATGTACTCCGTTATCATCCAGCCATAACTCACCAGGCAAAAACACTTTTTCGGATTTACTACATGAAAACATACACGACATAAGAAAAGCATATAAAAACAATTGAAATCTCTTACACATACTCATAATCATTATTTATAGTTTTTGACGAGCTCCAAAGATAGCAAATATCCATGCTATCTTCCTACTCAAAAAATCAAAGAAATAATTTGATGGGAAAAATTTATGCTTTATCTTTGCCCGCGCATTCTGCGATTTACGACTTGGTAGCTCAGTTGGTAGAGCAAATGACTCTTAATCATTGGGTCGAGGGTTCGAGCCCCTCCCAGGTCACTTAAAAGACTTACATTAAACAATGTAGGTCTTTTTTTTATAACAGCCTATTTATATCTCAAATAAGATCATCTCGGAAAATTGTGGAGAGAAAGGAAATTCATTGTTTACTTTTTCGTGCAACACAAGCATGTTTTGTTGGTAGCATTTGATTGTTTTTCCAGTCAGACGCAGGTCTGTTTTCAGTTAGACCCGGATATAAATCAGATTACACCCGGGTCTAATTTTATTTATACCCCCGTTTAAATGAATTTATATCCGGGTCTAACTGATTTTCGGATATGATGAATCAAATTTCAGTCTATGATGAATATGCTAAAACAATGTGATGGATACAGGAAAATTTTCGTTTTTTGGAAAAGAAAAAAGACAAGTAAGTATAAATGATCTATTTACAAAACAATTAGTTATGCTATATTCCTGGTTGTTTGAAATCTCATTTCTTTTTTTCTATGCGTCTAAAACCCAAATAAACTATTACGATACAAGTCACAAGTCCTAATATGGCGGGAACGAGTATAGATTTCCCTGATTCTCCGGCGTTATATAGACTCCACATTATTTTTCCAGCGGCGATCAACACCATAACGCCAATCCCCATTAGAAGGTTTCGTTTCCAAAATGTCAGACCCAATGCAAACAACGAGAGCGGTACAGTTCCTGCCAATAACCATTTTTTCAGATCCCATTCTTCATAAAGCCATTCCATTTCAAATTCGAGGAATTTAACAGCGGATTCACTCACAACAGCTGGCTGAGGAAACCAGAACATACTTGTGAAAATACAGAATATAATCACAGAAATACCTGCCCAGCTTCGCTTGTATGCGAAATAACAAAATGGAATAAGGAATATCGGTCTGATATACCAACTCAACATATTCTGATGGCGAGCGTAAGTCCATTCAAAAAAAGATTCGTTGACTACCGAAACCGCAATAAAAAGCACTGTCAGGATTGCAAACACTAACGCTATCCACTTATCGTATTTCAGCATAAAATTTTTCATACAATAGATATTGATAAAAACGATTAATTAAGTATTATAAAAATATTACTGACTGATTATTAGTCACAAATTTAGTTATTCCGTCAAATTAACCTATTACACACTTCATGATATCACTCTCTACTTCTTAAAAATTCAAAACAAAAACATGTTGTAAAACATTTTTTGGATTAAAAGTGTTATATTTGTAGCGGATTAACCAAAAAGAAAAATTCGCTTAATTATAAACCCGGTTTTCCCGGCGGGGAAAACACAAAAACAAAAAATTATGATTACAAAGAAAGAAAAAAGTCTTCAGACTTTAGCGATGTTACGCTACAAAGCCAGTCATTACCAATCTATTGGATACGGCGCAAGAAGCCAAG
>JAJDIA010000162.1 GCA_030266465.1 Parabacteroides sp. OttesenSCG-928-G21 | reverse complement strand
ACTACCACGCACTGCTTGCCGATAACTCATAAATAGGCGCAATAGTTATCCCAAATGCGCACCCCACAAAGATAACACTTCCCCACAACAAATCGAAGAAATAGAAACTACATTTCTAAAAATTAGACTTTTATGCTATCCATTTCGTCAAAATCTCCCGGATTAAGTCTTCATCTTGCAGATGGGTGTAAATATCCTTAATGTCGTTTCCTTCTGTATGCCCCATCATCCGTTCAGCAAATTTCTCTAGAATCCCTCTTTGGGCAGTTATCGTTTTGAAACTATGTCTGGCTCGATGGAAGGTCATGTGCTTATTGATACCTTGCTCTTGCATAATCTTTTTTAAGTAGCGATTTGTAGGCTGATTGCTTAACATAGAAAAAATCTTTTGGAAGTTTTTGCCACTTCCAAGTAAAGCTTTTACCTTATCAGAGACAATTGGTATTTGATAGGGCATATTATTCTTGTATCGTTCGTTGCAAAGTAGAAAACACTCGTGTTTATCAATCGTATAGCGCTTTATGTCTGCATAGGTGACAACATTATATTCAGCATACGAAAGTCCAGTGTAGCAATAGAAGATTTGAAATTTATCCGTTGAAAAACAGACAATTAAAGGAGGGGAAAACAACAATGGGTAACGATATAGAAACGAGTGAACCGCTTCGGTCTGCTTTGGTTTACCATTGTTTCAAATACCCAGTAGGAAAAACGAAGAAAGGAGAAAATAGAGATAATTGGTTGATTGTCAGGAATGAGCGTCTTTAGTTGTCTGTAAGTGGCTGATGGGTAAAATGCGATTTTTAGCGGATCAAAGCAAACATTCCGTCTCTATCCCGTTACCCTTTTTCAGTGGAGCAAAACACGGTAATATAGTGTCTTTAATGGGCTGTTTATGACGCTGTTTGTCTGCGGTTTACATTGTTCAAATAACTCACAAAGGAAGTAATTTTATAAACTTAAAAATGTGAGTGTTATGATAAACGAATTGAAAGTATCATTTTACCTGAAAAGGGAAAGCAGACTTGAAAAAATCAGTAATGGCGAGAATGTAGCTTATCCCATTATCGGGAAAATCATCATCGGAAACAGCATTGCCCAATTCAGTACCAAACTGAAAATAGAAGAACGCCTCTGGCATGTCAAATCAGGCAGGGCGACCGGAAAAAGCCGTGTCGCTGTAGAACTTAACCGGGAGATTAATTCTATTAACCTTAGAATCCATTCCCATTATAGGGATATCTTAGAACGTACCGGAACTGTAACCGCTTTGGATGTAAAGAATGCCTATCAGGGTATCGCATCAGAACAGAAAACCCTGCTTGTCCTGTTCGGAGAGATGATGCGGGAGTTCCATTCAAGAATAGGTATAGACCGCTCCGCTTCCACCTATCACAGCTACCGGAAAACACACAAACACCTCGAACGCTTTATCCGGGAAAAGTATAAAGTTCAGGACATACCTCTTGTTCGGTTGGATTTATCTTTCATTGAATCGTTTGATTTTTATTTGCGGGTAGAACGTGGGTTGAATCCGGGTTCAACACTTATATGCACCATTTACCTACAGAAAGCAGCACGGTTAGCCCTGCACAGGAATCTGATCAGCCGTCCGCCATTTATGGGATATAAGCCGGAAAAGCCCGAATTGCAAAAACGTTCACTGACAAAGGAAGAACTTGAACGGATAATATCCAATCCTATCGAGTCCGCAAGCCAGTGTCTTATCCGGGATTTATTTGTCTTTGCCTGTATGACAGGCATATCCCATGCTGATTTGAAAAATCTCACATGGAAGAATATCATCACAGAAGAGGACGGCAACCTGTGGATTTCCATGTCAAGGCAGAAAACAGGCGTACCCTTTAATGTGAAACTATTGGATATACCTATCCGGATTATGGAAAAATACAAGGGGTTGGCAGAAGACAATCATGTATTTCCGGTATTGGGGCAAAGCAGGATTAACTATGTATTAAAAATTATTGGCAAACATTGCGGAATAACTACCCCTCTGACCTTTCATCGAGCCCGCCATTGCTTCGCCAGTCAGGTCTGCCTGTCACAGGGCGTACCCATTGAGACCGTCAGCCGCATGTTAGGACACCGGGATATCCAAACCACCCAGCGGTATGCCTGTGTTAATAATGAGAAGATAGGGAATGATATGAAACTGTTATCCCAAAAGCTTGCCGGCAAATTCAACTACATGGAATCAAAATAATAATCAGAAAATATATAATC
>JAJDIA010000168.1 GCA_030266465.1 Parabacteroides sp. OttesenSCG-928-G21 | reverse complement strand
AAATTACTCCTCCGACAGTTAAATACTGTATCCATAAGGAGAATTGGAAGCTGGTGAAAGAAATGTTGGGCGGACTTATAAATACGATGTCAAATGCTGAAAGTTGAAGTGCTTTGCTATTTTTTTAATCTTGCTGTTCGTAATAATACGAACATTTAGATATGAAAAAAATGTATAATATATAAATATTTTAATGTCATGAATGATTACTCAATTGGATTTATAGGTGGGGGTAGGATAGTAAAGATTATGCTAAAGGCCTTCGTGAATAGATATGTTTCATTACAATCTGTTGTCGTGTTTGAACCTAATCCCGAATCTCGTAACATGCTTCGAGATGAATTCCCTTTTGTTTCTTTTGTTGAAGATGTTTTGTATGTGTTTGAACAGTCTATACTGTTTTTAGCTTTACATCCTCCGGTAATTAAAGAGTTATTAGAGTCAAAAAAAATACCGGAATTATCTAATACCATTGTTATTTCGCTTGCGCCTAAGATTACAATAGATAAGCTATCAAGAGCGTTAAGTTCCACAAATGTTGTACGCTTATTGCCTAACGCTACTTCATATATTAATAAAGGGTATAATCCTGTTGTGTTTTCAAATGATTTTGATTCTTTCCAAAAGACCTATGTAATGGGTTTGCTAAAAATGTTAGGAAATACATTTGAGGTTGAAGAAACTAAATTGGAAGGATATGCAATATTATCTGCTATGTTGCCAACTTATTTTTGGTTTCAATGGGATGGATTAGTAGAGCTAGGAAAAAGTGTCGGATTTACAGAAGAAGAAAGTAGAGAAGTAGTTAAGAACACTTTACCAGGAGCCATCGATTTATTATATGATTCAGGATTGAAGCCGGAGGAAGTTATGAATTTAATTCCTGTTAAGCCTATGGAGGAATGCCAACAAGATATAATGGCTATGTACAAAACAAAACTAATAGATTTATTTAATAAAATCCATCCGTAAGATTTTTTAATATTTAAAATATATAGATATGGAAGTTATTGTATTGGGAACCGGTTGTGGTAAATGTAAAGCAACTTATGCGGCTGTAAAAAAAGTGATAGATGAAAATGGTTTAGACATAGCTCTTTCCAAACAGGAAGATATTATGGAGATCATGAAATATAATGTGATGACGTTGCCCGCTATTGTTGTAGACGGTGAAGTAAGAATCAAGGGTTATATTCCTTCGGAAGGAGAAATTTGTAAATTGTTAGGTGTATAATAAAACGATTTATGGAAACTAAGAAAGAATTGAAAACCCTGCTTTGGATGATCGTTATATTCTCAGCGGTATTCTTTATGCCGTTGAATAGCGAATGGTTTATAACAGCAATTGAAGCAGCGCTTGACCTGTCAAAATGGTATGCTCAAGAACATGTGGTTATGTGCCTTCTGCCTGCCTTTTTTATTGCCGGGGTGATAGCAGTTTTCATTAGTCAAGGAGCAGTTTTGAAATATTTCGGTGCAAACGCTAAGAAGTGGTTGTCTTATTCAGTTGCCGCTGTTTCAGGGGCTATTCTGGCGGTTTGTTCTTGTACTATCCTGCCGCTTTTTACAAGTATTTATAAACGAGGGGCAGGATTAGGTCCGGCTATCGCATTCTTATATTCAGGACCTGCCATCAGTATTCTTTCGATTATCCTAACATGGCGCATTCTTGGAATAGAAATGGGTATTGCACGTATGGTAGGTTCGGTTTTATTCTCTGTGATTATAGGGTTGATAATGGCGTTTATATATCGAAAAGAGGAAAAAGCAAAAAAAGAGGAGCAGATGAACATAATAGCTCCTCCGGAGAAGCGGCCTATGTCTCAAACCATGTTTCATTTTTTTACTTTGATATTGATACTTGTCTTTGCTAATTGGGGTGCTCCGGCAAAGGATGACACTTCAAGTATATGGTTCTATATATTTACTTATAAATGGTATATAACTGGCATATTCTCTCTTTTGTTCGCTTATTCACTGGTGGCTGTATTAAAAATAAAATGGCAATGGGTATTAGCAGGTGTTTTGGTTACAGTATTGTCTGCACTTTTGACTTATCAGTATGTTTCGAACCCAAAGTTAGCGCCACTTATTCCAATGATTGTGGGGCTGGTTTGTCTGTCGTTTGTTACTCT
>JAJDIA010000161.1 GCA_030266465.1 Parabacteroides sp. OttesenSCG-928-G21 | reverse complement strand
TGCATATGATAGATATCATACAACAATTTGAAGTTGGGAGAACCTACCCGACGGCATAGTTCCGCTCCCCATCTCGTATGATCACATAAATAATCATGATGCCCCACACTGTTTAAAAGCTCCATCGTCATTACAACACCATGTTTTTCAGCGATAGGCATAATACGTTTCAAGCCTTTCTCACAGTTTTCCCAACCCGTCAGGTCTGTCACTCCATTCCGTTTTCCGGAAAAGCAAATAAGATTTTTCAAGCCCAGTTCTGCAACTTTGGGGATAAACTCTTCGTAACTGGCCACTAATTCATCATGCAGCTTCGGATCATTGAATCCACGGTCAATACCTAACCCGCCATCCTGTACCATAGCAATGGTCAAACCATGACTTTGAACTGTTTTACATTCTTCTATAGTAAGCAGTTCAACCGATTCGATACCTATCCGTTTGCATATTTCACAAAACTCATTCAATTCAATACCACCAAAACACCACTTACTAACGGAATGCCGGATATTCCCTTTTAACGAAGCATTTTTTATTGTTTGATTAGCAGAAAAAGTAGCTGCAGATGATATTCCGGATACAGCCATTGCTGTGCTACCGGCTAAAACGGTCTTGATCGCCGTTCGTCTGGAAATGTTTTTCATATTATTTTTTGTTTAGTTTTTGCGAAATACAAATATAGAAGAATTTATTGCTTATCAGCACATCAAGTACTATTTTATATATTTATTTCGCATTTTCTCGTTAAAATATTTTCCAAAGGAAAACATTTTGCGTATCTTTGTTGTTATATATACGGATCGGGTTTAAAAAGGTCCGGATTTACATACAGAAAATAAGAAGAAAGCTATGATAAAAACAATTTTCAAAAAATACGGATTAACCCTGACGGGATTAATAATCGGAGCTTTAGGCGGATATCTTTATTGGTTGTTTATAGGATGCACAACCGGTAGTTGTCCGATTACCTCTTCACCTTTATACACTTCGATTTGGGGTGCAATAATTGGCGGGTTAATCTTCAACTCTTTTGAAACAGATAAAACAGATTATAACAAATGAAAAAAGTAACAATTATCGGATTAGTCATACTACTGATTGCAGGCGCTATCAGTGCCTTTTATGTAACAAAACAGAATAATAATTTAACAGAGACAAAGAATATGGAAACAAAAGAAATCAAAACAATTCATTTAACAAAAGCTGATTTTTTGGCAAAAGTAACGGACTATGAAAGCAATCCCGAAGAGTGGAAGTACCTCGGAGACAAACCGGCACTGATCGATTTTTATGCCGACTGGTGTGGACCATGTAAAGCCATCGCTCCCATCCTGGAAGAACTGGCAGAAGAATATGACGGTCAGATTTATATCTATAAAATCAATACGGAAGAAGAGCAGGAATTAGCTGCACTTTTCGGTATCCGAAGTATTCCTTCTCTATTGTTTATTCCGATGGAAGGACAACCCCAGATGGCACAAGGGGCATTGCCAAAAGCAACGTTTAAAGAAGCAATTAATTCCATCTTGTTGAAATAATAATCTTATGGATACTTTATGCCACATACGTGACATTCAACGGGCAATCATTGCTTATGAACAAAAACTTATCCGGGAGCATGAACTTACGCTTAATGAAGCCATGTTACTATGCAGTCTGTCTCGATCCGAACAATTAGCTTCAGGTGAAATTGCGGAATTACTGGGGCTTACCTGTTCGAACACTTCTAAAGTAATCAGTTCGGTTGAGAAGAAACGACTTATTCGCCGTCTGTTAGGTAAAAAAGACAAACGGCAAATGTATTTCTCCTTAACAAAAGAAGGCTGGCAGCGGCTCGATACGATCCGTTCAAAAGAAATAGCACTGCCGGATGAACTCTCCCGTTTGTTGGAGTTTTTCGAGCAAAAAGAACCCTATCAAACCAATTACTAAACTGTATACAAGCAGTTAAAGGTTGGTCGATTGCCCTAAAATAAGCAGCAGGATTTATTCGGTGGTTAAAAACCAAAATAAATTGTGCTGCTTTTTTATTGATCAAATTATTCTCCGTAGTTCGCATTGAGTGACTTTGTGACAAATCGTCAAAATCCCCTCCAAATAGCAAAGTGTCAAATTGGCCCCTCGTAGAATCGCATATTTGGCTCCGGGGAGGAGTCTGCTCTGCCAGAAACGTTAAAATGAGGGTTTAGAAAAATCAGGATGTCAGGCAAGTAACCAATTCGCTGACAAAATGAAAAGCCAAACAGAAATCATTGCA
>JAJDIA010000160.1 GCA_030266465.1 Parabacteroides sp. OttesenSCG-928-G21 | reverse complement strand
ACAAATTATTTTTGAGAAACTGTTGCAACAACTGTTGAAAGACCCATATCTGTTAGTAGACGTGCTTCAACAACTGTTGAAAGACCCATATCTGTTAGTAGGCGTGCTTCAACAACTGTTGAAAGACCTCTTTACTAAAAAATTCTTAAAAATAATCGCCAAACTCATGAACAATCAGCCTTTTCAGTTGTTTGTAGTTTGTCTTCTATCTAACAAGACACCTTTTTTTATACTTAAAAACATAGACAGATGAAGAAAATTTTTACACTTATTTTATTATTATTTGTAGTTATAACAGGGACGAAGGCGGATGAGATAACTGTTAAGGCCACCGACGAGAATCTTATAGAGACTATTAATAATGCCGCTGATGGCTCAACCATTTATTTTGAGGCTGGGGAGTATGAGCTAGAAAGTACATTAACTATTTCTGATAAGTCCCTAACAATTATCGGCGCGGGAGCGGCCAATACGATTCTTGTTGGAAGTTGGGATGGAATAGATCCTTCTTCCGCCACGCGTTTATTTTATATTGCTGATGCAACAGCCTCTCTTTCTATAAAAGGCGTAACGCTACAAAATGGATATGTAACAGGAAGTGGTGGTGCTATTTATAATCTAGGTTCGCTCTTTTTGACTAATTGTGTATTAAAGGGAAATGGGGTAAGCAGCAGTTATGGTGGTGCTATTAATAATGCAACTAGTAGTAAAGCTGTTCTGATAAATTGCCAATTGACGGACAATAAGGCTGAAAGCCTGGGTGGAGCGATTTATAATGATGGTGATTTAACAATAATCAACAGTACACTGACCGGAAATAGTGTTACCACTTATGGTGGTGGAGCATTATATGCCGGAACTACTAGTACAACTAAAGTACTAAACAGTATTATTGTTGGGAATAAGGTAGGTTCTGATAATAAGGATATATATATTTATGAAACACCTACCTTTCATATATACCATAGTGCGTATGAAGCTTTAGAGAATGGAACTCTTACAGCCAGTTCTGGTAACTTGATAGGTGCTTCAGAAACAGCAAATATTCTGACGAAAGTCAATGGCTATTATCAAGCAAACGGTGATGCATTAACTGCTGGAAAAGCAACTGCGTATGATGGGACAACGGGTTATTATTATAATGGAACAGAAGGTGCCTGGAAAACTGCTACGGGAGGGCCTGCTAGTCCGGCACCTGAAAAATCCTCTTATCTCACTCCTCTTAATAATCAGATAATGGGTTCCTTTGAAGGAATAGATACACAGGTAACGACAGAAGAAGATGTTGTAAATAGATATGATGGTGTGATATCTTTCCGCGAAGCAATAGCTAATGCAATAATAACAGGAGAGCCGGTAACTTTCGATGCGGTAACGGATGGGAAGGCGATAGTGATGAAGAATGTAACAAATTATCGCACATTTGCCCTTAAAACAAACGAAGCCGTAACTATCCTTGGTAATGGCGCGGACAAGACGATTATTGATGGAGATGATAAAGTACAGATATTTACTCTTGCCTCAGGTGCTTCACTAACGGTGGAAGGCGTAACGCTGCAAAAGGGGAATACTGGTTATTACGGTGGTGCTATTTATAATTATGGTGGTTCTGTAGTCTTAACAAACTGCCAGTTGATTGATAATAATGCTAACATGGCTGGTGGAGCTATTGCAAGCATTAGTCCATTAACCTTAGTAAATTGTGCACTAACGGGCAATACTACTGCTGGTTCTGGCGGAGCGATATATGCTGAAGGAACTACACTAATAATGAATACAACAATAACCGGAAACCATGCTACGAATGGTGGTGGATTGGGTGCTGAAGGTACAACTACTATCCTGAATAGTATTATTGTTGGGAATACGGCGAGTGGTGAAGGAAAGGATATTTATAATGCAGGGAGTAATTATAGCATTACTCTGGCTTATAATGCATGGGGTGATTGGAGCGGACAAGAGTCATATGCTACTTTTGGCAATAATTACTCCGACCTTTCTGCTTCGGAGGTCTTTGCTGATCCGGGAGTTAGCCTGGCCTTATTGAAAGATAGCAAAGTGGCAACGAAAGGGACGCTTGTAGCGCTGAAGAATAGTGATAATAAGGAAGCAGCATATAAGGATGGGACATGGATGAAATTTGAAGGAGGCTCTGCAGAAAGTATCAGTGCTGGATTTGAAGCTAATTATACTGTAATCAACAACGCCCTTGACACCGATCCGGCATCCGGTTATCCGCAGCGTAATAATAATGAAGAGATTTACAGCATGGGCGCTGTGCTTGCGGTAGCT
>JAJDIA010000016.1 GCA_030266465.1 Parabacteroides sp. OttesenSCG-928-G21 | reverse complement strand
GTATTGAGAACTTTGAAGAGAATGATATTTACCTTCCGATAGTGGTATTGGAGGAGTTAGATAAGTTTAAACGGGGTAGCGACCAAATTAATTATAACGCGCGCGAGTTTGTGCGTGAGCTGGATCTGTTGACCAGTAACGATCTCTTCCTCAAGGGGGCTTCCCTTGGTCCCGGAAAGGGAACGCTTTATGTGGTGACGGGCGATAAGTTCTCGGAGAAGCTGAATCAGTCGTTCCCGGAGAAGACGCCGGATAATCGTATCCTCTCCTGCACGCTCTGGGTGACTGAAAATAAGCCTAAGGTGAAGACCACCTTAGTTACGAAGGATATCAATCTCCGGATGAAGGCGCGCTCGCTGGGTATCATCGTGGAAGATTATATTACGGACAAGGTGACGAATGTGGACCTCTTTGAGCGGGCCCAGGATATTTACGATAATATTGACGGCAGCCTGATCGATGAGATTTACGCTTCGCGCGAAGGGATTGACGCCGACCGGATAGAGTTTAACACGAAGCTGATGCCGAATGACTGCTTCATCTTAAAGAGTGAACGCAACTCGGTCATGGCGCGCTATATTCCATACACCGGGCAGATCCGAAAGGTAGAGAAGAGCTCGAACTATGGTATCGTGCCGCGCAATGCGGAACAGAGTTTTGCCTTCGATGTGCTTAACGATCCGGAAGTCAAGCTGATAGGGATTACCGGAAAGGCTGGAACAGGGAAAACGTTACTGGCGCTGGCTTCGGCGTTGAAACAGGCGGAGGCTTACAAGCAAGTGCTGCTGGCACGGCCTATTGTTTCGCTGGCAAACAAGGATATTGGCTTCCTGCCGGGCGATGAGAAGCAGAAAGTGGCACCTTATATGCAGCCGTTGTTCGATAATCTGAACGTCATCAAAGCGCAGTATAATCCAAGTAGTAATGAGGTGAAGAAGATCGATGAAATGCAGAAGGAGCAGAAGTTGGTAGTAGAGGCGCTGGCTTTCATTCGCGGACGCAGTTTGTCGGAAACGTTCTGTATTGTCGATGAGGCACAAAACCTGACTCCGCACGAGATCAAAACGATCATCACGCGTGCCGGAGAGGGTACGAAAATGGTCTTTACCGGCGATATCCAGCAGATAGACTCGCCTTATCTGGACGCGCAAAGCAACGGGCTGGCGTATATGGTAGATAAGATGAAGGGACAGGATATTTTCGCGCATATCAACCTGATTAAGGGTGAGCGGAGCCAGTTAGCGGAATTAGCGGCAAACCTTTTGTAATTGAAAATGGATAATTGAGAATTGAAAATTTAATATTTTAAAGGGGACAACTATTTTTTAGTTGGTTTTTATAAAGCGGGTAGGAGCAATCTTATCCGCTTCTTCTTTCCAAAGAAATAATACATAAACAAATTTTCAATTTTCAATTTTCAATTTTCAATTCTAATAAAAAGCTTTATCTTTGTCAGACGCCGGGAATCTAAACCTTCCACTACATATTGGAAGCTCTCCCAAGGATAGAATAATTACAAATAAATGAAGTGTTTACCATGAAGACCAACAGAAGAAACTTCCTAAAAACTTTAGGAGGGGTGGCTGTATTTTCCATTGTGCCCCGACAAGTGTTAGGGAATGGGTTTATCGCCCCTAGTGATCAGTTAACAAAAGGTATAATCGGAACAGGCGGGATGGGACGCGGCCATGTAAACTATGGCGGTACGCGTCTGGTAGCCGTTTGTGATGTAGACAAGAACCACCTGGAAAGGGGACTTAATTTAGTGTCGGAGAAAATCGCGGGTTATCATGATTACCGGGATTTGATTATGGATCCGAACGTTGATATTGTGCATATCGCAACACCTCCGCATTGGCACGGTATTATGAGCGTGGAGGCAGCAAAGGCCGGGAAGGACGTCTGGTGCGAAAAGCCGATGACGCGCACGATCGGCGAAGGTAAACGTGTGATGGAGGCGATGAAGCAATACGGTCGGATGTTCCGATTGAATACCTGGTTCCGCTTCACGGATAATTTCTATGGGCTGGGAACACCGGTTAAGCCTCTGAAGAAGCTTGTACAGAGCGGAATGTTGGGTTGGCCGTTGAAGGTAACGATTAGTAAACACACGGGCTTCGACTGGAAGTTCTACTGGGTAGGACAGGAGCACCTCGCTCCTCAACCTGTTCCGGCGGAATTGGATTATGATCTGTGGCTCGGCCCGGCGCCTTATAAACCTTATAATGCGCATCGCACGCATCAGACTTTCCGCGGTTACTGGGATTATGACGGTGGCGGATTGGGTGATATGGGACAGCATTATATTGATCCTGTTCAGTATTTTCTGGGTAAGGACGAGACAAGTCCCGTGAAGGTTGAGGTGGATGCTCCGCAGCAACATCCGGATGCCGTTGGAACCTGGCGCTCGATAACTTATACGTATGAAGATGGTTGCCAGATCGTGCTTTGGGGTGGCGACTATGGTGACCCGGACACGCCTTATATCGCGGGACCGAATGGCAACGTATATAAGAATTTTGTATGTGATATTCCGAATTGGGAGAAGAAACTGGCAGACTATCCGGAGCCAGAACCACAGCAGACGGATTTTATAGAATGTGTGCGTACGCGCCAGCCGTTTGCGCTGAACGAACGCTATGGATTCCGATCAGCCACGATCGTGAATATGGGGGCGGCAGCGTTGCGGCTTAACCGCACGTTGGAGTTTGATCCTGTAAAACTACAGTTTATTAATGACGAGGAGGCGAATCGCCTGATTGATCAACCTATGCGGGCTCCGTGGAATATTTAACCTAGAAGAAGATATGTTATGAAAAAGATATCCTATATAGTATTGAGTTTATGCTTGAGTGTTGGAGTTCTGTTTGCACAAACAAACCGAACGGTAACAACGATTGTAACAGACGTGCTGGCACAGATGCCGGCGCAAAATAGTCAGAATTATAACAAACAGATGGCCGACCTGGCATCGACAGGTGAGGAAGGTGTCTTGTTGTTGGTTAGCTATATGAATTCTCCTGGTCCGGAGAGTAATGCAATGACGGATTTCGCATTAAGTGGTTTGACCTCTTACGTGATGGAGGCGGGGAGAGAAAACTTGCGATTGACGGTTGCAAATGCGTATATAAAGGCTTTGAATCAGACGAATGAGCGGGAAACGAAGGCGTTTCTTGTCCGCCAATTACAACTTTGCGGCAAAGATGAGGCCGTTGATGCCTTGGGACGGTATTTGACTTCGGAAGAGTTGTGTGGTCCGGCTGCGCGTGCGTTGGCTTCTATCAATACGGACAAAGCCCGGCAGGCGATGCAGTCTGCGTTGATGCGTCGCATGGGAAATGCGAAGACGCAGGCGGATGTGGTATTGGCAATCGGTGAAGCGCGCATGGCCATTGGTGAAGAGTTGATCGCCGGCTTTGTGAATAGTCCGGACGAGAACTTGCGCAGGGCAACTTATTATACGCTTGGACGGATAGGGACGGTTGCTTCTCTGAAATCGCTTCAGCAAGCGGCTGCACGGGTGAATTACACCATCGAAAACACAGGTGCGAACGAAGCTTATATTGCTTTAATTAAGAAAGTTATTGCTGAGGGAAATATAAAAGAAGGCGAGAAGGCGGCGAATGATCTGCTGAAAGCAGCAACGAAGGTGGGTGCGACGCATTCGCGGATAGCAGCGCTGGAAATGCAGTTCGGGTTGAGTAATGCTCCGTTGAAGCTACTGAATACAGCCTTGAAGGACAAAGATATTGAATATCGGAATGCGGCATTGAATTTTGCGTCGGCTTATGCTAATGAGGTGATGTATATTGATCTGATTAAGGATATAGCGAAAAAGAATGCGGCTCTGCGAGTGGATATTCTGAACTGGATCGGACGGGAAAGCAAGGAGGCAGCAAAGAATCAAATCTTGCGCAATCTGGATATCCGCTTCGATCTTCCTGCGCATCAGGTATTATATGGGCAGTTGAATGCCAAGGAATTTGAGGTTAGGGAAGCTGCCGCATGGGCGATTACGAAAATAGGAAATTCAGGCTCGATTCCACAATTAGCGAATTTGCTGACGGATGCGAGTCCGGAAGTTGTTGCCTTAGGGAAAGAAACATTGATGGCATTCAGCGGAAACATTACGCAAGCGATCGTCCGGGTTATTCCGGCTGCAACCGACGCCGGAAAGGTAGCGGCATTGCAATTGCTGGCGTTGCGCAAAGCGGATCAGACGATAAATACGGTGATTGATCAGACGAAGAGTAGTTCGCCGGAGGTAAGTAAGGCTGCTTATACGGCATTGAAAGATGTGGTGGCTGAGAAAGACTTTACCTTGCTTTGCGGGATGTTGGAATCGGCTGCTCCGGATGCCGTTGGGTTGATGCAGCAGGCGGTGATTGCTTCTATAGCTTCTCAGTCTCCTGAAGCACAGATGAATTCTATTGACAGAAGAATGATTCAGGCGGGAAATGATAAGCGTTATTTATATTATGTGGTTCTTTCGGCTACAGGAAATAAAGAGGCACTGCCGGTTATCGTAAACGGCTTCAAACAGAGCCAGGGTGTAGCGAAAGACCAGGCCTTTGAGGCTATCTATAGCTGGAAGGGAACGGAAACGGCGGAAGAATTATACAATGTTTGTCTTGATCCTGCTGCCGGGGCTTATTTTGACAGGGCGTTGGATGCGTATGTGCGTTTGGTGTCTTCTAATACGGTTACGCCTGAGAACCGTCTTATCTTCCTGCGTAAAGCCATGGAGATCGCTAAGACGGATGAGCAAAAGAATACAATTCTTCGTCGTATCGAACGAACCGGAACCTTCCTGGCTATGATTTATGCCGGAGAATTTTTGGATAATAAGCCGGTTCAACAAGCTGCAGCAAATGCCGTGATGAATATTGCGAATAACAATTTGAATTATACCGGACAGATTGTAAGGGATTTATTGAATAAAGTGATTGCTGTTTTGGATAATCCGGATGCAGAATATCAAAAGGAGGCTATCCGTAAGCGTTTGAGTGAAATGCCGAATGAGGAGGGTTATGTTTCTATGTTTAACGGACGTGACCTGACAGGCTGGAAAGGCTTAGTAAAGAATCCTATTCAACGCGCTAAGATGACGGAGAAAGAACTCGCTGCAGAGCAGGTAAAGGCCGACGAACAGATGCGGAAAGACTGGAAAGTTGAAGATGGCTGCCTGGTATTTGACGGGACGGGTTACGATAACTTGTGTACGGTTAAACAATATGGTGATTTTGAAATGTATGTGGACTGGTTGCTGGATACATCCGGTAAGGATGCCGATGCAGGGATCTATTTGCGCGGAACGCCTCAGGTACAGATGTGGGATACGGCACGCGTGAGAGTCGGCGCACAGGTTGGTTCGGGCGGATTGTATAATAACCGGGTGCACGAAAGTAAGCCGCTGGTCGTGGCTGACAACAAGCTAGGCGAATGGAATACAATGTTTATTAAAATGGTGGGCGACCGGGTAACGGTATATCTTAATGGTGTCCTGGTAACGGATAACGTTATCCTTGAAAACTATTGGGATCGTAAATTGCCTATTTTCCCTATCGAACAAATAGAATTACAGGCGCATGGCAGTAAGGTCTATTATCGTAACCTGTTTGTGAAAGAATTGGCGCAAAAAGAGCCGTTTAAGCTATCTGCTGAAGAGGAAAAAGAGGGCTATAAGATTCTTTTTGATGGTACGAATATGCATGAGTGGGCAGGTAATACCACAGATTATACGATGGAAGAAGGGACTATCTCTTTGGTTCCGGGAAAAGGTTCCGGTGGTAATCTGTACACAAAAAGTGAATATGCTAATTTTGTTTTCCGTTTTGAATTCCAACTTACTCCGGCGGCCAATAATGGTTTAGGTATTCGTACTCCTATGGAGGGTGATGCGGCTTATGTAGGAATGGAACTGCAAATATTAGATAGCGAGCATCCGGTTTATAGAAACCTGCAGATCTATCAATACCATGGTTCTGTTTACGGTGTAATTCCGGCAGAACGGGGTCACCTGAAGCCGGTAGGCGAGTGGAATAATCAGGAGGTTATTGCTAATGGCGATAATATTAAAATCACTTTAAACGGACATGTTATTCTGGATGGAAACATCCGTGAGGCGGCTAAAAACGGAACGGCCGACGGTAAAGAGCATCCCGGACTGTTTAATAAAACAGGGCATATCGGATTCCTTGGACATGGTTCGCCTGTGAAATTTAAAAATATACGAATCAAGGAATTGAAATAACACGATTCCTTTTGATATAATCATTTGAATATAAACCCGTAGTGTATAAATGCGCTACGGGTTTGTTTTATATTATCCCTCCATATCATTGTATTCCTTTTCCTTTTTTATCGTTATTTGTCCGGGTTTTTGTCGGTTTGGATTTTGTTGCCGACAATTGTCGGCAGAATTGCTGACAATCGTCGGCAGGCTTGCCGATAGTTATCGGCAATTCTGCCGATAATTATCGACAACAGAATATTTGCTTAAGAAATGGAAAAGAGATCGGGTGGAAATAAGAGTTTCATGCAGAAGAAAACAGGGCGATATTCAGGCATAAAAAGCCATGTATTCTTTATTTTAGGTTATTTAATACAGTTGAACAGATTTTATTTAAAGAAAAATTTCTTTATTCAATAAGAGATTGTACCTTTGTACGATTCTAAAAAAAGAGTTTTGTTTTAGTAAACTAAAAAAATAATTGATTATGTCTAAAGTAACAGTTGTAGGCGCTGGTAATGTGGGCGCTACTTGTGCAAATGTTCTTGCCTTTAATGAAGTGGCAGACGAAGTAGTAATGCTTGATGTGAAAGAAGGAGTTTCCGAAGGGAAAGCCATGGATATGATGCAAACAGCTCAATTGCTGGGATTTGATGCTACAATCGTTGGTTGTACAAATGATTATGCAAAAACGGCTGATTCTGATGTTGTAATTATTACATCAGGTATTCCTCGTAAACCGGGAATGACACGTGAAGAGTTGATCGGTGTAAATGCAGGTATCGTAAAGAGTGTTGCTGAGAACTTGTTGAAATATTCTCCGAATGCTATTATCGTTGTTATTTCAAACCCGATGGATACAATGACTTATTTGGCGTTGAAATCTTTAGGTGTGCCTAAAAACCGTATTATCGGTATGGGGGGTGCATTGGATAGCTCACGTTTCAAATATTATCTGTCTCAGGCATTAGGTTGCAATGCTAATGAAGTAGAAGGTATGGTTATTGGTGGACATGGTGATACAACTATGATCCCTCTTACTCGTCTGGCTACTTACAAAGGTATTCCGGTAACTGAATTATTGAGTAAAGAAAAACTAGAAGAAGTGGCAAAAGCAACAATGGTTGGTGGTGCTACTTTAACCGGACTTTTAGGAACATCAGCTTGGTATGCACCGGGTGCAGCAGGAGCTTATGTGGCTGAGTCAATTATTCACAACCAGAAGAAGATGATCGCATGTTCTGTTGCTTTGGAAGGTGAGTATGGTGAAAATGATATCTGTATTGGTGTTCCGGTTATCTTAGGCAAAAATGGTGTCGAAGAGATCGTTAAATTAGACCTGAATGCAGAAGAAAAAGAATTGTTTGCTAAGAGCGCGAAAGCTGTTCATGCGACCAATGCTGTATTGAAAGAGATAAACGTGCTTTAATAATATGATTTCCTAAAAGCAGCCATCTGCTAGGCATCTGACTATTTTTAGAAAATCATCGGAAATAAATGAAAAGAGGCTATCCAATGGACAGCCTCTTTTTTATTGCGATTTTGCTTTGTCTATAATGGATGCAACAGTTGCGTCACCGGTGACATTTACGGCGGTACGTAGCATATCCAAAGGGCGGTCTATACCCAGAATAAGCGCAAGGCCCTCTGCCGGGATACCTACGGATGTGAGTACCATTGTTAGGATCACATAGCTTCCTCCCGGAATACCCGGAGTACCGATAGATGATAGTACGGTCATGCCTATAATGGTTAGTAATTGCGATAGCGATAAGTCTATACCTAAAACCTGCGCAATAAACAGAACGGCAATTGATTGGTAGCAGGAAGTCCCATCCATATTAATGGTTACACCAACCGGTAGGACAAAAGAGCTTACTTCACGGGACACTTTCAAATCCTTTTCTACGGCTTCCATGGTTACAGGTAAAGTTGCAGCGCTGCTACTTGTCGTAAAAGCGAAAAGCTGAACCGGATAAATGGCTTTAATAAAATTGCTGACTTTTACAGAGGAAAAGAAATGTATTAATGTCGGATAGAAGAGGTAAGCAATGAGTGTCATGCCGGCGAATACTGTGAGTGCGTAAACAGCCAATGCACTGAAAATACTGACGTCTCCCCCAAAGTCGGTTACTAATCCAGCCATTAAAGCGGCTACTCCCCAGGGAGCAAAGCGTATGATGTAATCTACCATTTTCAGGATAATGTCATTTAATCCGTCAAACAGAGCGGCGACGGACTTCACCTTCTCTTGCGGAATGGTCAGCATCGCTATCCCAAAGAATACGGCAAAAAAGATTACTTGCAGCATCTTTGAATTGTCACCGGCAGCACTAATAATATTATTAGGGACAATATCGTTTAAAAAGGCTAACGGACCTTGGTCATGGGTCTGCTCTGCGGCTAATTTCTTTTCCGTAACCACCGATTGATAACTTTCCTGCATGGAAAGAACCTGTTCTTGATTAACCAGGTTTCCGGGCTTGACAATCAAGCCTAAAGATATACCCAACAGAACAGCAACAATGGTAGTCCCAATATAAATAAGGATAGTCTTTCCACCCAATCGGGAGAAGGTGCTGATATCTTTTAGTCCGATTACTCCTTTGACGAGGGAAACGAATACCAATGGAATGGCAATCAATTGAAGCAGACGGATGAAGATTTGTCCCCACGGCCTGATCCAATGTTCCACGAATGTTGTTCCGTTTAGTGGCAAGGCAATCATTCCGATAATGATGCCTATAATCATCCCAAGCAGGATCTGAACATAGAGAGGCAGGTTGAATATCTTTTTGAATACATTCATAATAATGTGGCTTTTCATGCAAAAATAGTGAACCTATTTTATGCAAATATAGAAGAAAAGAAAGAAAGTAGAAAGGAGATATGACAGAGTTTTATTTACTTTACCGGATAAAATGATCTAAACATCAAAAAATACGAATTATGAAACACGCACATTTCTGGAACTTTGTTTTATCAATTACGTTTTTCATTTCCTTTATCAGTTGTACAGAGAAAAGTCAATTTGCAACTGATGCAACAGGATCTCTTGTTGATTATGTAAATCCTTTAATGGGAACGCAGTCTACGTATGAATTATCAACAGGAAACACCTATCCGGCCATTGCCCGTCCCTGGGGAATGAACTTCTGGACGCCTCAAACCGGTAAAATGGGTAATGGTTGGCAGTATGTATATACAGAAAATAAAATACGTGGTTTTAAGCAAACGCACCAGCCAAGCCCATGGATCAATGATTATGGCCAGTTTTCTCTGATGCCGGTGGTCGGATCACCGGAGTTTGACCAGGATAAACGTGCGAGTTGGTTTTCACATAAAGGAGAGATAGCAAAAGCCTATTACTATAAAGTATATCTGGCAGAACATGATGTGGTTACTGAATTAACACCCACGGAAAGGGCGGCGATGTTTCGTTTTACCTTCCCGGAAAGTAAAGATTCTTACATTGTTATAGATGCTTTTGATAGAGGTTCGTATGTGAAAATCATACCTGAAGAAAATAAAATTATAGGATATTCAACGAAGAACAGAGGAGGGGTTCCGGATAATTTCCGTAATTATTTTGTGATTACATTTGATAAGCCATTTACTTATAAAGCCACTTTCGCAGATAATGCGTTAAAAGAAGGAGAAACAGAGCAAACCTCTCTTCATGTGGGTGGTATTATTGGTTTCGAAACCCATAAAGGTGAAGTCGTACATGCCCGCGTGGCCTCCTCTTTTATTAGTCCGGAACAAGCTGAAATTAATTTGAAAGAATTAGGGGATGATAATTTTGATACGCTTGTAGATAAGGGGAAAAATGCCTGGAATGAAGTATTAGGAAGAATAGAAGTGAATGGAGGAAACCTGGATCAATACCGCACATTCTATTCCTGTCTGTATCGTTCATTGCTTTTCCCTCGGAAGTTGTATGAGATTAATGAACAGGGAGATATCGTACATTACAGTCCGTATAACGGCGAGGTGTTACCCGGTTATATGTACACCGATACCGGTTTTTGGGATACTTTCCGTTGTTTGTTCCCTTTCCTTAATTTGATGTATCCTTCGATCAATAAAGAGATACAGGAGGGCTTAATCAACACCTATAAAGAGAGTGGCTTTTTCCCAGAATGGGCCAGTCCGGGACACCGTGATTGTATGATCGGTAATAATTCGGCATCTGTGTTGGTTGACGCCTACTTAAAAGGTGTAAAAGTGGAAGATATAGAAACGTTGTATGAAGGTCTATTGCATGGTGCGGAAAATGTTCATCCCAAAGTATCTTCAACAGGTAGGAGAGGGCATGAGTATTATAATACATTAGGCTATGTGCCATACGATGTTGAAATAAATGAAAATACGGCCCGTACGTTAGAGTATGCATATAATGACTGGTGTATTTATCAACTGGCAAAGGAATTAGGACGCCCTCAAAATGAAATTGATCTGTTTGCTTCCCGGGCAATGAACTATAAAAATGTGTTCGATAAAGAATCGAATCTTATGCGTGGGAGAAATGCAGATGGAACGTTTCAGTCTCCCTTCTCGCCTTTAAAATGGGGCGATGCCTTTACGGAAGGTAATAGTTGGCATTACACCTGGTCTGTATTTCATGATCCGCAGGGATTGATCGATCTGATGGGTGGCGATGATTCATTTGTTGGAATGTTGGATTCTGTCTTTAATGTTCCTCCTATGTTTGATGATAGTTACTATGGTTTTCCTATCCATGAAATCCGGGAAATGACGGTTATGAATATGGGAAATTATGCACATGGCAACCAGCCGATACAACACATGATTTATCTGTATGATTATGCCGGACAGCCCTGGAAAGCACAGTATTGGCTACGCGAAGTGATGAACCGCATGTACACACCCGGACCGGATGGCTATTGTGGGGACGAAGATAACGGACAAACTTCAGCCTGGTATGTTTTCTCTGCATTAGGCTTTTATCCTGTTTGCCCGGGAACGGATCAATATGTGCTGGGTGCGCCGCTTTTTAAGGAGGTTAAACTTCATTATGAAAATGGAAAAACATTGACTATAAATGCTTCCGAAAACAGTGATGCGAATCGATATGTCCATACTATGCGCATAAACGGAACGCCATGGTCGAAAAATTATATCGAACATCAAACCCTTTTAAACGGCGGAAAGTTGGAATATCGAATGAGTGATGTTCCGAATACAGCGCGTGGTGTAAAAACAGATGATCGTCCTTACTCATTTTCTATAACGGAGAAATAACAAAATCACGTCAATCATTACTGATTTTTGTCGGCTTGAAATCTGTTGTCGATAACTATCGGCAATTCTGCCGATAGTTATCAGCAAGCTTGCCGACAGTTGTCAGCAATTCTGCCGATAATTATCAGCAATATTGCCGACAATTGTCGGCAACAAAACTCTTTAGGAAGAAACTGAAAAACAATCGAATAGAAACAATGATTTTATGCTGAAGAAAACAAGCAATAAATACATATAAAATGATCGCACAAGTTCGGAAAAAATCAGCATATTCCCTTGTGTACAGGCGGCTCTTTATGAACAATAATCTATTTTTGTTGTTACATAAATAAAGAGTGTGAGAAGAAATAATATGAATATATAAAGAAAACAGACATGAAAAAATGGATTGGAACAGCCTTATTAATGTTGATGGCAATTGGAGTACAAGCCCAGACAGATGATAAAGGTTATGAAGATGGAAAATGGGTATTAAGTGGTGTTACAGGTATTAATCTGTCTCAGACGGCATTGAGTAATTGGTCGGCCGGAGGTGAAAACACATTGGCGGGTAATGCCTATTTGAATGGTTCACTGTTGCGCAAGAGTGGAAACTGGTTGTGGCAGAATACGTTGGTTATGGAGTATGGTATATCCAACAATAAAACGAATGGAAACCGTAAGACAAACGATAATATTAACTTCGTTACTCAATTGGGTTATACCCAGAACAATGTCCTGTTTTACACCTTAATGGGCGATTTAAAGACCCAGTTTTATAAAGGATATAAATATCCGGATAAAGAAAATTATATTTCAACATTTTTTGCCCCGGCCTATTCCAATATCTCATTAGGTATTGATTATCGGCCTAAATCAAACTATTCGATCTATTTCTCGCCCATATCTGCTAAAATGACTTTTGTGGAAGATGATTACCTGTCTGACTTGGGCTCTTTTGGTGTGGATCCCGGCAAGAAGTTCAAAATAGAAATGGGAGCTTACCTGAAAGGACGTATTGAACAAGAGGTTATGGAGAATGTAAAGGTCGTTTCTTCTGTCGACTTTTTTACCTCGTACGATGATCAATTTGGTAATGTAGATATCAACTGGGATGTTTTAGTTAGTATGAAAATCAACAAATTCCTTTCGGCTACATTAAATACAACATTGAAATACGACAATGATGTTAAAACCGTAGACTCAGAAGGCAACAGACACGGAGCCAAAGTACAGTTTAAAGAGGTACTTGGCGTTGGTTTAGCATATAATTTTTAAACAGAACGATTTTCGAGGGGCAGGGTGAACCAGAATGTGGAGCCTTGCCCTATTGTTGATTCTACACCGATTTCTCCTCCTAAAAGATTGATTATCATCTTACAAACAGTTAGTCCTAAGCCCGTTCCCTGCTGGAAGGAATCCGCTTTAAAGAAACGATCAAAAACAAAAGGCAGATCTTTGTCGGAGATGCCGATTCCGGTATCCGTAACAAGGAAGCAAAGGTGATTATCCTTTTTTGTTGTATTGTAAGAGAGTGCAATACTCCCTTTTTGGGTAAATTTAATGGCATTATTGATAAAGCTGGAAATCACCTGTTTAATTAATTTTTCGTCTGTCCAGATAGGTATATCAGATAGGTTATTGTCAAAAATAAGTTTTGTTTCCGGAGTCATCAGTTGAGCGTATCTATAGATGAGATCCTGACAAACATCCTTTGCTTCAATTTTAGCCAGTTGATAATCTAATATCCCGGATTCCAATTTTGTGAAATTAAGAATATCATCGATCAACTGCAATAACAAGTCATTGTTCTTTTGAATAATATCGATATAGGGCTGCATCTCCTTATCCTCGTTCATTTCGGTGATTATCTGAGAAAAACCGACAATCGCATTTAAAGGCGTTCGTATTTCATGACTCATATTTGCCAAGAAGGTGGTTTTCAGTTGATCCGCCTCTTTTACATGGATTAATTCCAATTCCCGCTCTCTTTCCTCTGTTATATCTGTTACATAACAGACCGTACGGCTTGGCTTACCCTCTTCATTGTATTTTATTACACGGGCGTAGGCATTAAACCAGTACACTCTACCTTCAAACATTCGTCTGAAAATACAACTGTAACTGTTTATTTCGCCATTGATTAAAGGTATAAAATGTTGATCATATACCCGCTCATAATCATCTGGATGAAGAGTCTCTCCAAAGCCCGCTTTGTTAGAGTTAGAAGCTTGACACAGAAAAAGGAATGCCTTATTATCCTTACTGGACTGCTCATTAATCAACCGACGATCTATTATTATCCGGTCATTTTCTATATCATACTCCCATATAAATGACTTTCCGGTATCTATCACCATTTTAAGCTTGGTGATATCATTTTGCATTTGCTCATTTTTCTGATAGATTTCCGTATCATCATGAATGAGCAGTAAATAACCAAAGATAGTATTATCCGGATCTTTTAGCGGTAATCCTTTGGAATGGATATACTTATATGTACCAAGATGTTTTGACGCATAAAGTCCTTTTTCTTTCATCATTTCAAAATCATGCCCGCTCCACATTTCAACCTCTTCGCCATTTTTGAGCTTGGCTTTATTTTCATCCGAAATAAAAGGAATATCAAACATATTGAACTTGCTCATTTCCTCCATCGTAGTCCCAAAAATAGCCTGGTCGGCAGGATTCATGGCAATCATATCTCCATTCTTGTCATATACTTCAACTCCCCAGGGTAACTTCTCAAAAATAAGCTGGAATTTAGTTTGATTCTGCAAGGATTGTGAAAAGGAACTTTCCGCGTTCTTCACCGCTAATTCACGTTCAATAGCAATAGAAAAAATATTACTGATGATATGCAAGTTCTCAATATCAATCATTTCCCACACATACGGTCTGTTTATACATTCTATGCCGATAAAACCATTCACATTGCTATCAATGATTGTAGGAACAACAAGTAAAGACTTTGCACCGTTTTCAATAATCAGCTTTTGTTCGGCAGACGCACTGACCGGCATTTTTTTAATATCCGAAATAATGATATCTCTTCCGGACAGAATGGTATTTATCCACCAGGGCATTTCTGATGTAGTAACATAATCAAGCAAATTAGCCGGTAGATTTTTTGTGTCAGGAGAGCTGATTTTATGGGTGAAAGAGACGCTTTTCTCCGTGTTGTTTACGATACCTATATAGGCTCTGTCGGCATTGAAGAAGTCCATTGTCAACAATAAACTATCATTTAAAGCACTTTCCGCATTAGAATGTAATAAATGCTTTAATATCTCAGCCAGCGTTTTACGTAACGCAATAATGTTTTCTAAATCCAATTCGTTCATGGCAATATGTTAGGTTACAGATAGTTGATTTTTCCCGTGGTTCAAGTTTGGGCAATCCGCTGATTGCTAAAAAAAGGAAATGGATGTTGATATAAGTCAAAAATCACCCAAACCTATAACAAACAACAAGAGATATTGTTCAGAAATAGCGCATTTTTTTTACCTTAGCGGAATTGTTAACAAAAATGCTATTACTGAAAAAATGAAAAAGTGTTTAATTCTCTTATTGACCTTATTGTGTTTTAGTTCTTATTCGTACGCTGAATCTTCTCTAATTAAAGGTAAAATCGTAGACGCCAGCAACAACCAACCCATTGATTTTGCTGACGTTTTTTTATTTATTGAAGGGAGCGAAAATCCCCTAAAACAAACTTTTCCTGACAAAGACGGATCGTTTACTTTTAATGAACTGAATAATGGTAATTATAACATACTCATACGCTTAATCGGGTATGATGTGATTACGCGTGCTGAAATAGCTGTTTCGGGTTCAAACTCTACGAAAGACTTAGGCGTAATAGCCATGCAACCGCTTGAAGTCGGTTTAGCAGAAGTAGAAGTGGTTGCACAGAAAAAACAGATCATTTACAAACTGGATAAGCGTATTATAGAAGCTTCTTCCAATGTATTGGCCAGTGGAGGTACGGCTGTGGATATTCTGGAAAATACACCTTCAATCCGTGTGAATGCGGAAGGTGAAGTGACTTTTCGTGGTAGCAGTGGCTTTACCGTATATATCAATGGAAGACCGGGGCTGCTTTCCGGTTCACAAGCCTTAGAGCAAATCCCGGCCGGACAAATCGCCAATATCGAAATCATCACGAACCCCTCTGCCCGCAATGACGCGCAAGGTGATGCAGGGATTATAAACGTCATCACAAAGAAAGATGCCAGCCTGGGCTTTAGTGGTATGGTGAATTTTACCGGGAGTACACTCGGCACCTATGGACCCGACTTCCTCTTGACCCAGCAAAACAGAGCTTCACGCTGGTACATCGGCGGTACATGGACAGACCGTATCAGTAAGAGTGATTTCGACCAGGAGAAAATGACAATTGTCAACGATGTTACAACGACATCCCACTCGAAAGGTCCACGAAAAAGTATACGCTATAATCACACCCTCCGGGCGGGTTGGAGCTATACGCTTCCGAAGACCAACTTCTATATCGACCTGGAAGGCGGGAAAACCCAAACAGACCGTAGGGGAGACCTTGACTATGCAGAGAAGCGTACTGCCGGTACAGAGTTACTTGGAGAAGGAGGCTATCTTAGCCGTGACCGATATGAACTCTCTCAAACAATTATTTTGGGAACTGTAGGATTCGGCCATAAGTTCAACGACGAAGGACATGAACTATCCGCCAGCTTTTACGCAAAATACGACGGTGACGCTATGGAGTACTTCCGAAGTGACCTGTTCGACAAGAACAACGTGCGCCAAAACGGGCATCGCGCCGCTGAAGATGAGCATCGTTGGACAACACGCGGACAAATAGATTACATCCTTCCTTACCGTAAAACAGGAAAACTCGAAGCCGGTTATCAATACTTTTCCTATCTGGAAGACGGAGATTATAACATGGAATTCTGGAACCCGGAAACGCAAGAGTTCTACTGGCGTGAAGATATCTACAATACATTTTATTTCATGCACGGTATAAATTCCATATATGCCATCATATCAGATAGCTACAAGAAGTTTGACTTCCAACTCGGACTACGTGGCGAACATACCCATCGCGTTCTGAGAAGTTCCATAGAAGGAGCAGATCGTACCTACAACGACTTTGAATTGTTCCCATCCGCCCATATCGGCTATAACTTCCCTAAGGAACATGTACTGACAGCCTCGTATTCCCGTCGGATAATTCGTCCGGATCTGTTTTATATGGAACCCTATATCACTTTCCGTGACTATTATACAGCTGAGATAGGTAACCCGGATATCCGTAATCAGTTTATTAACTCTTTCGAACTTAATTACAAGAAAACTATCGGACAGAATATCCTTTCCGCATCAGTTTTCCACCGTGCCAGAACGGATAAAATAGAACGTTTACGCGTGCCTTATCATGAACCGGGAATAACATTGGACTCTATGGCGAACGTAGGGGATGATTTTTCTACAGGATTGGAACTGAGTGCGCAACTACAAGCTACACGCTGGTGGAATATGAATATAAACGGAAGCGTTTATCATTATAGAGTGAAAAACAAACTGCAGGATTTAGGGAAAAACGAGAAAAGTACAAACTATCAGCTCGCTTTAAGTAACTCTTTTGCAGTGGCTAAAAATACCCGTATTCAGTTGGACGGTAATTTCATCGGACCGTCGGTGGTGACACAGGGAAAAACCGATGCCTACTGGTATGTCAACCTGGCCGTTCGCCAGCAAATGTTCAACCGGAAGCTCGTCGGAACACTTTCATTCCGGGATGTCTTTAACTCGGCCCGATATGTGAGTAACCTGAGTACCTCAAATCTTCTGTCCGAGACAAAGATACGTCCGAAGTACCCATTGATAACGTTGACGCTGACGTACACCTTCAACAATTACCGGGGAAATGTACCACAAGCAACCGACAGCAGCGTATTATTCGAAGGAACGAATCACTAAAATACGATCATGACAGGAGAAAGCAATCCTTTTTGGTTTCCCGGAAGATGGCTGGGAGGCCTTTCTCTGATTCTTTCTCCTGTTTTGATGCTGACGGGTATTCTGCTTAGAATTAATTATAATTATTTCTTCCCGGAGCAACTGAAAGCCTTCGATGAAAATCCATTACTTATTACAACAGCCTATTCACTGTTTGTAACGGGCAATATACTACTATGGCCTGCTGTTATCACTATTGCCAGACTGATTGGTCTGCAAAAACCGGTATGGGGAATAACAGGAGGCGCTATGGTTATGTTTGGATTATTCGCCCGGACCTTTCATGGCGGAGTTGATCATCTGGCCTTTCAATTGGTTAATATTCATGGTGTTGATGCCGCCGTGGAAACCATAGCTGAATCTTATGGTGCCTATTATACCGTTTCCATTTTTACTCCGCTGATTCTGTTCGGATGGATTGTCTTAGCCATCGGAGGTTATATATCAAAAACACTTACTCTTCCGGGTAGTATCGGACTGGCCTTCATGTCAGCTCTTATGTTAGGCGTATTAAAAGGCAGTTCCGTGATGTCCGTAATTGCCGTCTCCGGTTTATGCGTGGCCTTTATCCCTTTGGGAGTACGCGTATTGAAAGAAGGACCTAAACCGACGCTTAAGCAGATCTGTTTCTGGTCGATACTTACCCTGATAAGCCTCTTTCTTCTTTTTCTTTTAGGTCAGGCAGGATAATAGTTCTTAACGATATTCCCGATAAAACTCGGCAACAGACCCAATGCCTTTATAGAAGAAGTCTAACTGACAACTCTCATTAGGCGAATGGATCGCATTTTGCTCTAAGCCGAAGCCCATCAGAATAGTTTTGACGCCCAGTATCTGTTCGAAGGTAGAAATGATAGGAATACTACCTCCACGGCGTACAGCCAGTGGTCTTTTACCAAAGGCGATTCCTACTGCTTTCTCCGCCGCTTTGTAAGCCGGTATATCTATGGGGCAAACATAACCCTGGCCTCCGTGTGAAGGATGGACTTTAATATCTACATAATCAGGCGCCACGCTGGCGATATAGGCTTCGAATAGTTGAGATATCGTTTCATGATCCTGATGCGGAACCAAACGGCAGGAAACTTTAGCATACGCTTTCGACGGAAGAACAGTCTTGCTCCCTTCACCGGTATAACCTCCCCAGATGCCGCAAACGTCAAAGCTCGGACGACAACTGTTACGCTCCAACGTAGAATAGCCTTTCTCTCCCAACAAAGCTTTCACGCCGATAGCCGCCTTATACTTTTCTTCGTCAAACGGTATTTGCGCGATCATTTTACGTTCAGCTTCAGAAACCTCTTCCACCGCGTCATAAAATCCGGGGATAGTGATTCTTCCGTCTTCGTCTGTTATGTCGGCGATGAGTTTGCATAGCGTATTTATCGGATTGGCTACAGCTCCGCCGAAGTGGCCGGAATGTAAATCCCGGTTAGGCCCGGTTACTTCCAACTCCCAATACGCCAGCCCGCGTAAGCCGGTTGTCAGCGAAGGCGTTTCCGCGCTAACCATACTCGTGTCCGACACCAGGATAATATCCGCTTTCAATAGCTCTTTATTTTCCCGACAGAAAGCCTCCAGACTGGGCGAGCCGATCTCCTCTTCTCCTTCAAAGATAAACTTCACATTACATTGCAGCAACCCCTCCTTCAAGGCAGTCTCAAAACCTTTAACCTGCATCATGCTCTGCCCTTTGTCGTCATCTGCCCCGCGTGCCCAGATCCGGCCGTCCCGGATCACCGGTTCAAACGGATCGCTCTTCCATAACTCAAAAGGCTCTGCCGGCATAACATCATAATGCGCATAGACCAATACCGTAGGCGCCTCCGGTTTGTACAATCTTTCACCGTAAACCACCGGATTCCCTTTTGTCGGCATTACTACCGCTTTCTCTGCTCCGGACGAGAGCAATAATTCTTTCCACTTCTCCGCACATCGTTCCATGTCCGGTTTATGTTCTTGTTTTGCACTGATGGATGGAATTCGGATAAGCGTAAACAATTCATTCAGAAAACGCTCTTTATTGGATTCGATATAGGATTTTACAGACATGATTATAAAACTTTTTGATTTATTCTGTAACAAATTTACATAAAACCAAACAAATTCCATCTACATTTGTTTATATAAAAATCATAAACAAATTAGTTTGTCTTTATCTTTAATATAGCCACTACGTATATGAAGTCAGAAAGCGATCAAACCAAGCAAAAAGAGGACATTGAATATTTGAGAAAAACTTTTCATAAAGTTTTATCTATACTATCCGTACACCATATCGGATTATGGGAATACGATGCCATTACGCAAAAAATAACCTATCTGAATGATTTCCTCGAAGTTCTGGGGCTAAAAAAAATAGGACTGGATCATACCCATATAAATAGATTAGACGGATATATTCATCCCGACGACCTACCTGTTTTCACAAGCGCCTTTGATCAGGCACTGGCTTCAGATGCAAAAAACAATGTCATTCGCTACCGGGTGTTAGGACGGAACAATGAATACCTCTGGATGGAAGATCATTTCTTTGCTCCGGAAAATGCTGGCGTTAACGGTTCCCGGAAAATCATAGGATATAGCATTGATATTGATGACCAGGTAAAAAAGGAGGAAAAGATAAATATACTGGAGATGCGCTATAACGCCATCGTCGAGGCGCTTCCCGGTTTTGTGTTTGTATTCGATGACAAGTTCTTCCTGCGGGATGTTTTCATGCCGCAAAGTATGCAATTATTCCACAGCATGAAAGAGTTGATAGGCATGGACGGCCGGGAGATCTATTCCCCCGAAGTCTGCGAACTCTTCATCGAAAGTATGCAGAACTGCCTAAAAGACGGTCAACTGCGCGAAATCGAATATCCCGTCTATCTAAAAGATCTAAGCTTCTATTATCAGGCGCGTATCGTTCCCTACGGAGAGAATATGGTGCTTGCCCTGATTCAGGATATCGGCGACCGGGTAAGACGTATCGAGGAATTGGTGGAGACGCGTAAGCGCGAAGAATCCAACATCATGAAATCCGCCTTCTTCGCCAATATGAGCCACGAAATACGCACCCCTTTAAATGCCATTGTCGGTTTCTCTGAAATTTTAGCCAATGACGATTACACGGAGAATAAAGAAGAGTTTATAGAGATAATCCGGGCAAATAGTGAACTTCTTTTACAGTTGATCAATGATATCCTGGATATTTCCCGTATAGAATCAGGTAAGATAGAGATCGTTATTCAACAGGTTGAAATCAACAGCTTACTGAAAGAGGTTGCCGAAGTATATCAAATCAAAATGCTGCCGGGCGTAGAGCTGAAACTCATTCAGCCGGAAGAAAAAATATATACCTATACCGATCCGAACCGCGTCAAGCAAGTTCTTTATAATTTTTTGTCCAATGCCGTTAAGCACACCCAGAAAGGAAGTATTACGATTCGGCTAAACGCAGAGAAGGATAATTCTCTAACCTTTTCGGTCACTGATACAGGCTCGGGGATAGAGCAAGAAAAGCTACCATTCCTCTTCCAACGGTTTGAGAAGTTGAATAACTACGCAAAAGGCACCGGTCTGGGATTATCTATCGCCAAAAGCCTTGTCGAACACATGGGCGGAGAGATTATGGCTTCATCCGTATTCGGAGAGGGCAGTACCTTCTCATTCAACCTGCCGTTGCGGGAGACAAAAGAAGAAGCGGAGTCGGCTATGCCGGATTCCTTGCGGAAGAAGAAAAAAATAGATCCTGCGCATCCGGGTCAGAAGAAAATCTTAGTAATTGAACCGGTTGACTCCGAATACAGAACCATACAATCCACTTTAGCAAAAGATTATGCCCTGGTAAGAGCCATAACAACCGACGAAGCAAATACCGCCTATCTCACGGAAGTGCCCGATCTTGTACTAATTAATATTTCCGCTCCGTCAATTAATAGCATTGACCTCATTAAAAGAATACGCACCTCATCTTCCTTCATTCCTGTCATTTCGCTCACTACGCATGGGAATTACATCGATCAGGAGTTTGCGATAAAGGCCGGTTCCAATGACGTGGTATTAAGACCCTACTCAGCCTCCAGATTGCAGGACGCCATTGTTGCTTATATCTAACATATATGTACATTTGCATATTATGTATTGATAGGATATGAAAAAAATAGTAATTGTTGGAGCTACATCCGGAATCGGACTGGAAATTGCCCGGATATATAAAGAATTGGGCTGGCGCATTGGTGCCGCCGGTCGGAGGAGAGAGAAATTAGAACAGTTTCAATCCACTGCCCCGGAACAGATAGTCATCGAAGAGATAGACGTTACCCGTGACGATGCCGTTGAGCAGCTACATCATTTAATAGAACACCTCGGCGGTATGGATCTCTTTTTCCTCAGTTCGGGAATAGGCTATCAAAACCGTGCGCTGGATACAAATCTGGAGCAACAAACCGTAAAAACCAACGTGGAAGGTTTCACACGTATGGTCACGGCAGCCTACCACTATTTTCAAAAGCAAGGCGGCGGACATATAGCCGTAATCAGTTCTATCGCAGGCACAAAAGGTTTGGGAGCCGCCCCCGCTTATTCTGCTACCAAACGCTATCAGAATACCTATATCGACGCCTTAGCGCAGCTCTCCCGCATGGAGAAGGCGGCAGTCACATTTACCGACATACGTCCCGGATTTGTCCGCACCGATCTCCTGAAAGATGGCAGCTACCCCTTGCAAATGCAGGCAGACTACGTAGCCCGTAAAATCGTGCGCGCCTTACAGCGTAAAAAACGCCGGGTCGTTATTGACTGGCGCTACGCCATTCTTGTCTTCTTCTGGAAATTAATTCCGGAAAGGCTATGGGAGAGATTATCCATTCATACCTGAGAGGCTGTTTAAAGCAACCATCGCTTTATCCGTATCATTTTTTGGAAAGAACCTTTTCGCGTCTTGCGAAAACCTCTCGTTCTTCTGTATGAGTGTTTCGCGTCTTGCGAAAACCTCTCGTTCTTCAGCATGAGTGTTTCGCGTCTTGCGAAAACCTCTCGTTCTTCTGCATGAGTGTTTCGCGGCTTGCGA
>JAJDIA010000159.1 GCA_030266465.1 Parabacteroides sp. OttesenSCG-928-G21 | reverse complement strand
ATGTGAACATATGTTAAGTGCCTGATCGGTAGGATGATGCGCTCCGAATGATAGGAATGCCGCTGCCCGTGATAGGAATGCCAGCCTGCTTTGCTTGCTAGAGTTCTCTTTCCGTGAAGGGTTGATGCCGACATTGTTGATTATGGATTTGATTTTGTTTGTCGGGCAATTTGCAGTCTTCTTATTGGATGTTTTCTTGTCAATCTAAAAGATGAAATTTTATGTGTCATGGCGAGCCTCAAAAATACCCTAATTGATATGAATGCCCATGTTATTGGACTGTTTTGAGTATATGAAGATTTGTTTTAAGAGTTGTTTCTTTTTTATCGCAATCGATACGAATACCATTGTTTGTGATTAGAATACATCGCTAAATGATACGAACATCATTCAAATTGCCAAAATAATGATAGAAATAACATTTATTAACCATAAATATTTTGTCGTGATGTTTGAATATGGTTTATTTGTAACAGAAATCAGAAATGATAGAAATACAACTGTTCAAAATCACTGATTTGTTTTAGTTAATAAAAAGAATTGAGGTCTTATGAATAAAAGAAATGCAATAATAAAAAGTATAGTCGTACTCAGTCTGCCGATTGTAGTACTTGCGATGGTTATTGTTTCCTCAGTTGCTTCTCACAATGCCACAGTAAAAACTGCAACGGAGAATAAAGAAGAGTTAGTTTTACTCATACATAATGTAAGAGTTTATACATCAAACTCTGATCTCTCTTCACAGATGGATTCTGATTTCCTTAAAACAAATGTAGAAGTTTCTCAAAGTAATGAATCGAATATTTCTGAACATGCATTCATTCAGGTAAATCATGAAAATTTGACATCTGGAATTTCCACTATTTCTGATAGAAGATATATGGAAATTAAAAATAGTACCCCTCCAATTTAATATACTCTTTGTTCTACACTGTAGATACGAAAATGTAATTCCCGGTAACTTGTAGAGTTATCGGGAATTCTTTTTTTAGAAATTATCTATTTATGAGATAAAAGCGTTAGAAAAAAGGTTTTATATGTTGCTTTTTATTACTTTTGCCAGTCATAAATTGTTGAAAAAGAAAAGAGATGGATAAAGTAAGCTATGCGCTTGGATTAAGTATTGGGAATAATTTCCAGAATTCAGGGATAAAAGAAATTAATGTCGATGACTTTGTACATGGACTAAATGATGTTTTAAACGAAAAAACACCTGTCATTTCGTATGATGAGGCTAAGAGTGTAATCAATGATTACTTTATGAAGCTAACCAAGGACAAGCTGGAAAATAATAAAAAAGCCGGTGAAGAGTTTTTATCTATCAATAAGCATAAAGCCGGAATAGTGACTTTGCCCAGTGGTCTGCAATACGAAGTGCTTAAAAAAGGTGACGGAAAAAAACCAGCAGCAACAGACCAGGTAAAATGCCATTATCATGGTACATTAATTAACGGTACTGTTTTCGATAGCTCCGTACAGCGTGGCGAGCCTGCCGTATTTGGCGTCTCTCAAGTGATACAAGGCTGGGTTGAGGCATTGCAACTAATGGAGACTGGTTCGAAATGGCGTTTGTTTATCCCCTCAGAATTGGCCTATGGAGAACATGGGGCAGGAGAGGCAATTGAACCGAATAGCACATTGATTTTTGAAGTGGAGTTATTAGAGGTTGTTTAATAGTGATTAAAACTAAATATTTAAGAATAATCAAATGAAAAAAGTAACAGTTTTAGCCCTTGTGGCATTTTGTGCAGTAGGCATCTTGTTTACTTCTTGTGATTCGAAAAAAAGTGCAAAACTTAATACGACATTGGATAGTGTGAGTTATGCTATTGGTTATATTCAAGGCGGTGGATTTAAAGATGCTATGTCAGGTCTTCCCGGCCCTGAATTAAGCTATGGAAAGTTATTAGCCGGTTTTGAAGCCTCTTTTTATGGTGAGGATAATAAAATGCAAATAACCCCTGAAGAAGCTCAGCAGCTAATCAATGATTATTTCGTCCGTATTCAGGATGAAGAAGCATCTGCGTCAAAAGCTGAAGGCGATGCTTTCTTAAGTGAAAATAAGACAAAACCGGGCGTAATTACTACAGAAAGCGGTTTGCAGTATAAAGTTGAAGTAGAAGGAACAGGTGCAAGACCAACAAGAGAAGACCAGATTCGTGCTCATTATAGAGGAACATTGTTAGACGGTACGGAATTTGATAGTTCGTATGGACGTGGTGAACCGTTGACTATTGGTGTCACTCAGGTAATTCCGGGTTGGACCGAAGGTCTTCTAATCATGCCGGTAGGTTCAAAATATACATTTTGGATTCCGGGCGAATTAGCTTATGGCGAACGTGGAGCAGGAGAGTTTATTAAGCCGAATAGTACGCTGATTTTTGAAGTGGAATTATTAG
>JAJDIA010000158.1 GCA_030266465.1 Parabacteroides sp. OttesenSCG-928-G21 | reverse complement strand
CCCGGAAATTCAAGTCCGCCCTGTTGATCCTCTTCGGCGAGATGGATGCCGAGAAAGGTTGGACGCAGCAATTCCACTTCGGCGCCTTGCGCAATAACAACAGCCGTATGTTTCAACAAATCGGGCCCGATACCGGATTCGATTCCATCGGCGAATGGAACACCGCCGCCTCCCTCTCCCGCTTCCTCGACCGCCTCAACAGCAACGGGAAGCTCGCCAAGACCATCCTATACAACCTCAATCCCGCCGCCAACGAAATGCTGGCCACGATGATCGGGAATTTTCAGGATGGCAGCATCCCCGGAAAGATACAATTCGGCTCCGGCTGGTGGTTCCTCGATCAAAAGGACGGCATGGAGAGACAAATAAATACGCTCTCAGCCCTGGGACTGTTGAGCCGCTTCGTAGGAATGTTGACAGACTCCCGCAGCTTTGTCTCCTACCCTCGGCATGAATATTTCCGCCGCACATTGTGCAACCTCATCGGAAACGATATCGAAAGCGGTGAACTTCCCGCCTCCGAAATCGCTTTTCTCGGACAGATGGTAGAAAACATCTGCTATCATAACGCAAAACAATTCTTTGCCTTTTAAAACCTATGTATATATTGATGAAAACATATTATATTCCTGCAGCAATCATCTTGAGAAACATGATTTCTGCCCTCCCTTAATTACATACGCCAGAATAATTCTCAAAAAGAAACAACACAAGTAAGCGTATCCACTACAAGAAGAATGAGACAAGCAGCGACTGCTCTCTCATTCTTTTTTTATGCCCAAAAGAAAACACCGCCGATTTGCATCTCCTAAAAAACTTCCCTAAATTTGGAACTGGAAAAACAGATATGAAAGAGAAAACAATAGAAACTTCCACGGTCAACATCATCGGGCTCATCATAGCCCCGATTGTTTTACTGATCACCCTCGCCCCCTATTTATTTATGTATAAAGAAGGAATGGAGGAACTCAACTTCCTGTGGATCTTTGCCGCCCTACTGATTGCCATCGCCGTACATGAACTGATACACGGCTTTTTCTTCTCGCTTTATGCCAAAGAAGGATGGAAATCCGTTCGCTTCGGAATCATCTGGAAAGCACTCACCCCCTACTGCAACTGCAAAGAAACCATCACCGCCCGTCAGTACCGGATAGCCCTACTGATGCCGACTATACTCCTCGGAGTGCTGCCCGTCCTCCTCGGCTATCTTATCCCCAACTTCAACTGGGTATTCTTCGGCTGCTTTATGATTGCCGCCGGCGCCGGTGACCTGATCATCTTCTACCTTATCCGCGACCTCAAAAAAACCGCACAGGTCCTCGACCATCCCGAAAAAGTAGGATGCCTGTACCATGAGCCGGAGGAAAATAATTAACAGGAAATAGGAATTAGGAGATAGGAGATAGGAAAAAATATATCCCCCTGTAGGGGCGAACCCATGTGTTCGCCCGTTTTTTTGTGGGTAAATACACATTCTCAGCTCCCCTTCTTTTCAAAGAAGGGGAGCTGAGATACTCTTATTTTCTAACAAAAAAATTTAACTAACCAACAAAATATACCCTTATGGTTCAACAAATACGCCCTTAAGTAAATATGAACTGATACTATCATCTTTGATGACTTCTTGACTAAACATTTTCCCTTTCAATAATTAAAAATTTTAAAACTTAAACGTATGAAAAGTGTACAAAAAACTTCGGTATTGCGTAAGCTACGTAATGCTGAACATTTTCAAATCCATTGGGCTATGTCCCAATTTTTGGTAGAACCCGTTGCCGATTTTACGGAACTAACCGCAGCTTTTGCGCAGTATAAACAGCTTTTTCAGCATGAAGATGTTGTCTTTAAGCATAGAAGTAAAATGGTAGGCACGCAGGCGGTGATCGCAGCGGATCGCAAACGGGATGACGAGTTTATTATGTTACGCATGATCGTGAAGTCGGCCTTGCGCAGCATCGACCTGGAGATTAAGGCGGCGGCCGAAATCTTGATGCCTGTTATCGATGATTACAGAGAGGTGCCGTACAAAAGTTATAATGAGGCGACGGCGCTTGTTACTAATCTTGTTCAGGATTTGAGGTCTACCGAAAATCAGTCGGCTGTTACAAAAATGGAATTGACCGCTGCCATCGATTTGCTGAGTGAAGCCAACGAAGCTTTTCAAACCGTATTTTACCAGCGTAACCGCTGGGTGGAAAACCGGAAACAGCAGGGCAATATGGAGATGATCCGTCCGCAGGTAGACGAGGCTTTCGATGTGGTGGTGAATATCATTAATTCTGCCTACACGATGAACGAGGTGGGCGCGAAGGATGCGGACAAGCGGGAGAAGCTTACGGTAATGATTGACGAGATCAATCAACAGCTTTCCAACATGATACGCGCCATCGCTTACCGCCAA
>JAJDIA010000157.1 GCA_030266465.1 Parabacteroides sp. OttesenSCG-928-G21 | reverse complement strand
TAACCAGAAATCAGCATGGATAGCTTTGTCGAATACCGATTCAAAAGAAAGCGGACGACTGCCTGCGCCGGGAAGGTCAGCAAACAGATAATCGGCCCCGGCATCCCGGAAAAGATGGGCCATATAACTATCACCAGCCGGCATATACCAGGTAGAACCAAAACGCTTTTCAGAAAAGACGGTCGGACGATGGTTTATCTCTGCTACCAACTCCTTCAACTCCAAATAACGCTGTTCGGTGGCTTTAAACAGGGAGTCTGCACGCTCCTCCTGTCCAAATAAAAGGCCGTAAAAACGGATCCATTCAGTTCGTCCTAAAGGCAGTGATTCCATATAGTCTGCACCTTCTATAATAGGAATACCTATTTTCTCGACAGGTCCGTAACTACTATTCTGAAAAGGCGAAGCAATAATTATCTCCGTACCTATCTCGATCATTTTTTCAATATTAGGAGCGGTTGCTTCACCAATATCGGCAATTTCTCCATTACGAAGCTTTTCCTGTATAGAAGGGGTATCGATGTAATGGGGTTCACATACTCCAGCTATCCGGCCACTCTCTCCCAGTAAATCAATGATAGAAGCATGAACGGAGGTATATACCGCTACATTTTGGACAGGAACGCGAACCACTGTCCCGGCAGGCAGATTGCCGGGCAGCGGTTGATTGCGCTCTACCAGTATATATTTTTGTAAAAGCTGCGTGTTATCCCAGGGATCGACGATATCCACAATGATAAAATCTTCATAGCGTTGTATATTAATGCCGCGTGCATAGTGGATTGTATCGGAAACAATTGCTTCGGACATAGCCTGTTTGCCCGACTGTCCGCAGGAAGCAAATAGGCAAACAAAGAATAACCCTATGAAGATCTTTTTCATGTCTATAAAATTAATCGTTCATTACAAACATCCATTTCGAGTCATAACCTCCGGTATCGATTGGGCTACCTTCCAGTTTCCCGTCTTTGCCAAAGATATATAAAGATGCGGTACTCATGTAATCATAATAGGTTATATATATCTTTTCGGTAACCGGATCTACTGTGATAGCGTTTGGACTTGTAATTGTCGTGCCGTCTTTAATAAAATTATCCTCAATGATTTCTTCTGTTAATGTGTCATAGATTTTAAATTCAGGTGTTTCTACACCCCATTGTGCATACATTAAGTATATTTTGTCATTTGCCAAGGCTATCTTTGACGCATTGCAAATCGTAGACACCTCACCTGTTGTTTTGTCTATACGTTGCAATGTGTTTTTAACATCGACGTAATTTCCTAATGAAACAACGTATAAATCCCCCTCACTATCTGCGACAATGCTGCCAGGATTGATGAGTACCTCGATTTCATCTTCTACAGTCATCGTTTCCGGATCAATAACAGAGACTGTATTGCCGTAATTCGGATGATCTAATCCACCGGAATTGGTCACATAGATTTTACCATTTGCTGCCGCCAGCTTTTCCGGATAGCGACCTACGGGTATTGTATTTTCAATTGTAAGAGAGGCTGTGTCTAACACGGCCACTTCATGTCCGTAAAAATAAGAGATGTATATTTTACCATCTTTAGCCACCATTCCGCGCGGATTCATCGGTTCACCGTTTCTGGTCGGCGTATAGCTTGTCAGTTCTCTTCCGTCTTTCGTCAATACAACAAGGCGATTTGAAGTTGTCACAGCAACGTAGACTTTAGATCCATAGACCAATGCCTCTTCTGCAGAATCACCTAATCCGCTACCATTAATATTCTGATAAATATCTGTTTTCATTTGCCCTGTACTGAAATCAAAGAAGCTGATTGATGCATTATTTGCATTGTAATTTCCTCCATTAAGAATAAACAAGCCATTATTAAAAACGATCGGTCCCAATTCTGGAAGCACGTCTTTTACGGCAATGCTTGCTGTCTTTTCGGATTCACCTAATGAATTTTTAGCTACTACATGCAAATAGGCATTTATTTCAGTCCCGTCAGGAACGGCAAAAGAGGTTGCTCCTTTTTCGACCTCACCTAATTTCGCTCCTTTAGCAGTAGGGCTTTCCGAGAGATAAATAACATATCCGCTAATGTTTTCCTCCGAAGCAGGAAGTGTCCACGATAAGGTACCACCAATTAAAAACACCTCTTTGTCTGTATCCACAAAGGAGAGATTGGTGACTTGTTCTGTAGGAATAAATGGTTTGTCATCATCATCGTCGCTACAAGAAGTAAATGGCAGTGCAATTAGCGCACAAGCCACAATAGCGTAAAAAAACTTTCTCATTTTCATTTCTCTTGATTTATTTAATAGATGTATTTAATACTTGCACGGAATGAGCGTCCCGGCATAGGATAATACCGGATCACATCATACATTATATCTCCCAAGTTGATGATTTCAGCTTGCAGGCGCA
>JAJDIA010000156.1 GCA_030266465.1 Parabacteroides sp. OttesenSCG-928-G21 | reverse complement strand
GAATAATAATTTAGAAATAATAATGAAAGGATTATGATTAAACAATATTTTAAACAGGCCTGGCAGATGCTGAAAGAGAATAAACTTCTTAGCATCATTTCTATACTGGGAACTGCGTTGGCCATATGCATGATCATGATCATTATGATCTTATATGAAGTAAACACAGCAAATATTTCACCTGAAATACACAGAAACAGGACCTATTCTTTATCTATTGCCGAAGCTATCTATAAATCAAATGATCAAAGATATTCTTACAGTAGTATCGGTTTACCATTTATAAAAGAGTGTTTGTATCCCTTGGAGTCTGCTGAAACCGTTACGGCGGTGATGCGTAATCAACAAGGTAAACTGTTGGCCACTACCATGGATGGCCACACTGAAAGCACGGTTGAGGCGCTCTATACGGATGCTGCATTTTGGTCGGTTTTCGCATTTGATTTTATAACCGGACAACCCTATGATGAAGCTATAATTGACGGAGGAACATATACGGTTATAATCAACGAAACATTAGCCCGTAAACTTTTTGGCACAACCGATGTGGTTGGAAATGAGATCAAGCTTGACCATATTATTTATACCATCCGTGGCGTTGTCAAAGACGTATCCCTTTATGCTAACAAAGCTTATGCTGATGTATGGATACCTTATTCGGCAGGAGGCAATACGTATGCATTTGCAGATGGGATTGGTGGTAATTTCAATTGTTATATACTGGCATCGAAAGGCATCGGTAAAAAAATCCTGGAACAGGAAGTCGCAAATCGTGTTGCCTCATTTAATGCCCAGACTCCGGATTTTCGGGCAAATATCGGCAGTCAACCTTTTACCCAAACAGAAGTATGGCTCGGTGGTGGCGGAGGGGCGATCACCATTCAGAATCTATCATCCATATTTCTCCGTTATGGTATAATTATAGTTCTTTTATTACTTGTACCCGCGCTCAATTTGTCGGGGATTACCTTTGCACAAATACGCAAGCGTATGAGTGAATTAGGAGTTCGTCGCTCGTTTGGCGCTACAACAGGAGATATTCTGTGGCAAGTATTGACCGAAAATCTTCTTCTTACGCTAATAGGGGGTGCGGTAGGACTGGTATTATCCTATGCAGGATTGGTTATTTTCCGCGATTGGCTGTTAATAACATCATTAGGACAATCAGGCCTTACAGGAGGGATGTTCAGCCCCGTTGTTTTTCTGATAGCCATCTTCTTTTGCCTGGTAATGAATCTATTGTCGGCGACTGTTCCTGCATGGCGTGTATCACATGCTTCTATTGTCAAATCAATCAGGGAGGAATAGAAAATGATAAAAAAAATAATCACACAAATGTGGAACGAGCGTCGTGACAGTTTGTTTATCGGCCTGGAATTGCTCGTAGTAGCTGTTTGTATATGGTTTGCCGTCGATAGCCTTTACATTGCGTACGAACGTTTTTCGTTACCTGCCGGATTCGATATAAATCATACTTATTACGTACAATTAGGGGTTATCTCTCAAAATAGCCCTGACTATGTAGGACAATCAGAAGAGAGCCTGGAAGGAGGTGCCAGCTTTCTAACGATTCTTGATCGCCTGAAACAACACCCGGACGTAGAAGCCGTATGTTATACTTCCACTAATCATTTTCATTACAGGTGGTCAAACCAATACACCACATTCCAACTGGATACATTATCACGACCAAGAGGTTTCGTACGCGATGTGGGGTCTTCTTATTTCACTCTTTTCCAGGTAAAACCGGCAGATGGAGGCGATCCGCAACTACTGGCTGACGCACTGGATAAAGGTGAAATTGTGATTAATAAATCTGTGGCGGAAATGTTTTTCGGAAGTGCAGCTAATGCTATCGGCAAGGAAATATCTTGCCAGGATCAGGGAAGTTCAGAACCTACCTTTTATCGAATCGGAGGGGTTGCGGAAAATCAACGTTATAATGAATTCAGTGATTATAATTATGCTTATTATCGCCCGGTACATTTATCCGATATCCTGAAAACAACGAATACCGGTATTGTGTACGAGCTTCCTCTATTCATCCGGATCAAAGCTACAGCGGACAAAAAAGGATTTGCCGAGTCTTTCCGCAAAGAAATGAGCTCGCAACTGAAGATCGGGAATATTTATTTGAAAGAGGTAGATTTGATGGCTGATCGCCGCAAAGAACATATCCGTTCGTGGATTGATGAAATGCGAATGAATATAGCTGTCGTGACATTTTTCCTTCTAAATGCTTTTCTAGGAGTTATCGGTACGTTCTGGTTACGCACACAGCAAAAACGGGGAGAGATAGGACTCCGGATGGCTTTGGGAGCGACGCATTCTTCTATATTCCGACTACTTTTAAGTCAGGGTATAGTATTACTTCTTGCCGCTTTTATATTAGCTATCCTGATTTTTGGAAATCTCTGGTTGGCTGATATCATAACTGCAGCAACTTGGGTTAATACTTATCAACGCCTTTTTACGGGTATGG
>JAJDIA010000154.1 GCA_030266465.1 Parabacteroides sp. OttesenSCG-928-G21 | reverse complement strand
AAAGTAACGGATTATATTGCATCAACTAAAGCGGATTGTTTTGGTGGACCTGATCGTGCGCATGCATCATTTACGCCGATGCAAAAAGCAATCAGTTATTCAATGACCTCTTTCCTGACAACCGGTGGTATTCGCGGAAGTAAAAAAGGCTTGGAGAAGTTTGTGCCTCGCACATTCAATATGGGCTTTTCCCGTGAGGTCTATCAACAGGCAGGAGGCTTTAAAGACATGTTTGGTGAGGATATAGATTTAAGTACCCGTATCCGTGATGCCGGATTCAGTGTGGCCCTTTTCCCCGACGCTTATGTGTATCATAAACGAAGAGTAAATTTCAAATCATTTTTCAGACAGGTGTATGTTTTTGGAATGGCTCGTGTGGAATTATATCAACTTCATCCCCAATCATTGAAATTAGTTCATTTACTGCCGACTTGTTTTGTTTTGGGGACAATCTTTCTGCTTTTATCTGCTTTTATCTGTCCCTGGGCTTTACTGCCATTAGGTCTGTATATTTTAGCCCTGTTTTCGGAATCTTTATGGGTAAATAAAAGCCTGATTATTGCCCTTTTGTCTGTTGTCGCCGGATTTGTACAGTTGACAGGCTATGGGTTCGGTTTTATTACGGCATTTATACGCCGGATTATTCTCCGTCAATCCATAGATACCGAAGCCGAATTGAAAAAACATTATAAAAAGAAAGCGTAGATAAAATAATAGGAGTTAAAGAAGTCATCTCTCGCTTCGCCCATTAGAAGTCAAGAAGTAAACAAAGGAGATGTTTTTCTTACTTCTTTTACTTCTTTTACTCCTGACTTACTGCTTCCTAAGCCTGTACTCATCAGCCAGATCTCCTGTAATTCTGTTTCCATTTTCATCCAAATGGAATAATTGATTTTCGCCTACAAAATAGCTGTTGGGCTTTTCTTCACCTTCCAGGGTAATCGTATTTCCCTCTTTATTCCAGGTAAACTTTCCTTCAGATTCAAAAGTCTTATCCGCATTTTCTACATACTGTACGGATTTATGGTAAGTACCATTTCTTGTTAGGGCCAAAGTGACTTTCATCCCGATTCCCGATGCTGTCGGGAGCGTACCTATATAAGTCCCGTCATAATCCAAAGCATTCTGTGCATTATGCATATCCTGGACTTCTGTAGTTATTTTAACTTCTTCATTTGCCTGATTTTCTTTGTTGTTGCTTTTGCATCCGGTAAAGAAAATGACGATGGTTATTAAAAACCAAAAACTGTTTGTTTTCATCTTTATTTCGTTTTATATAGAAACAGCCCTGAACGCATAATGGTTCAAGGCTGTTTCATTTATATTTACTTTTTGGGTTTTAATATCTGTAGTGATCAGCTTTATAAGGACCATCCACAGGCACTCCGATATAGTTAGCCTGTTCCTGCGAAAGTTGTGTCAGTTTTACGCCGATCTTTTCCAGATGCAGACGGGCAACCTCTTCATCCAGACGTTTAGGTAATCGATAAACGCCAATATCATAACTCATTTGCCAAAGGTCAATTTGAGCTAATGTCTGATTTGTAAACGAATTACTCATGACAAAAGAGGGATGCCCTGTTGCGCAGCCGAGATTTACCAATCGTCCTTCAGCCAATAAGAAAATGCTGTGTCCGGTTGGGAAAGTATATTTATCTACCTGCGGTTTGATATTTATATGTTTGATATTTGGATAATTGACTAGTTTATCTACCTGGATCTCATTGTCAAAGTGACCGATATTACAAACAATAGCCTGGTCTTTCATTTGAGCCATGTGCTCGATCGTAATAATGTCCCGGTTGCCTGTTGTAGTGACAAAGATGTTTCCTTCTTTCACCGCCTCTTCCATAATTGTTACTTCAAAGCCTTCCATAGCTGCCTGAAGTGCACATATCGGGTCGATTTCAGTGACCAGCACCCGTGCGCCATAAGAACGCATAGAGTGAGCACAGCCCTTACCTACATCACCATAACCGGCTACAACTACAACCTTTCCTGCAATCATCACATCCGTAGCACGTTTAATTCCGTCAGCTAATGACTCCCGACAACCATACAGGTTATCAAATTTTGATTTGGTCACCGAGTCATTTACATTAATAGCAGGAACCAGAAGTTCACCTCTCTCCATCATCTGATACAACCGATGTACACCGGTAGTCGTTTCTTCGGAAATACCTTTCATTTCGGCAATTGTACGATGCCAACGCGTATTGTCTTCTTTTAATATACTATTGAGCGTATCCAATATAACCTGCTCTTCATGATTGGAACCTTTTCTATTGATTGTTTCCGCATCATTTTCGGCATAATAGCCCATGTGCACCAATAAAGAAGCATCCCCGCCATCATCCACAATCAGGTTCGGACCTTTGCCGTCAGGAAAACGAAGTGCCATCTCCGTACACCACCAGTATTCTTCCAATGTTTCGCCTTTCCAGGCAAATACAGGTATTCCGGCAGCGGCTATAGCAGCAGCGGCATGATCCTGTGTAGAAAAT
>JAJDIA010000153.1 GCA_030266465.1 Parabacteroides sp. OttesenSCG-928-G21 | reverse complement strand
AAGGAAACGAAAATTATGCTATACGAAACTCACCAATTATCTAACGGATTACGTATTGTGCACATGCCGATGAATTCGCCGGTTTCTTATTGTGGTTTTGGCATTAATGCCGGGACACGTGATGAAGAAAAAGATGAATTCGGATTAGCGCATTTCGTTGAGCATGGTTTATTTAAGGGAACGACCAAACGGAAAGCCTGGCATATTCTTAACCGAATGGAAAATGTAGGCGGAGAGTTAAATGCTTATACAACAAAAGAGGAGACGTTTGTTTATTCTATTTTTATGGAAGAGCACTACGAGCGTGCTTTTGAATTGCTTGTTGATTTAATATTCAATTCCCGTTTCCCTCAGCATGAGATGGAAAAAGAAATTGATGTTATTTTAGATGAAATACACTCTTATGAAGACTCTCCAGCGGAATTAATTTACGATGAATTCGAGAATTTATTATATAACGGCCATGCCCTTGGACATAATATTCTTGGGGAAGAAAAAACACTCCTAAAATTCACGTCAGACTCTGGGCGTTCATTCACAAAACGATTTTATCTTCCGGAAAACATGATTTTCTTTTCTATGGGGAGATTGAATATGAAAAAGATTATCCTCCTGGCAGAAAAGTATTTAAACACTATCGAATCATCATCATCTATTCGTAACCGAAAATCTCCATCAATAATATCTCCCTATAAAAAAACCGTAAAAAAAGAGACTCATCAGGCACATGTATTAATCGGAAGCCGGGCGTATAGCATGTATGATTCTAAGCGCATAAACCTGTTTCTGTTGAATAATATCCTTGGAGGTCCCGGCATGAATAGTAAGCTTAATATGATTTTACGTGAAAAACATGGTTTAGTCTATAATGTGGAATCCTCCTTTACCTCTTATACAGACACCGGCCTGACAAGTATTTATTTTGGCACCGACCACAAGCATCTTGACAAAGCGTTGGAGCTGGTTCATAAAACACTTGATCAGTTATGCAATTTAAAACTGACCACTACCCAACTGGCTAATGCTAAAAAACAATTAATCGGACAATTGGGCGTAAGCGGAGACAACAAAGAATCACTGTTTTTAGGATTAGGCAAAAGCTTTTTACATCACAATCGCTATGATTCTTTACCCGAAGTGTTCGATAAAATCGATAAAATTAAGGCAGAAGATATTCTAAACACAGCCAATGAAATTTATGAACGAGAACACCTTTTCAGCTTAATCTATCTCTAATTCCCGATATAATCAGAGAACTATTTCTTCTACAAGTTTGCCCGCTGCGTCCTTAACTTCCAATGTAATGGACTCCCCTTTGACATGCCCTGTTACTACGTGCTTATTTGAATTTATAAGTACAGGAAACTCACACCCCTCTTCTCCCTTAGGATAATAAATATGCCGATGAAGATGTCCGCTAAGCATTAAATCAATACCGGCCTTATTCAGCAAGGGGAGGAACTGTTCTTTTACTTGCAATAACCCATACCAGGAAGAACCGACAGGTGGGACATGCATAACAACTATCTTTACAGGAGCTTGTTTAAATTCATCACTTTCCAATACTTTTTTCAACCACTCAGTTTGTTCCTGACGATAAATATCAAATGCACCCAAGCCCAGATATTCTATATCACTGTCCGGTTTATCTTCTCCTGCATCAAGCACAATAAAAAAGGCAGGTCCTTGCCGGAAAGTATAATAAGGCTGACCAGTAGATGTGGGGAAATAACGAATAAATTCCGTAGAGAATGGCCCACGTGCTTCATGATTGCCACGCGCAAAAAACATAGGAATCTCTGCAGCAAATAGTTTTACAGCAGATGTCATAAATCCATCGAAAATTTGTTGCTCTGATCGCAGATCACTAAGCATATCTCCATTAAAAAGCACAAAATCCGTGTTTTTTATTTTCTGTGTTTGCATTAAAGCTACAAGCAGGGCACTGTCAGCATGGATATCATTGACCATCGTAAAAGTCGTTTCTGTTTTTTTAGTATCCAGTGTTCGAAACAGAAAAGGTTGCCCACGATAAACATCCGAAGCGGCCACTTTACCATATTGTATATAGTAAGGCGTTTGTTCCATAACCGCTTTAGAATAAATCCGATAACGATAATTTGTGTTTGGTTGCAAGTTCTTAAGTTTGATCTCATGCAGTTTACCGATCATTTTCTTCCCAAAATTGGTTTGAAAATATTGTGGACGTTCTGTTGCATAGAAATGCATCCCATCATCAGGAGCTAATTCCACCCAGGAAACAGCCTCTTTGTCGGTAACCCACATAATTGTGGCCTCATTTTCTGAGACTTTCTGTAAATACGGTCCATACATAATCCGGATATCACTTTGCCCGAAAATCAACAAAGGGATCCAGGTAAGACAAAAAATAAAACATGCTTTTTTCATTTGTATTTAGTTTAAACGTCCGGAAATAATTGACCTTAAAAATAAGCAATAACACAACATAAAACAAAAAACACAAATAGTTTAACGCTATAACATCACATTCTTTCTC
>JAJDIA010000152.1 GCA_030266465.1 Parabacteroides sp. OttesenSCG-928-G21 | reverse complement strand
CTGGGCGTTTGGGAAGAAAATACAAAAGCTATCTCTTTTTATAGGAAAAATGGCTTCATAGAGTTCGACAAGCACATTTTCAACTTAGGGAATGACGAACAGACTGATTAATGAGAAACTACCTTAAGCCCAACAATAGAAATAATCAGGGTGGAAATGAACAGTAGCCGCCAGAAATTTGCCGGTTCATTAAACACAAACACACCCATTAATACCGTACCTACGGCCCCAATACCTGTCCATACGGCATAAGCCGTCCCGATAGGCAAGGTCTGCGAGGCTTTCATCAGTAGCACCATGCTAATAGATAAACAGATAAAGAAACCAATAAACCAATAAACCATCTCATTGCCCGTTGTCTCTTTGACTTTTCCCAGGCAAGAGGTGAATCCCACTTCAAATAATCCCGCTATAACTAAAATAACCCAATTCATACATTGATATTTTAGCGGCAAAGGTCATGAATGGATCGTAATTATAACTTTACAAATGATAAAAAACCGTTTATTTGAGTTTGGCCCTGATCCGACTTAAAGAGACTTGAGTTATTCCAAGAAAGGAAGCTATGTGTGATAGTTGAACCCTTTGGAGTAGTTCGGGATTGTTTTTAATCAGCTTACTATACCGTTCAGATGCCGTCCCAAACAATCTTTCAATCAGTCTTTCTTCGGTTTTCAGAAGTTCCTGTTCCGCAAATTTTCGTCCCCAGTTAGCGATATACACATCTTTTGCAAACAGATCATTTAAGGCATCCGCATTTAGTTGATATAATATACAATCTTCCAGTAATTCAATATGTTCATATCCCGGCTGGTTACTGACATAACTTTTCATGGACACCACCGTATCCCCTTCTTTGCCAAACCAGAAAGTAACTTCTCCATCTGCAGCGTCTATATATGCCCGGGCAATACCCTTTTTTATGAAATAAATATCTCGCTCCACCTTATCCGCATTCAATAGCCGATGCCCTTTAGGATATTCCACTTCATTGATAATATCAACGATATGGCTTGTCGAAGCCTTTGGCAGTTCAACTATTTTATTTAGGATCGAGGTAATTTCCATTTACAATTATGTATTTCAATAGTATTGCAAATATATATAATCTGTGGTTATTTTAAATTCCTTTTCAAAAGTAAGACTCCGAAGCCTCCAGCCTGAATATATAACAAGCAAAGGTTTTGATCTGCATGAACTCCTTTTTTCATCGTAATAAACTAAGGTTTTCATTTCGATAAACTTATAATACGCGCATTGGAGGATATATATTCTCCCATGCGCGTATTAATATACTCCCTTTGGTGTACTAATATACCCCCATGGGAGAATTATAACTTCATCTAAAACAAATACACACTTCTTGCTGAAGAAAAGAGGAGTTTATTGTGATGAAATTTTTATGGGATGATATTCCATAAGATCTATGTACCGGAGATATATCTTAGGAATACCGTTTTTTGTTATCTATTCGAAACCCCGGAATAATGGATGTGTACGAATTTCCACTCGCCGTCAATCTTTCGGAGGATTTGTGTTTCCCGTCCTTTTGCGTTATGCGGTGAACCGTCTTTTCTAACCGCATCAAATTCCCAAAAGAATTCAATCCAGGCGACATCGCCGTAGATATTAATGATTTCTGTCAGGCTTTTCAGATTCCGTTGAGAAAAATTCCCCATTGCGCCCAGCATAAAGTTGTCTTTGATCTCTTCCCACCTTTCCATTCTGCCACTGGGAGCGATAAAAGATACCTCTTCGCTGTGTGCCCAGATACTGCGCCCTAATAAAGTATCGCATTCATTAATGGAAGTTACATATTTGTTGATCATTTGATGCAAAACAACTTCTTCCGATTGCTGTGCATTCATAACGAAAAAAGGCAGGAACGAGATCAAAAGATATAAGATTTTTTTCATCGTATTCAATAACCAATCGTGAAACGTTCTTTATGATGTGCAGGAACCTCCAGTTCATCGATCATTGCTTTTGCATAATCCTGTACAGATATTTTACTTTCACCTTGATCATTCAGGATGAGATCATCTTTTCCTAAACGATACTTACCCGTACGTTCGCCCGGTTCTATACTTCCTGCCGGAGAGAAGAATACCCAATCAATCGCTTGTTCATTCATCAGGATGTTCAGATAGAATTCACCCAGAGATTTCACACCGGCCATAATTTCCTGTGGTATAGCGCCGGAATCTACAACGCGTAATCCTGGTGCAACAAACAATGTTCCAGCACCGCCTACCATTAAAAGACGTTTTACGCCTGCTTTTTTCACTCCTTCAAGGATAGCCGGATAAACTTTTAATGTTTCTTCATAGATGTTTGGGTTAGTCCATCCCGGATTATATGCGCTGATAACGGCATCTGCGGCTTTAGCAATTTCGGCAACTGTATCTACAGAAGATACATTTGCTTGAATTACAGTCAGATTTGGATTAGTAATTTTGATCTTTTCAGGATTCCTGACAACGGCAGCTACTTGTATGCCTCTGTTTAATGCTTCATGTAGGATAGCTGA
>JAJDIA010000151.1 GCA_030266465.1 Parabacteroides sp. OttesenSCG-928-G21 | reverse complement strand
CCGGTTTAACACACGGTGTAGGTTGGTGTGCACCACAACAAGGTAGTTGCAAACTGACCCTAAACGTAAAAGAAGGGATTATCCAAGAAGCACTTATTGAAACTATCGGTTGTTCCGGTATGACTCACTCAGCTGCGATGTGTTCAGAAATTCTGCCGGGGAAAACACTTTTGGAAGCTTTGAACACCGACCTGGTTTGTGACGCTATCAATACAGCTATGCGCGAACTATTCCTGCAAATCGTTTACGGACGTACACAATCTGCTTTCTCTGAAGGTGGTTTGGTGATCGGTGCCGGTCTGGAAGATCTTGGCAAAGGCCTACGCAGCCAGGTAGGAACTATGTTTGGAACCTTAGCTAAAGGTCCTCGTTATCTGGAAATGGCAGAAGGCTATTGCACACGCATGGCTCTTGATGCTGACGACGAAGTAATTGGTTATGAATTTATCCACTTAGGTAAATTTATGGATATGGTTAAGAAGGGTACTGACGCTAACGAAGCTTTGGAAAAAGCAAAAGGTAGCTATGGCCGCTTCAAAGATGCTGTAAAATACATCGATCCACGTAATGAATAGAAGAAAAACCTTTACACGCGTCCTCATCGGGTTGGCTATTATCATTACCATTGCTACGGTTATCGCTTACTTTGTGATCGCTACGGAAAAGCCCTGGTTAGCCTTTTATGTTGCTTGTTGCGGCGGTGTAATTGTTGTAAATCTTCTAATATCTTTACTATTCGTTTTCAAGAATTTTAAAAACAAAGATTAATATGGCTTTATTTGAAAGTTACGAACGCAGGATAGACAATATCAACGCTGTTCTAAAAGAATATGGTATCGGCAGCATCGAAGAAGCTAAGGCTATCTGTGATGCAAAAGGTATCGATCCTTATACGATGTGTAAGGAGACTCAACCCATCTGCTTTGAAAATGCATGTTGGGCTTATGTGGTAGGCGCTGCCATCGCAATCAAAAAAGGTGTGAAAAATGCGGCCGAAGCAGCCGAAGCTATCGGTATCGGTTTACAGGCATTTTGTATCAATGGTTCTGTTGCAGACGACCGTAAAGTAGGTATCGGACACGGTAACCTGGCTGCACGTTTATTACGTGAAGAGACAAAATGTTTCGCATTTTTAGCAGGTCACGAATCATTCGCTGCTGCTGAAGGTGCTATCAAAATTGCTGAAATGGCAAACAAAGTGCGTAAAGAGCCTCTTCGCGTTATCCTGAACGGATTAGGAAAAGACGCAGCTATGATCATTTCTCGTATCAATGGCTTTACTTATGTACAGACACAGTTTGACTACGCTTCCGGTGAAGTCAATGTTGTAAAGGAAAAAGCCTATTCAGAAGGTCTGCGCGCTAAAGTAAAATGCTACGGAGCTGACGATGTACGCGAAGGTGTTGCCATCATGCGTAAAGAAGGTGTTGACGTATCTATCACAGGTAACTCAACTAACCCAACCCGCTTCCAGCACCCGGTTGCCGGAACATACAAAAAAGAATGTTTAGAGAACGGTCGTAAATACTTCTCAGTTGCTTCCGGTGGTGGTACAGGTCGTACACTTCACCCGGACAATATGGGTGCCGGTCCTGCTTCTTATGGTATGACGGACACAATGGGCCGTATGCACGGTGATGCTCAGTTCGCTGGTTCTTCATCAGTTCCTGCACACGTGGAAATGATGGGCTTCCTTGGAATGGGTAACAATCCAATGGTTGGCGCAACGGTTGCAGTAGCGGTTGCTATTGAACAGGCTGGTTGATAAAAGCATTTACCATATTGATAAAGAGCTGTAATTTTAAAAGTTACAGCTCTTTTTTTGACATAATACTACATAGATAAAAACAGGAAGAAGCATCACAATAAAATAACTTATATCGTTACCACGAAAAAGAGATGAATAAACACGAATTCTGAATTACATCCTTCTTGTTCTATCATTTATCAACCATTCTTACACTTGCATAAAGTAAATCAGCTATGGAACTCGTTTGTAAAGAAAAAGGCTGTAATTCCATGATTACAACCTTTTCTAGTTTAATCATTATTTATGAATCTATTATTTTCTCTTAATGAGAAGAATACAACAACTTGTAATGCTAGTTGTTGCTTTTTTATATCTTTGTCCTAATTCCAACTCTCAAAGAGTTGAGAATTGGAAGGACATACGAGAAGCATTCTAAGATATTATTCTTGCATAGAAAATCCCCATTTTCAATTACCGAACAAGAGTGATAGCGGCAGAAATGCTCTGTCTTCATTATGTATACTATTCCATCATCAGGAGAGTGAGCATAAAAGGGCAGGGACTGTTCGCTTATTTGTTCGGTTGGTATGGGGATACCTCTATGCAGATAAGATTTTAAGAACAGAACCCTGCTTCTTTTTACTTAACAACGCCTACCTAAGGGTAACAGGATGGCATAATATTTTATATAATGAAAAAGCACACTTTACTTTTAATTTTTATCTTTGGATTTAGCATAATCCAGATTTCTTACAGCCAAGTACCAATATTTGATTATTCAT
>JAJDIA010000155.1 GCA_030266465.1 Parabacteroides sp. OttesenSCG-928-G21 | reverse complement strand
CTGATAGAAGAGAACATATTAAAGCGCGACAACGATTCCGGACCATATACCTTTGTCAAAGTAAGATATTGACTGATGGGTGACATCTCACCGGACGATGTACGCACAAATATATTGCTCAACGACTCTACATCCAGTCGATATTCCGGTGCCGCCTGCACCATTACGCGATAGAGTTTGGAAAACAGATTTAAGTTCGACGCGTAACTACCGCCTACATATCCCGACAACGTACTTAGCACTTCCGACGGAGAAATGCCATTCCTTTTACATCTGGCCGCATCTACCTCTACTTCATACTGCGGGAATTTTGTTTCAAACGTCGTGTAAGCTATCGCTACTTCCGGACATTGATACAATGCGCCGATCAACTTCTGCGTATGCCCTTGCAACTCCTCGATACTGCCGTCTTGTCGGTCCTGCACATACATCTCTACTCCATTGCTCGTTCCGTAGCCACTGATTAGTGGTTGGGAGAAAACCATCGTGTTGGCCGCCTTTACATCTGCTATGCGCCCCTGGATTTGCCCGATTACGGCATTAATATCATCCTCCGCTCGTGTCCGTTCGCTCCAGGGTTTCAGACGGATAAAGAAAACCCCATTCGTTCCGCCTTGTCCGCTCAGCATGCCATACCCAGCTACTTTCGCATAGCTTTCAATCTGTGGAATATCTTTGATACGTTCGTCTATCTGATGCATGATCCGGTTGGTTTCATCCAACGTTGAACCTGGTGCTGTTGCCACATTAATATAGATAGACCCCGTATCCTCCTGCGGAATAAAACCGGTCTTCGTAGTCTGCATCAGAATAATCAGTCCCGCCAACGCTGCTACGATAAGCCCCGTTGCCAACCATCTGCGTTTCAGGAAAGATAGCAGCGCCACCTTATATCTTTTCAGCAGACTGTGATAAGAGGCATCAAAAGCTTTCCTCAAACGAATGGATATGCCTATCTTTTCCCCGCTTTTCGCATTCGTATTGGGTGTCATGATCAATGCACAAAGCGCGGGACATAACGTCAGGGCATTGATTGTAGAGATACCCACCGCCACCGCCATCGTAATACCAAACTGCGTATAGAAGATTCCTGTCGGTCCGGTTATAAAGCAAACCGGAATAAATACCGCCATAAATACCAACGAAGTAGTAATCAGGGCCGTGGAGATGCCACCCATCGCATCGATGGTAGCCTGATAGGGCGATTTGTATCCCTCGTCAAACTTCGCCTGCACCGCCTCAACCACTACAATTGCATTATCCACAACTGTGCCGATCACCAAAACCAATGCAAAAAGCGTAAGCAGATTCAGCGTAAACCCCGCCACAATCAAGAAGGCGAATGTCCCCACGAGCGATACGATAATGGATATTGCCGGAATCAATGTAGATCGCAGGTTCTGCAAAAACAGGAACACTATCAATATAACCAACAGGATCGCAATCACCAGTGTTTCTACCACATTCTTGATCGAGGCATCAAGAAAATTCTTCACACTCACCAAATCAGCTATTTTGACCCCTTTCGGTAATTGTTTGGACAGCTCGGCAAGGGTTTTGTCGATCTCCTTAATAATCTCGTTTGCATTCGAGCCTGCCTGCTGTGAGATAATACACGTTGCTCCCGGATTACCATTCAGTTCCCCTTTAAATCCGTATGATAAAGCACCTAATTCAATATCTGCAACATCTTTTAGTTTGAGAATGCGTCCGTCCGGCAGCGAACGGATCACCAATTCGCCAAACTCCTCTGCCGTAGAATAGCGGCCCCTGTATTTTAGTGTATATTCGAACGTCATGCCCGAATTTTCACCCAGTGTGCCCGTAGCCGCCTCTATGTTTTGTTCTCCCAGCACTGTAGTAACGTCAGACGGAATCAATCCGTATTGCGCCATGATCTCCGGGTTCATCCAGATCCGCATAGAATAGGAAGAGCCCATTACAAACGTACTGCCAACACCCGGGATACGCGCTATCAGCGGAAGTATATTGATCTGTAAATAATTATTCAGGAAGTTGTCATCATATGCCCCATCTTCGCTGTACAACGAAATGACTTTCAATGTTCCCATCTGGCGTTTCGCCGTAGTAATTCCTACTCTTGTAACTTCCGCTGGAAGCAGTCCTTGTGCCGCAGCAACGCGGTTTTGCACGTTTACCTGTGCCATATCCGGATCGGTGCCTTGTTTGAAGTATAAAGTAATCCCCGCGCTCCCTGAGTTGGTGGCAGACGAAGTCATGTAGATCATATTTTCAACACCGTTGAGTGATTCTTCCAGAGGCACGATCACACTTTTTTGAATCGTCTCCGCGTTGGCGCCCGTATAGATAGTCCCTACATTAATAGTAGGCGGTGCTATTTCCGGAAACTGTTCTATCGGCAACATCGCCAGCGCGATAATCCCTGCCATCAATATCAAAGCCGAGATGGCGCTTGCCAATATCGGTCGGTCAATAAATGTTTTCAGTTTCATAGCGCCTGTGTTAAAGTATTATCAACT
>JAJDIA010000149.1 GCA_030266465.1 Parabacteroides sp. OttesenSCG-928-G21 | reverse complement strand
ACGAACTGCAGCAATTAGGGAATACCTATTTCCCGAATGCCAAACCGGCGGATTATATGGATTTGATCTCCTGGGTAATGGGGAATACGCCGCTGCCGTCGAGCGTAGATGATGCGCTCCCCTGGTTGATTAATTCGGTGACTACGGAGAAGGAGGTAGAAGTCCCTTCCGATTATACGACAGCCTATAATCTGGATTACCAGTTGACGAAGGCCTTTGACGAATCACAACTCACCTTCGGTGCTACTTACGAGCATGTCTATGCGAACTCCAAAGTAACCGGACAGCATAATAGTGACAATGCGGCGTTCTTCATGCAGTATGATCATAAATTCTTTGATAAGCTGAATGTGTCTGCCGGTCTGCGTATGGAATATTATCGGGTGGATGATAGCTACCGGGAGGCGGAAACGGAGATTTTCGGCGTTGACCTGCCCTTCAAACCGGTGTTTCGTGGCGGGTTAAATTATAGCTTGACGGATTATACATTTATCCGTGCGTCATTCGGACAGGGCTATCGCTATCCTTCCGTTACCGAGAAGTTTGTGTTAAAAGATATCGGAGGCGTAGGAGCATTCCCGAATTCCGAACTGAAGGCCGAACGGGGTTATAATGCCGAATTAGGTATCAAACAAGGCTACCAGATCGGAGGATTAAAAGGCTTTGTGGATATTGCCGGGTTTTATACGCGCTATAATGATATGATCGAATTCCGGATCGGTTTGTTCGATAATAAAACGTTTGATTATATTACCGGATTAGATGATATTATAAGTAGCCTGACTAACGGGAACGGTCTGGGCATCGGAGCGCAGTTCTCGAATGTCGGAAGGGCTGAAATCTATGGCGTCGATTTTTCGGTAAGCGGCTTGTATGAATTTACTCCGGACACACGGCTAACATTCAATCTGGGTTATGTATATACAGAGCCGCACGATATGGACGTTGAAGCCCGTAATGCCGAGGAGGAGGCCAATACCGACCTGTTGGCTATGCGTGCGAAATCGAATGATTCAAAATATTTAAAGTATCGCCAGAAACATTCCATCAAAGGTGTTTTCGATCTGGAATGGAAACGTTTCAATATCGGGACTAATCTGGCCTGGAAAAGTAAAACGCTGGCTGTCGATTATTTCTTTGTCGACGAACGTGAAAAGTCAAAGCCAAATCTGATGGACTATGTTCGTTCCATGCTTTTCGGCGATCTGCATAATCATTGGATTGACAACAATACCGGCTACTTCACGATGGATTTACGCATGGGAGTAAAAATCTCCAACAATGTAAGTCTTCAGGGAATGGTCAACAATTTACTCAATACAGAATACAGTAACCGCCCAATGGATGTTTCTGCACCACGCACATTTGTGATGCAGATGATTGTGGATTTTTAATACGATCTATAAAATACAAAAGGTATATTGAAAGTAGATTCCGGACTTTCAATATACCTTTTTCTATTTAGGGCAATCAGTTTCTAAATAAGAGCGGCGCAAAATTCTTCAGATCATGCCGCCATACATACCAGGTATGTCCGCCCGGCATTTCAGTATAATGATATTTTATGCCGTATTTATCGAGTGTCTGCATCATTTTCTGACAATTCTTCCAGGCAATATCCTCCTGTCCACCTTGTGATATCCACAATAGTTTGACATTCTTCTTGAGCGTTTCGGCATTTTTATCCAGAATACTCTCATACTTTTTATACATCGCCTCATCAGTTTCAAACCAGCCGGAACTCAGGATACAAACATATCCGAACTTGTCGGGATTAGGAAATGCGATTTCTGTCGTTTCAAGTCCGCCCATCGACAAGCCGGCAACCGCACGGTTATCCTTATCGGTCAACACACGATAGTTCTTTTCTATATACGGAATAATATCATCCATCGTCTCTTTCGCAAACATGGCAACATCTATACTGCCGTTCGGCATAACGACCACCATCGGTTTAATCTTTCCCTCTGCCAGCAGGTTATCCAAAATAAAGTTGGCGCGCCCTACATTTGGCCAGGCAACATCACTATCTCCGCCGCCATGAATCAGATACAAGACCGGCAATTTATCGGTCGAAGCGTTATAACCCGGAGGAGTATATACCTGCATCCTGCGGGTAGTACCCGTAGTAGATGATGGATAATAGACCTGCGCTACTGCACCATGCGGAACATCCTTCATCATAAAAAAATCCTCCCCTGCCGTAGCCACATCCAACAAAGCTTTAGTCTCTCCTGCGTTGGCTGCTTTCGGGTCATATACATTCACACCGTCTACAACAAAATTATACCGATAAGTACCCGGATTTACATTCTCAACAACAGCTTCCCAAACGCCACGCGCATCTTTCGCAAACTGTACTCCCCGGGCAGGGACATCCCCACTCAACGAAACAGACTGCGCTTCAGGGGCATATATCCGAAACGCCACCTTATCGCCTTGTAAAACTTCTGTTGATACCAAACTGTCATTAGCCGTTCTTGGCCTTCCAAATTGCGCATGTCCCAATACTGGAATCAGGACTAACATTAAAAACAAACACTTACTTTTCATGGTCGTATCCTTTCATTTTTATAGATTTACGGTATTCAAATCAAAACACAAAAGCCAAATATAACGTTTCCGGTCAAGAATACACAAGAGATACCTTGAAAAGCATCTCTGACAAGTGGTTTAATTATCATATATCAATTCCTTTTTCATCGTATCCCCT
>JAJDIA010000015.1 GCA_030266465.1 Parabacteroides sp. OttesenSCG-928-G21 | reverse complement strand
AAAATCGCCCGGAAATGCCTGCAAAATTATCGCTTCATTCGTCATTTTTCCCAAAATCTACCTGTTTTTCGTGTTCACGCAGCCATTTTTCCTTTTAACGCCACCATCTATCATTTGGAGAATAAATCTTTTCATATTTGTGTGGGGTACTTTAATTTTTCGTGTATTCCATACGATAGAGACTGTATACATAAAATTAGTTCTAATATATTATTTAAAAAAACAGCAAATGAAAGCAAAGAATCTTTTGGTAGCTATTACCACCTTTCTTATTTTTTCTTGTTCGGTAGTGAGTGCGCAGGACTGGCCACAGTTCCTGGGTCCCGATAGAGATAGTAAATCTTCACAGAAAAACTTGTTGAAAAGTTGGCCGGCAAGTGGTCCGGAGGTGTTATGGACGGTGTCGGTTGGTGCCGGTTATGGCGGACCGGTTATTAAGGACGGTAAAGCCTATTTGTTGGACAGGGATGATTCGACGGGTGATATTATGCGCAGCTTCGACATGAATACGGGTCGTGAGCTTTGGAAATTGGCTTTTGATTCTCCGGGAGCGGTTCCTTTCCCCGGATCGCGGAGCGTACCTGCTGTCGATGATAAATATGTGTATGCCAGTGGGCTTAACGGTGATTTGTTTTGTATTGATATCAATACGCATCAATTGGTATGGCGGAAGAATGTATGGAAAGATTTTGGGGGAGAAAATGTTCCGATGTGGGCTATTTCGCAGTCTCCTGTGATCTATGAGGATATGCTTATCGTAGCTTCGCAAGCACCGGATGCGGGTGTTGTGGCCTACAATAAAAATACGGGTGATGTGATCTGGAAAACGGCAAATCTTGGGAATATCAGTTATGCCAGTCCGAAGGTGTTGAAAATACATGGGGAAGATCAAGTGGTTTATGTGACCTCTTCCACAGATACATTTCTAAATCCTAATGCACCGCTTACCAAAGGTAATGTAGTTGGTCTGGATCCGAAAACCGGTAGAACACTGTGGACGTATGCCGATTGGGAATGTATCATTTCTGTTCCCTGCCCTGTTCTTATTGAGGATAACAAAATGCTGATCGTGGGTGGTTATGATCGTGGCGCAACCATGATACAGGTGAATAAGAATGCAAACGGTTCGTTTGAAACGAAGGAATTGTTTACTACGCTGGAGTTTGGCGACCAGACCAAGCCGCCGTTGTATCACGATGGACATTTCTATGCCATGTTTCGCACGAACTCAAAACGCGACGGTTTGATCTGTATGGATACGAACGGAAATATTAAATGGAAAACGTTGCGTGATCCGAGCTTCGACCGCGGCAGTATGATTCTTGCTGACGGATTGATTTTGGCCTCCGACGGTCTGAATAGCCTGTATCTGATAGAACCGAGCTCGACAGAATTTAAACCGATCTCAAGCGTTGAATTATTTACGGCCGGTACACAGAACTGGGCGCCTTTAGCCTTGTCTGATGGTAAGCTGTTGATTCGTGACCAGGGCAAGATGCTTTGTTTGAAAGTAGCACAGTAGTCTTTATATTATATTAATTTTTATGTATAAAAAAACAGAAAATGAAGAATCTATTTGTACTTATTACGGGGCTTCTTATTCTCTCGTGTTCAACGATTACGGCACAGGACTGGCCCCAGTTCTTGGGTCCCGACAGGGATAGTAAATCTCCACAGAAAGGCTTGTTGAGAAGTTGGCCGGAGAGCGGTCCGGAGGTGTTATGGTCGGTTCCGGTTGGTATTGGCTATGGCGGCCCGGTTATCAAAGCCGGTAAAGCTTATCTGCTCGACAGGGACGACGAAACGGGTGATATTATGCGTTGCTTCGACCTGAATACAGGCGCGGAATTGTGGAAATTGACTTTTGATACTCCCGGGGAAGTGCCTTTTCCTGGTGCGCGGAGTGTACCGGTTGTTGACGATAAACACGTATATGGTTGCGGACAAAACGGTGATTTGTTCTGTGTAGATTTGTCGGGTAAGTTAGTTTGGCAGAAAAATGTCTGGACTGATTTTGGTGGGAAAGAGCTTCCTACCTGGGCGATATCGCAATGTCCGGTTCTTTATGGTGATATGCTTATTATTGCTTCGCAAGCGGCTGATGCCGGTGTGGTGGCTTACAATAAGAATACAGGCGATATCGTGTGGAAAACGCCTAATCAGGGGAATATCGGTTATGTAAGCCCGGAAATTTTGAAAATACATGGCGAAGATCAGGTGGTTTATGTTACCTCGTCACTAAATCCTTTTGGCGCTCCGGCAGGAACACCGAAATCGATGGGTAGGGTAATTGGTATGGAACCACAAACGGGTAAAGAACTGTGGAGTTATGATAACTGGGATTGTCATATTACCGTGGCTGGTCCAACGCTTGCTACGGACAATAAAATGCTGATTGTCGGTGGTTATGAGCGTGGCGCTACGATGATACAGGTAGTAAAGAATGCGAATGGAACATTTGAGACGAAAGAACTTTTCACGACGTTAGAGTTTGGTGATCAGACCAAGCCGGCTTTGTTTCATAACGGATACTTCTATGCCATGTTCCGTACCAACTCAAAGCGTGACGGACTTGTATGTATGGATATGGAAGGAAATATTATGTGGAAGACCAGCCGTGATCCTAACTTCGACCGAGGCAGTATGATTCTGGCAGACGGACTGATTTTAGCTACCGACGGGATGAAAACCCTGCATCTGATTGAACCGGATCATACGGCGTTTAAATCGATTTCCAGTGCCGACGTGCTCTCCGAAGGTGGTGTAAATATGAACGGCATGGCACAGATGGGTGGCGCTACACAAAACTGGGCACCTATAGCCTTGGCGGATGGTAAACTGCTGGTGCGCGACCAGACGAAGATGGTTTGCGTGAAGGTGGCGCAGTAATTAGGGGAGAAGAGAAGAAGTCAAAGGAGTAGGGAAGTTAAGAAGGGGGGAGATAACGCTGTTCTTGACTTCTTCTACTTCAAGATTATTTACTGAAAAACATAAAAAGGATAGCGAATGAAAATGAAGAGTCTTTTTGTGGTCATTCCAACGTTTCTTGTTCTTTCTTGTTCAGTAGCTACTGCACAGGACTGGCCCCAGTTTCTGGGTCCTGACAGGGATAGTAAATCTCCACAAAAAGGATTGTTGAGGAGTTGGCCGGAGAGTGGTCCGGAGGTGTTATGGTCGGTTCCGGTTGGTATTGGCTATGGCGGACCGGTTGTAAAAGATGGTAAGGTCTATCTGCTGGACAGAGATGATGAAACGGGTGATATTATGCGCAGCTTCGATCTGAATACGGGTCAAGAGCTTTGGCGGTTTGCTTATGAGTCTCCCGGAACTTATCCTTTCCCCGGATCACGAAGCGTGCCGATAGTGGACGACCGCTATGTTTATTCCTGTGGTCCTAATGGTGAGTTGTATTGTGTTGACATACAAACACATCAGCCAGTCTGGACAAAGAACGTGTGGAAAGATTTTGGCGGAGGAGATTACCCGACATGGGGAATAGCGCAAAGTCCGATTATCTATGGTGATCTGCTTGTTATCGCTTCGCAGACTCCGGATGCGGGTGTGGTGGCGTATAACAAACTCACAGGCGATGTGGTTTGGAAAACGCCGAGCCTTGGTCTTACGGGTTATTCAAATCCGAAGGTGGTGAAGATTTCCGGTGAGGATCAAATTGTGTATATCACCTCTTCACGGCCGGGTCGCGGAAACAATTCGACAACAATAATGGGTAATATCATCGGGATGGATCCTCGTTCAGGAAAGATTCTATGGCAATACTCTAATTGGGATTGTAGTGGTCAGGTATCATGTGCTGTGGATGCCGGGGATAATCGATTGTTGGTGGCCGGAGAGTTGCGGGCAGTCATGATAAAGGTAACCCAAAAAGGAGATGGGACATTTGAAGCATCGGAGGTGTTCACAACAGAGGATTTTGCTGATGAGACAAAGACTCCGCTATTGCATGACGGTTACTTCTACGGGATGTATCGTACCGCTACAAAGCGCGAGGGACTTGTGTGTATGAATATGGACGGTGAGATCATGTGGAAGACACGACGGAATCCGAACTTTGACTTCGGCAGTATGATCCTTGCCGATGGCCTGTTGTTAGCTACCGATGGCTATAAAACGCTCTATTTAATAGAGCCCGATCCGGCAGGCTTCAAAGCAATTTCAAAAGCGGAATTGCTTGGAGAAGGAGGAGCTTCGACCGAGGGTTTAGCAAGAATGATAGGCAGTAGCACACAAAACTATGCGCCTATTGCATTGGCTGACGGCAAACTGCTCATTCGCGATCAGTATAAGATGATGTGTGTGAAGGTGGCGCAGTAATTAGGGGAGAAGAGAAGAAGTTAAAGGAGTTAGAGAAGTTAAGAAGGGAGGAGATGTTCTTGGCTTCTTTTATTCCTGAAATTAATTTACTTAAAAAAATAAAGAGATGAGTGCATTAGAGAAGGTAAAGCGGGGAGAGTTTGATTTATCAGTAGGAGAAATTGTGGATTTGTTGCGGATTGATACGCATAGTCATGCGTTTTATGAGTTGTTGTCTGTCTCTAATGCGCTTACTCGTTCTAAGTTTGGCAGTCGCGGTTATGTGTTTACGCAGATAGGTATTAATGCGGAACCTTGTCCGATTAATTGTAAGTTTTGTTCCCTGGCTGCTTCGCATTATTCCATGGATTCACAGTGGGATAAGACGGCGGGAGAGATTTGTTCGGAGTTGACTTTCTTACAGCAAGGTTATTTTGACGATTTCTTTCTGATGACTACGGCGGATTATCCGCAGGATAAATTTATTTCTATCGGGAAGGCGGTAAAGCCGCTTTTGCGTAAAGGGCAGAGATTGGTTGCTAATATTGGCGATTTTGATCTGGCAATGGCCCTTAAATTGAAGGCCGCCGGCTTTACCGGTGCTTATCACATTAACCGTTTGCGTGAAGGTATCGACACGGAAGCGAATCCAAGAGACAGGGAGAATACGCTTCGGGCTATTAAAGAAGCCGGCCTGGAGTTGTACTACTGTATTGAACCGATTGGTCCGGAGCATTCTTATGAGGAGTTGACCGTTGAGATCCTTCGGGCGAAAGATCTTGAAATTGGCGTAATGGCTGCCATGCGCAGGGTGGCCGTAGCAGGAACGCCTCTCTATGAATTTGGCCAAATCACAGCGCTGGAGCTTACCAAAATAGTGGCAGTTACGAATATTGTGGTAAACCCTTCCCGCGCAATGAATGTACATGAGCCTATCCAGGTGGCCTTATTGGCGGGGGTTAATCAACTGTATGCGGAGGTAGGCGCTAATCCGAGAGATACGGATAGCCATACGGAGCAGAGTAGGGGATTTAATCCGGCTGCTGCCTGGAATATGTTAGGCGAATTTGGGTTTGGGAAAGCCCAGTCAGAATAGCAAAAAGATGTATGGAAAGTGTAAAAGTTTTGGAACAATTATCACAAGGTTTTGATTGTTCCCAGGTCTTCCTATCTGATGCCAGTAAGAAATATGGCTTGATGGACGACTGTATGGCAAAAAGAGTTTCCGCTTGTTTTGGTTGCGGAATGTGGAGTGGACAGGTATGCGGAGCCGTTACCGGCGCTTATATGGCATTGGGATTGAAATATGGACATTCGTCTCCGAACGAAAAAGATGCGAAGGATATCACAACAGGAAAGATCAGTCAGTTTAATAAAATGTTTGAAGACAGATACAATTCTATTCTTTGTGAGGATATTCTCGGTTATAATCTGGCCAGACCGGATGAATTAGAACGAATCATGTATAAGGGCTTATTGACGGTTTTGTGTCCGCAGGTGGTTTCTGAAGCATTGGAAATGCTGGATACTTGTATGGAGGAGGGATGAATTATAAATGATGAATTATGGATTATGAATTATGAATTGGAGATCGCCCTTAGGCAATTCGAACCACATTCATAATTCATAATTCATAATTCATAATTGTTTATTGTGCCTATCGCACAACAAATTTAGCGCCATCAGGAATAGATATGGATTGTTCCGGATTTGTACTGTTAAAATCTTTCCATACGTATATCTTTTCGATGGGATTATGTTGACAATCCAGAACTTTAAGTTTGGTGTTTTTGGATATATCTATACTCGTAAGTAAATTAGCGTAAAGATCCAGCTCTTTCAGTTCAGTGTTTGCCGATATATCTATGGATGTGAGTTTGTTGTCTCGAAGTCTCAGATCTGTTAATTCTGTGCATGTCGATATATTAATCGAATTCAATAGATTGTTACTGCAATAGACCAGTTTTAATTTCCTGTTTTCAGACAAATCTAACTTACTTAACGGATTAATTTCACATGAGAAGAAAGTAAGCTCCGTTGCTGCTGAGAGATCAATCGTTGTCAATTTATTTGAACTACATGCAAGGAATGTTATTTTTGCATTTTTGGGTAGGATTAGTTTAGTCAATTCATTGTCATCACAATCTAATCTGTTTAGTTGCGTATTCTTAGTCAGATCTAACTCTGAAAGCCGGTTGTTTGTGCAATCTAACTCATTCAGATGAAAGAAGTTTTCGATACCGCTCAATGACGTAATATTTTTCCCTTCAATATTAATTTCAGTAACATCAAACACTTCAGCGATTGATAACAAACCGTTTTTATCCGAATCAAAATTATCGATTATATAGCTTTTTAATATAGGATCAGAGATATGCGCCAATATATTATCGGGCAAATCAAACCCAAGCTGATAAATAGAAAATGAGTGAGAACGGTTTCCTGCTTTAACGGTGATAGAAGCTGTACGCATATCAAAACTATCATTTTTTGACGGAGAGATTTTCACCTCTTTATTCCCTTTTCCACTGGATGGCGTAAATGTACACCAATCTTTAGTTGACGATATTGTCCATTCTGTATTAGACGTAATCGTAAAGGTGTTGCTATTGATCGCGTTACCTTTTGTGTCAAAAAAAAGAAATCCGATTCCGTCAAGCGATAGTTGACTGACCGGTTTCGATTCGGGTTCCGGTTCGGAATCACCACCACAACCAACAAGCATAATAGAAAGAAATAGTAAGAGTAGCTTTTTCATATGATTAGAGTTTTATAGTTTGATTTTATACAGCAAATATACATTATTCTGAAATATTTCTGATTTTCTGTGTTTATAGAAGTGATTATTTTTTTCGCTTTTATGCTCCCTTTTTTCGCTTTCTTCTGATAAATGAAAAAGCAACATAAAAAAAACGCAGCTTTGCGAAGTATAAATACATCGATCGTTATGATCTTGATCTGATTAAACTTATAAAACAGTATATGAATACAAAAGATTTTATGGGTGAACTGTTAGGTACGTTCATTCTGGTGCTTTTTGGAACGGGTTCCGTTGCGGTTGCCGTATTGTTTGGTGAATATACAGGTATCCTGCAAATCGGTTTGGCTTGGGGTATCGGTGTTATGCTGGCTATTTATCTGACCCGGCATCTGTCGTGTGCCCATTTGAATCCGGCGGTTAGTATAGCGATGGTTATTAGTAAACGTATGACTGCGAAGAAACTTCCTACTTACCTGTTGGCACAGTTTCTTGGAGCGTTCATTGCCGGTTTGACTATCTATGCGCTTTTTTCGCCCTCGATTGAATCGTTCGAAGCAGCCAACGGTATCGTGCGAGGTACGCCGGAGTCGATGGCTACCGGTAAGATGTTTGGTGAATATTATGCAACACCTTTCAGTAGCGCGGTAGTTTCTATGCCGTTGGCTATTGCTGCGGAGGCATTTGGTACATTCCTGCTGGTGCTGTTTATCTTTGCCCTGACAGAAGGATGTAATGTTGGTCGTCCTACCGACACAATCACACCGATATTTATCGGTTTGACGGTCGCTTCGATAATCTTTCTTATCGCTCCGTTGACGCAGGCGGGACTGAATCCGGCACGTGATTTTGGACCGCGTCTGGTAGCCTGGATTTTCGGATGGGGTAGTGCCGCATTTCCGGATAGTAGCGGTGGATTTTTCTGGGTCTATATCTTAGGTCCGGTGATTGGCGGGATAGTGGCCGCTTTCTTCTTCCCGTATGTTCTTGAACCGCTTATGAAAAAGGCTTCAGAACCATGTGATTGTGACAATTAATGGAATTAAAAAACGATATGAAATCAACAAGAATTATTTTAGCAGGTGGTTTTTTAGGAGCCGGTAAGACAACTTTACTTTGGAATGCAGCACAAGAATTGATGAAACAAGGTCTTCGTGTAGGTTTAATTACCAACGACCAGGCGCCGGAATTGGTAGACAGTGCTATCCTGGAATTAAACGACCTGAAAGTGGTAGAGGTAAGCGGTAGCTGTTTTTGCTGTAACTTCAACGGCTTTACCGATGCAATCCAAAAAATCCGCGCAGATGTAGCAGCCGATGTGATTATTGCGGAACCGGTAGGTAGCTGTACCGACCTTTCTGCCACCATCATCCAACCTTTGAAACAATACTGGAATACAGAGATAACCGTATCTCCGCTTTCTGCCCTGGCGGACCCTGGCCGTCTGGATTCCATTCTTGACGGTGGTAACGGCGGTTTGCATCCGGATGCGGCTTATATCTACCACAAACAATTGGAGGAGAGTGATGTTATTGTGATCAATAAAGCTGATTTGTTACCTGCAGATGAACTCGAAGCACTGAAACAGCGCACGGCTAAAGCCTATCCTTCGGCTACGATCTATACCCTGAGCGCTATGTCGGGCGAGGGTATTAATGAATGGTTGAATGCGGTGATGACCAGTAATGAATCCGGAAAACGCCTGGTAGATGTCGACTATGATATTTATGCCAATGGAGAGGCTGTTTTGGGTTGGCTGAACGGAACGGTTCGTTTACAGGGCGAGGCTACCGATTGGGATGCCTTTATCCGTCAATTTATGACCGAACTTTCTCGGAAATTTGACGAAAATAACTTTGCCGTGGGGCATGTGAAAGTCATCGCTGAAAATGGCAAACAGTTTATCGTCGGGAATATTACCGGAAGAGGTGAAACGTTATCTTTCCGCGGTTCGGCAGGTACAGGCGAGAATCTTAAATTGATTGTCAATGCCCGCGTAGAAACAAGTCCGGAAGTATTAGATAAAATGGTTCGCGAAACACTGGATGCTTTCATAGGTGATACCTATAAAACAGAAGTGTTAGCCTGGAAATACCTGCAACCGGGCCGCCCGAATCCTACGCATCGGTTTAGTGAAGTGGTCTGAATAAAACGCTCATAATTCATCGTATATAGCGCACACAACCTTGATTGCAAGAGGGATTTATCTGCATGAACGCCTTCAGAGATAACCATGATTTCCTCTCTTCATCGTAATCATTTAATCGTTCCACCCGGGTGGAACGGTCGACTCACCCAGGTGGAACGGCCGTCTCACCTGGGTGGAACGCTTGTCTCACCCGGGTGGAACGGTTAGAAGATGGTGATGAAAGGGATAGTTCATCGTAATCAAATTTCTTGTTTATTGCACTTTTAGGCGAATGAAAATAAAAGATTATCACTCTTTTTCGCTTTTATGCTCCCTTTTTTCGCTTTGTTCAAAATACTGAATTAGTTAGGATAAAATTTAAGATGTTTGTATCGTTCTTTAAAAGCAAAAGATGAAATCAACGAAACTTATATTGGTTGGAGGTTTTTTAGGAGCGGGAAAAACGACCCTGCTTTTGAATACGGCAACAAAACTGACGGAGCAAGGCTTGCGTGTGGGTATTATTACGAACGATCAGGCCTCGGAATTGGTGGATAGCGGATTGATGCGGTTGAATAATGTGCGGGTGGAAGAGGTAACGGGCGGTTGCTTTAGCTGCAACTTCGATGCCTTGCAGGAGGCCATACAAAGACTACAGTCGGAGGTAATGCCCGATATTATTTTGGCAGAGCCGATAGGTAGTAGTACGGATCTTACGGCAACGGTTATCCGGCCACTGAAAAAGTACATGGAACAGGAGGTAACTGTCGCGCCTCTTACGGTTTTAGCCGATCCCTCGCGTTTGAGTTCAATTCTTGACGGAGGCTATGGCGGATTACATCCGGATGTGGCTTATGTGTATCATACACAGTTGGAAGAGAGTGATATGATCCTGATCAATAAATCGGATTTGTTTCCTGATGAGAGGATGGAAGCACTGAAGCAGCGTACGGCTAAAGCCTATCCGCAGGCAAAGGTCTCTATTGTGAGTGGCCTGTGTGATGAAGGGATAGATGAATGGTTGGAAGTGGCTACTGCCGGTATCGCTGCCGATGAACATCCAGTGGATGTGGATTATGCGATTTATGCGAATGCAGAGACGGCTTTAGGTTGGCTGAACGGCACTGTCTTTTTGCAGGGAGTCAAGACAAATTGGGAGGTTTTTACCAGAAAGTTTCTGACAGATCTTTCCCATAAGTTTGATGAAGATGATTATGCGGTAGGTCACGTGAAAGTGCTGACTGAAAATGAAGATCAGTTTGTTGTCGGGAATATCACAGGGACTAAAGAGACGTTATCCTTTCGTGGCAATATAACGGATAGTTACAGTGCGCGGATAATCGTCAATGCCCGTGTAGAAACGACTCCGCGAAGATTAAGCGCTATGGTGCGCGAAACATTAAACAGCCTGATGCATGCGGATTACAGGGCGGAGATACAAACGTGGAGATATCTGCAATCGGGCATACCAACACCAACATATAGGTTTAGTGAAACAATATAAAGTACTGTTTTTTTCGTAATATGATGAGAACGATTAGAAAGGAAGTTTTCCTCTTACAAATGGCGTGTGGGATTGTAATATGATTCAAATGGTAAGTAGATTCTCTCTCCGGAAGGTGTGATTATATGTTCGGTTAAAAAGGGGAGGGGAGAGAGTTCAACAGGAAAACTTTAGGACGACCGGATCTTAACTCTTTACCGGGGTAATGTAGGTGATACACTGCCCCGGTTTTTTGTCGGATTCGGTTTATTTGAAAGTCGTTTTTCGTCTTTAGTAGCCTTTTTTTCGTTTTAGGTATAGATACATTGCAACTGAACTGATATTTAGTAAATTTGTACGTTGAAAGAAGTGTGGACCTACTCTGGTAGGTTGCTTAACTATGAAAAATGGATATATTTACTTTTTATGACAAGAGAATGAAATTATTTGAAAAAGATACATCTGCAAAATTGTCGCTGATTAGTTTAATCTGCGGAATTGTTGTGGCCTATCCTAATTTAGTCTGCCTTCCCTGGGATCTGACTTTTTTGGATGAATCGAAGCATCTTTCTCATTTATTGTTTTCCGGATTCAGGGTACTCTATTTTATGATGCTTTTCTGGGTTCTGCTATATGATAACCTGAGGAGGATGAAAACGACCCGTTTTAAACAACGCTTTACACGTACCTTTCTGATTGCCATACCGGTTTATGCGGTTTATATCCTTATATCCTATCTGCTCAGAGATAAATCGGATCATATGAGTACGATAACCAGTCAGTTCCTTATAATCGCAATCGTAAGTGCATTTGCCGGACATATCTCCATGTTGTATGTCAAGCAAAGGAAGAATGAGCAGGAAATCGAACAGTTGAAAATTGAAAATCTGCAAAGTCGCTGTAATGCACTGATTAATCAGATAAATCCGCATTTTTTCTTCAATTCGCTGAATGGCATTTCTTCTTTAATCCGGAAAAAGAATAGTGAAAACACATTGGCCTATGTCAATACCTTGTCGGATGTTTTTCGTTATATCCTGCAAAGTGATAAAAAGGGATTGGTGACATTGGAAGAGGAATTGGATTTTGTAGAATCTTTCAGTTATATGATGGAAGTTCGCTACGCCAATAAGTTGATCTTTGACGTGGAAGTTGATAAAGCTAAGCAGCATCTGAAGATACCTGTTCTCTCCTTGCTTCCGTTGATTGATAATGTTATCATGCACAACCGGATTGACAGCGAACATATCATGACGGTTACTATCCGGCTGAATGAGAAAGATGAGTTGGTAATAGCCAATCCGGTCTATCCCAAGCTTGCTGAAGCAACGACTAACGGATCGGGTATTAAAAATCTGGAAAATCGTTTTGCGCTGATGACCAGTGAAGATATCCGGATAGAGAACGACGGTATTATGTTTCGAGTTTATTTGCCTCTAAAATAAAAGAAAATGAGAATACTAATAGTCGAAGACGAAACAGCTGCCTATGAAAATATGGTAGAAATGCTGGCGGAAATTGATCCGGCTATCGAAGTGCTTGCCAATGCCGAGAGTGTAAGCCAGACTGTTGATTGGCTAAAGTCCAATCCCGCGCCGGACTTAATACTCATGGATATACATTTGTCAGACGGTTCTGCCTTTTCCATCTTTGAACAGATAGAAATTGAAACGCCGATCATTTTCACAACAGCGTATGATGAATATGCGATTGAAGCATTTAAAGTAAACAGTATCGATTATCTGCTCAAACCGATCCGGGAAAAGGATTTGATACGGGCTTTAGACAAGTTTAGTAAGCTGAACCGTACGGATGTTATGCAATACCTGTCGCAACTGACGCAATTAGCGCCTCAATCTACATCCTATAAAGATAAGCTACTGATACCTGTTCACGACAAACTGCTTCCGATCGAAGTAAAAGATATCGCCTTCTTTTATACCACCGATAAGAATACAAGTGTTTATATGAAAGATGGCGATTGTTATGCCTATCCCAAATCATTGGAACAGATCATCGCCACTTTGAACCCATCAGGGTTTACCCGTGCCAACAAACAATTTATTATCTCCAGAAGTAGTGTGAAAAATATTACGATTTGGTTTGATAGCCGGTTGCTTGTAACGTTAGACATCGAAACGCCGGAACGGATTTACATCAGTAAAAACAAGGCGATGGAGTTTAAAGCCTGGATGGTAAATGAAAATTAAATAGAAAAGCACTACGCTGACAGTATAGATATGAGCTTAAAGAAATCAAGTGAAAATTATACCACTATTAAGTTGTTACTGATTAGCTTAATCAGTACGCTTGTTGTCATATATCCGAATCTGAACTCTTTTGCCTGGATGATGAGTTTTATGGATGAATCAACAAAAACCTGGTACACCTATTTCTTCATATTCCGCTATTTCTATTTTGCCGTTTTGTTTTGGCTGTTATTGAATATCAACCTGCGAAAAATGCAGATGGCCGGTTTAAAGCAGCGGTTGATACGCACCTTTGTGATTGCCGTTCCCGCTTTTGCTGCCTATGCTCTTTTTTCATTTACGCGTTGCCATAAATATGACTTCATAAGTATAGTAATCAGTCAGTTCTTTGCCATAGCGGTTGTTTGTGTCTTTGTCGGATATATCGCTATGCTATACCGGAAACAGCGAATAGATGAACAGGAAATCGAACAATTAAAGATTGAAAATCTACAAAGCCGCTGTGAAGCATTGGCAAATCAGATAAATCCGCATTTCTTCTTTAACTCACTGAATGGGGTAGCCTCTCTTATTCGTAAGAAAAATGATGACGACGCACTCGCTTATGTAAATACCTTATCGGATGTTTTCCGCTATATCCTGCAAAGCGAGAAGAAGGGATTGGTCACACTGGAAGAGGAACTCGAATTTCTGGATTCATTCCGTTATATGATGGGTGTTCGTTACGCTAACAAACTGAGCTTTGATATAGAAGTGGATGATAGCAAGATGAAGTTGCAAATACCGGTTCTCTCCTTATTGCCCTTGATTGATAATATCATCGTTCATAACCGGATTGATAGCGAACATATCATGGTAATAACTATCCGGATGAATGAAAAAGACGAACTTGTCGTCTCCAACCCGATCTATAAAAAACTAACACCGGCTGAAACAAACGGAACAGGAATTAAAAACCTGGAAAATCGCTTTGCCTTAATGCTGAATAAGGTCGTAAGGATTGAAAACGACGGAGAAACATTCCGCGTTTACCTGCCTTTGAAATAAATATAACCTGTCAGAAAAACTGATTTGAATCTATTTTTTCATTTTAACGCCCGATTTTTCGTTTTTAATGCATATTTTTCGCGATAAACGCATCTGCGACAGATGAAGTTTCGTTTATTGTGATATTTGCTAAGGCAAATTACGAGTATCAAGAGAACAAACACTTATTATTATACTAATATGTTACGAAAGCTTAGAGTTGTTTTAGCTGTTATTTGTATTACTCTGATCACCCTGTTGTTCCTGGACTTTACGGGAGCATTACATGGTTGGTTGGGCTGGTTGGCCAAGATCCAGTTTATGCCGGCCCTGCTGGCGTTGAATGTCGGCGTGGTATTAGCGCTGGTGGTGCTGACACTTCTTTTCGGACGCGTCTACTGTTCGGTGATCTGTCCGCTTGGCGTGTTTCAAGACACAGTCTCCTGGATAGCCGGAAAACGTAAGAAACGTCGTTTCACCTATTCCCCTGCCGTTTCGTGGTTGCGCTACGGCATGCTGGGACTATTTATCCTCGCCTTCGTCTTCGGATTAAGTGCCTTCGTTGCCCTATTTGACCCTTACGGCGCCTATGGCCGTATCGCGAACAACCTGTTCGCTCCGGTCTATCAGTTGGGTAACAACCTGCTGGCCGGCTTTTCCGAAAGCATCGACAGCTACGCCTTTTATTCCGTCGACGTATGGATAAAAAGCGGCATCACCTTTGCGGTAGCCATTATCACCGTCATTGCCGTAGGCATTCTTGCCTGGCGTAACGGCCGAACCTATTGCAATACCATTTGTCCTGTCGGAACCGTATTGGGCTTCTTGTCCCGCTTCTCCCTTTATCGCCCGACGATTGACGCGGAGAAATGTACCCGCTGCAACAAGTGTGTCCGCAATTGTAAAGCCTCCTGTATCGATACTGAAAACTACCGGGTCGATTATAGCCGCTGTGTTACCTGTATGGACTGTATCGAACAATGCAACTTCGGCGCCATGAAATACGTACCCCGTATCGGCTCCTCCAAACCCCAACCGGCAAAAGAAGAAATCGTAGCGGAAGCAACCGAAGACAAGACAAACGCCCGCCGTGGCTTCCTCTCCGCATCTGCCCTGGTGCTTACCGCCTCTGTCGTGAAAGCGCAACAGCAACTGCAAGTAGACGGTGGCCTGGCCGATATCGAAGATAAAAAAGATCCGAACCGACAAACCCCTATCGTTCCCCCGGGAGCAGAAGGAGCGAAGAATATGCAGCAAAAATGTGTAGCCTGTCAACTATGTGTGTCGGTCTGCCCGAATAATATCCTTCGTCCTTCGAGTAACTTCTCTACCCTGATGCAGCCGGAGATGACCTTTGAGCGCGGCTACTGCCGTCCGGAGTGTGTCAAGTGCTCGGAAGTATGTCCGTCGGGAGCAATCAAACCGATTACGGTAGCCGATAAATCCGCCGTCTCTATCGGACAAGCGGTATGGATCAAGGAAAACTGCGTAGTGAACACCGAAGGATTAGCCTGTACCGCCTGTGAACGCCATTGTCCAACGAAAGCAATCACGCTGGTTCCCGTTAATCCGGAACCGGAACAACCCGCTGGCCCTCCGATGGGCTTTGGTCAACGTCCGCCGGTACTGAAATACCCCGTTGTGGATAAAGAACTCTGCATTGGCTGTGGCGCTTGTGAATACTTGTGTCCCGCACGTCCGTTCAGCGCTATGTATGTAGAAGGTAATGTAAGGCATCATACGGTTTAAAAGAAAGAGAGTTATGGAAAAGAAAAATATAGATAAAGACATCAATAAAGGGAAAAATACAATCCACCGCCGCGACTTTCTGAAAGTCGTAGGAGCCGGAACAGCCGTTACAACAGCCGGACTGGTAGGATGCAAACCCGACAGAAGCCGGATCTCCGCCGCAGGCACCTTGGGAGAAATACCAACAGACAAGATGACCTACCGCACCAACCCCCACACAGGCGACGTCGTCTCGCTACTCGGATACGGCTGTATGCGTTGGCCTTTACGGGCCAGAGCAGACGGTAACGGTCAGGAAGTAGACCAGGATGCCGTAAATGATCTCGTGGACTATGCCATCGCGCATGGCGTCAACTATTTCGACACGGCTCCGGTATATGTGCAAGGCTGGTCGGAAGCCGCTACAGGTATCGCCTTAAGCCGGCATTCGCGCGACAAATACTTTATTGCCACCAAATCATCGCGTAATAACACGTATGAAAGCGGTGTCGCCATGTATAACAATTCCATGAAAGAATTGCAGGTGGATTATATCGACTACTACCTGCTTCACTCCGTAGGTGGAGGCGATGGTATCCCCACGTATGAAAGTCGTTTTGAGGAGACGCGATTGCTCGACTTCTTCAAAAAAGAAAAGGCGGCCGGTCGTATTCGCAATTTGGGCTTCTCCTTTCACGGAGACGTCGCCGTATTCGATCACCTCTTGGCAATGGATATACAGTGGGACTTCTGCCAGATACAGCTCAACTACCAGGACTGGCAACATGCCACCGGAAGAAACGTAAACGCGGAATACCTCTACACCGAATTGGTCAAAAAGAATATCCCCGCGATTATTATGGAACCGTTGCTGGGTGGCCGTTTGGCGCGTGTCCCGCAACAAGCGTTGATGATGATGAAAGAACGCCGTCCGAACGACTCTGCCGCACAATGGGCATTCCGTTTTGCCGGCACGCCGGAGCATGTACTTACCGTATTAAGCGGAATGGTTTATATGGAACACCTGCAGGAAAATATCTACACCTATGCTCCTCTGGAGCCTTTACAGGAAACAGATTATGCCATGCTGGACCAGGTAACGGAAATGCTCGTGGATTCGGACTATATCCAATGTACCACCTGTGAATATTGCATGCCGTGTAAATACGGACTGGACATCCCGCGCATCTTCGCCCATTATAACAACTGCGTAAGCGCCGGTAAGTTGCTGAAAAGCTCGACCGACGAAAACTACAAAAAAGTCCGGCGAGACTTCCTCATCGGCTACGACCGCACCGTTCCCAAACTCCGCCAAGCCGCCCGCTGCACGGAATGCGAAGAATGCCTGGTGAAATGCCCGCAAAGCATCCCCATCACCCAGGAAATGCGCCGCGTAGATGCCTATGTAGAGCTGTTGAAGAAACAGGAGGAATTTTGAACGTGAATGAAATAGAATTTCCCGCATAATATAAGAGGCTTTCCAATTTGGATAGCCTCTTTTTTATGTATATATTTATCCACTTTTCTATTTAAAAAACGAACTGCCATGAATTTAACTTATCTGAAAAAACAATTAGACAAATCTAAAATCACATTTCTTGCAGGTGCAGGAATATCGATTAACTCTCCCTCTAATTTGCCGGCAGCAAAAAATTATATGCTGTCTATGTTTAAAACTCTTGACCAGATAGCCGGTTGGAAACAAGATCTGTTTCAAGATCTGTATTATCAATATATCGAAAAACAATCTAAAATTCGTTTTGAATACTTGATGGCTCTGATAAATCAATACTTCGATTCGGAAAATCATGTGTTGGATATATATGCACTACCCAAATCTCCGAATGAATACCATTATGGTCTGGCCAATGCTATCCAAAATAAAAATACGGTAATTACCGTCAACTTTGATGTTCTGATAGAATTAGCTTGTATCAACCGGAAAATGAAAGTGAGTCAGGAATTATTTGAATCCGATTCCGTCAAAGAAAAGAAAAACACCCTATACAAACTTCATGGTACTGCGCTGAAATTGAATGACAACGGAACATGGGTGCGCCAATTAAAAGAAAGTAAATCAACACTAAGCAGTATAGGAATCGACGGATACAAGTTTGAACTATTCGATAGCAAAAGAAAATTCTTTGAAAAAAAACTGAAAGATTCAACCTTAGTAGTTATTGGCTATTCCGGACTGGATGATTTTGATATCTGTCCGCTAATTGAGGAGATAAAAAGTGGTAAGAAATTGGTATGGATAGATTTTAAGAATCAAGATGATGTAACGTATTGGAGTGGTGATTCTCTTTTGCGAACGAATCTTCCCAGTCCGATTAAAAAAATACTGAAGAATAAAAGAAGAACAGCCGAGAATATCATTCTTCTGCAGGGGCGAACATTAAATATCCTGAAGCGACTCTTTCCTTTATATTTTATTCCTTTTAATATTTTGTATAAAAGCCCGGAATATAATTTGGATGAATATTTCAGACTTGTTTTCAAGCGAATAGATTTTGTGGCTAATGATGCTAAATTTCTATATGCTCTGTTACAGGAATTTCTGGAGATAACGAATATATCTTTATTAGAGACGGTTTTTGCTGATTATAAAAATCAGTCGTATAAAAAAGCCTCGCAAAGTGGCTTTCATTTAGCAAAGCGACTGAATGATGAAAACAGATTCCCGGAAGCAATCGCCGTTTGTGAAGAGTTGGTTAAACTGGATGCCGTTCATAACAAAGACTTTGTACCTGCCAACCTGGTCCTGCTGGCAGAAATATTTAAAAAACAATCCTCAAAAAATTATGATAAGGCACTCGAACTGTATCGGCAAGTTATAAACTTCCCGGGAATAGACCGCTACACGCTGGCCAAAGCCTGCATGGGAATAGGTGATTTGTTTCAGAATAGAAATTTGCTCAAACAAGCGCAAGGATGCTTTGAAAAAGCCTACGATATGTTCCAAAAAATGGGCTACTTCTTGCATGCTTCCGATTGTTTGCAGAGAATGGGTACGGTGGAGGTTGATAAACAAAAATTTAAAAAGGCGTTATCCTATTTTGAACAGTCGATGGAATTGAAAAGCCGACTGGGCGATGAGCGGGCGATTGGCCGTTTAAAACATGAGATCGGCGTATTGTATAATCAAAAACGAGATTACGCGAAGGCTGAAAAATATCTTTCCGAAGCAATAGACATCTTCCGTATTGTCGACGACAAGCATTCGCTTGCTTTAGCATTAAAAGAGCTTTCCGTAGCTAATTATTATCTGAAAAAAATAGATCAGGCAAAGGAGAATATTCTGCATAGCATGAAGTATTTTAAAGCTGCCGAGCAAGAATATTTATATGCGCATTGCTTGCAAGTAAGAGGCCTTATCGCCCTGACGGAATGTGATTATAACCAGAGCTATTTATACCTGAGAGAAGCTGTCGAGATCAGCAAACGATATAGTGACGAAGTCAATGTTAGAAATTGCCTTCAAACAATACAACTGGTAGAGAAGGTTTCCAAAGTGAAGTTGTCTGTTTTAGATTTACAATCCTTGAATGATTCTTGGTATAATTTAGGAGAGACTCTTTATAATCAGTTCCACAATATACCCAAGGCTGTAGAAGCCTATGAAAAAGCCTTAGAACTGAATCCGAATGATGATATGGCCTGGAGTAGTCTGGGCTATATGAATCAGGAGAAAGGTCAGATCAATGAAGCTATAATCTGTCATAAGACGGCATTGCGAATAAATCCGGCATTGCAAAATTCCATTTATCACCTGGGAAATATATATTATGAGAAGAAAGAATATCGACAGGCACTTGAATATTGTACGCTCTTAAGCCGATATTATCCTAATGACTCAGATTTACAACGAAAAATAACCGATTGCCGTTCACGCATTTGATTATCAGAAATGAAAAACACCCCAGGAAATGCGCCGCGTAGATACCTAAGTAGAGCTGTTGAAGAAACAGGAGGCGTTTTGATAGCAGTTGCGAGAAATGATGCTGGTGCTTATCGTTTTAGAGGAAATTAATTTATAAAAAACATAATTTATGTGTGACTTTTTTCTCAAACATACAAAGACTTTCACATTGCTATTACTCTGTGTAAATTGTTCTTATCCTGTAAAAACGATCGATAATGAAGACAGTGGCGTCAGAGAGATTGACATTATAGCCAATCTCTCTGACAACCAGCCAGTAAAACTCTCCGACATTGCTTCTGGCATTGAATACTGCATGCTGGAAACTGATGAAAAATGCCTGGTCGTAGGTATTAATTCTATTTATTGTACAAAAGACGACGTTGTAGCCGTCGGTGGAATGTCTAATCCTGCATTTTATGTTTTTGAACGCCAATCGGGGAATTTTGTCAGACAAATTTCAAAATATGGGCAAGGTCCCGGCGAATATACAGAAATCATCAATTTCTTTTGGGATGAACTCTCCGAGCAAGTTTCGGTGTTTGGACATAATCAATATAAGTTTTATAATCTTGACGGCACATTATCTCATCAAGCAAATAAATTTAAACATCGGATGTTTCGCTTTGTTTCGCATGAAGACTTTTATGTCGGATATGTTTCTAACTATTTGGGAGACGCAACAGCCCGGATTGCTTTCTATGATAAAACAGGTGATTTGATAGATACTATTCCCAATTATAGATCATGGAAAAAAGAACAAACATGGAATACTACCACTAACGACGCTTGGCTATATATTTTCAATAAAAATTTATATTTCAAGGAGCTATACTGTGACACGCTTTATCAGATCAAAGATTTCGCACTTCATCCAAGATATATATTTAATACCGGCGAACGAGCAGTCCCCTATGAAATACAGGAGGGTGGACGATACAATACTATGGATATTTTTAGAAATCAAGGGGTTGTTGAAGACCGGTACGAGAATTATGTATGCATTTTAAAGATCCTTGAGGATAATGTACATCTGTACTTTACAATTGAATACAAAAAACAATTATATCCGGCTATTTATAATAAAATGAAGGACAAACTTCAAATTATGCCACCTGTTACCGTTCCTCCTCAACTGCTAAGTAGAAATGCAGGGCAGCCGCGATCATTTTATGGCTTAGAGAACGATTTGGATGGCGGATTGCCATTTTGGCCGCAGCAAATAATCTCCGACAAAGAAATGATCTCTGTCTTCACTGCTGAAGATCTATTAACATTGGATGCCTCAAAAATTACTGATGTGAAATTAAAAAATATACTGAATCAGATCAATGAAGACAGTAATCCTATAGTTGCGATTGTTACTTTAAAGGAATAAAAATTGAGAATACTGAAATAGATATAAATATTCACACAACTTATAAATTATAAACGGTTCCAATTTATGCAAGTGGAACCGTTTTACTAATCGCTTTGGCATAGATATATTATCAATCCTAATTCTCATTCAAAGAAATAGAGGCACCATTTTCACTCTCGTCAATTTTAATAAAGTAAGTAGCATTCTTGAAGCGATAAAAGGTAGGAATCATTTTCCCATTAACCTTTGATTCTGTAATATAGGTTGCTTCTGTGTCATCCTTTTTTAAAGCTTCGATAAATTCATTGAGTAATTCCCGGTTATTTGTAAACTTAATGTTGGTGATGATTGTCCCTTTACCTCCAGTCGTTCTATTTTGAATCCGGGTTACATCCACATTATCCATCGTCTCACACTTTTTCATCAAAGCCTTAATATTGCTTTGCGCTTGCATTTCAGTAAACATACTACCCGCAAACAGCAGTAGTATAGCTAAAAAAAGATGTCTTGTCTTCATAATTTTAATTCATTTTATAGTTGTTCTTTACAGTCTACTTGTAACATATTTTGCACCTCTTTCCGAACGTTTTCATCCTCAAATTGGTGGATAAGCTCACAATAATGCGCCGCTATCTCCTGCTGAATCTTTGCGAACGGATCTTCAACACTTGCAGCCATCTCAAAAAGACGATTGGCATATTCTTGTTGAAGCAGCGCCTTTTGTAAAGTTAATTCGAGTTCCGGACGGATTTCATCCAGATTATCAATTCTAACGCCGTTGCGTACAATATAACTCCCTTCAAAAGGATCACTATCTGCAGAGCGATTAATAAGCGAATAAATAAACAATAGAAGTAAAACAGCCGCCGCCGCGCTGATAGCCATACTCAGTAACCTTCTTCGAACGGTCACAGGCTTCTTCGAACTGCCCGTTTCCGAACGATGCACCTCCTCCGCTAAACCGGACTCAAAATATCCGAACAGCGGTTTGTAGGAAGACAAATGCTCCGGCACATCCTTACGATTGAAAAAAACATAAAGCTCTTTTTCCTCAGCATTCGACGTTTTCCCTTCAAAAAAACGCTCCAATAAACCCTCTATATCGGTAAACTCTTCTTTCATCATACTTACATTTTAAAGAAAATATCCTTTACCCGGCGACGAGCGCGCGAAAGATTCATCCGAACAGCATCAGGACTACTTCCGGTCAGTTCCGCAATCTCCTCCACTTCATAGCCATCGATATGTTTCATGCGCAGGATAGTCTGTTGCAGATCGGGCAGACGATCAATAATTTTCATAACGCTCTCCAGATTGTCTTTCTGCTCCAGCCGATGAAGCGGGGTAGGGGCTTCACTAACCATCGTAACATCCTCTATATCTTCATACGTTCGCTGCCGTGCTTTCAGCCGATTCAGACAGAGGTGCTTGGTGATCGTCATGGCTAAAGCCGCCACATTTTCATAACGGTCTAACTCCTCACGCATATACCACAACTTTAGAAAGACCTCCTGAAGAATATCTTCCGAATCATCATCGTTTTCCAACAACCGCCGAGTGTAGAGAAATAACTCCTCACGCAACGGTAATATCTTCTGTTTAAACTGACGTTGATCCATATTTCTATATAAACGACAAATGAAAAGGAAAAATATAACATGATGAAATGAAAAAGAGTTATAGTTTGTGATTTTCGAAAAAACAAAAAGATAGCGAAGTAGTCTGCTCGCTGACATTTTTTCAAAAACAGACGCTTTTTACTAACGCGTACTTTCTCAAAATCTAACCCAAAACAGTTGTTTTTCGCCTTTTTTGTCATGTCGAGATAGCAAAAACGGCTTTTTTGACTCAAATCATCACAATGATTTTTTGAAAACATTGCAATGATTTTGCAAAATCATTGTGATGATTTTCTAATTTCATTGTGATGATTTCGGGGAAAACGGTTACAAGATGTTAAAATCGAGCCGCAAATCTACGGATTAACCGTATTTAACTACTCATTTGATCAAAATCACGGATGAAATGGATTTGACGTTTTGCAGGATTTGCTTCGTTATAGTTGACACTTCTTCCAAATCATTGCAATGATTTTTGTTTTGCTTTTCATTTTGTCAGCGGATTGGTTTTCTGCCTGACATCCTGATTTTTCTTAACCTTCATTTTAGTGCTTTTAACTGAGCAGTCTCGTACATAGACCCGAATACGCGATTCGACGAGGGGCTAAAATGACAGATTGATAGTTGGAGGGGATGGTTTATTGTTTGAAAGGAGATTT
>JAJDIA010000150.1 GCA_030266465.1 Parabacteroides sp. OttesenSCG-928-G21 | reverse complement strand
CGGATTTATACCCGGGTCTAATTTTGTTTACACCCCCGTCTAAATTAATTTACACCCGGGTCTAACCAATTTTAGACCTGCGTCCGGCTGTTTTTATCTAATAAAGAATACTATTTTTCAATATGATACTGCTGAGGAATATTGTCCATGATTTGGAACAGCTCCTCAACAGTAGCGGCACGGAGCATGGCAATGCGAGTCGGTTTAAAATCAGGAATGCCCTTGAAGAGAGGAGTTGCAGCCAGATGGCGGCGGATATGAAGAATCCCGCGGCGTTCATCCAGACGTTCAACGCTTTGCAGGACTTGCTGCTTCAGAATGTCCAGATACCAGCCAAAGGATTCGTCCGGCAGTAATTCTCCGGTCTGCAGGAAGTGACTGACTTCACGAAATATCCAGGGACGGCCAATGCTACCGCGACCAATCATTACGCCATCAACTCCGTATTCATCAAAGCGTTGTTTGCAGATTTCGGCAGAGGTTACATCTCCGTTGCCAATAATGGGGATATGCATCCGGGGGTTATTTTTGACTTCGCCGATGAGTCTCCAATCGGCTTCGCCGGTGTACATCTGGGAGCGTGTGCGCCCGTGAATGGAAAGGGCGGCAATTCCACAATCCTGTAATTGTTCTGCCAGATCTACGATGATTTGATTGTTTATATCCCAACCCAGGCGGGTTTTAACGGTAACAGGTATTTTTACTGCGTTTACTACGGCTTTGGTTATTTCAAGCATCAGAGGGATGTTACGAAGCATTCCGGCGCCGGCGCCTTTGCCTGCTACTTTCTTGACCGGACAGCCAAAATTGATATCCAGGATATCCGGACCGGCTTCCTCGCATAAGCGCGCGGCTTCCGCCATTGCGGCCACCTCTTTCCCGTATATCTGAATGGCCACCGGACGCTCTTCTCCGGCTACGGTAAGTTTTTCGCGTGTCTTGTTTACGTGGCGGATCAGGGCATCGCTCGATACAAATTCCGTATAGACCATATCTGCTCCGAACCGTTTACACATCAACCGGAAAGAGATATCGGTTACGTCTTCCATAGGAGCTAAAAGAACAGGGTGTTCGCCTAAGTCTATATGTCCGATTTTCATTTTATGGTTTCTTCCTTTTTTGCAAAAGTACGGCTTTTATCAGAAGAAATAGATATATATTTACAGAATATAGGATGCGCCTCGGCAGAGCCTAAACAAGTTTGGTTCTGCTCTCAGCTTTCACTATATTTACAAAAAAAAACAAGTGTCTATGCAAAGAGCCGTGTTGAAGCCGCTTCTTCTTTTTTGTATCAGTTTCTTCTTTCTTGCCTGCGAAGCGAAAGAAGGAACGGTTATCACGCCGGATAATCCGCATATTGCTTATATCGGAAGGGTGAGTTTTGCGAATCCGGAGTCGCCTTGTTTTACCTATCCCGGCGTACAGATACAGGCGATATTTGAGGGGACTTCCATTGCCTTACAGATGAAACCTAACAGTGGTTATTTCATGATTGAACTGGATGACAGGGAACCTTTTAAAGTAAACTTTACGGAAACAGATTCCATACTGACTTTAGCGGAAGGATTGCCTGATGAACGGCATAAAGTAACGGTTACGCTGGCCTACGAAGGCTATCAACGTCGACCGGAGTTCAGGGGATTTATTTTAGATCCGGGTAAAAAACTGCCGATTGCTCCGGAATTACCTCAGCGGAAAATAGAATTTATCGGAAACTCTATCACCTGTGGATACGGCAATGAAGCACCGGATGCCAATGCTCCTTTCCGGGATGAAACCTCCAACCATTATTATACGTATGCGGCGATTACGGCCCGTGCATTTCATGCGCAAAGCCTTGTGGTTGCCAAATCAGGGATTGGCATTTACCGGAATTACGGTGGGCCCAAAACAGGGAGTCAGGACTGTATGCCGGCGATGTATCATCAAACGCTTTTCACAGATAATAGGGAAAGTTGGGACTTCAATCGATACACGCCGGATGTCGTCTGTATTAATCTGGGGACAAATGATGTCAGCACACAACCTTACGATGTAAAACTGCTGGAGGAAGGTTATCGTAATTTCCTGCAAACCGTTCGAAAGAATTATCCACAGGCGAAGATCGTTTTACTAACCGGATGTATGCTTTCCGGAAAAGCATTACAGGATGTTCAACGGGTTATGAACAGGGTTGTAAAAGAGGCGAATGACTCCGGAGATAAAGCGGTTTATCGTTTCGATTTCCCGCCACAGGACGGAAACCTTGGCTACGGAGCGCATTATCATCCCTCGCTGGCACAACACCGGAAAATGGCCGAAGAATTAATCCCTTTTATTTCCGGGATAATGGGGTGGGATAATGTAAAAATTAGGGATTAAATCTTTTTACTGCCGATTTAATCCCTGCTTAAGTGATCTTCTATAAAATCCGTTTTATGCTTTCCCTATAAGTTTGGGAATATGTTTCTCTAATGGCTTACTCAATAGCAGAGTCCCTATTGTGGCACTGACCACCAGGATAGCACTGACCCAATATTCCCCGATGGGAAGTGATGCCAGTAATGGCTTTAGTACAATATAGAAACTTCGGTGCAAACCAAGTAATAATAAAGAATCAACACCTATTTTATTCA
>JAJDIA010000148.1 GCA_030266465.1 Parabacteroides sp. OttesenSCG-928-G21 | reverse complement strand
AATAGCATAGTCGATGTCTTGTCCAAATATATCGGAAAGTATTCGTTGCATGAAGAGGATGATATGATCATAAAAATAGCGGACCAGATACTGCTTAATGACCCCAGTAATGAAGAAGCTTTAGTGTATAAAGTGAAAGCGTTGGTAAACCAAAACAATACGAAGTCGGCGAAGTATACTTACGATAAATTTTGTTCTTTATACTTCGATATGTACGGAGAAAACTTCCCTCAATCCTTTGAAAAAGTGATTGAAACTACTTGATATTTCTTAGAAATTTCCCGCCTTTTTTCCATAATCAATGTTTTTTTGAAAATTATTCGTGCTTATTTACTTGGCATGTTATCAGATATTTGCGTTTTTCTTTTGTTGTTTTTGACAGAATATTAGTCGGAAATTTGCCCTGTTTTTAAGGGTTTTTTGCTTACCGTTAGTTTGTGGTTTATGCCTCTTTCCTATATTGCCGAAAATTAGTTTTTATAAATCTGAAAAAATTTCAAGCCTGTAATTTATATACTAAAGAAATGTTTGCAGATTTTAAATTGATATTTGATGTTTTATGTGAGGACGGTTTCAACTCGGGCGTCCAAATTCGTTCGCGCTACATGACGGAAGAGGATGCCCGAAAAGTCTCTGTAAATATGAGCAATTTCGGACGTCCCACACCTGCGTTATTCATCCGTCCGACGTGATCGGATTACAATTGTACGGCGGTGCAGGCAGGTATTTTACCAGGAAGAATAGAAGAATAAAGAAATAATGACCCAATGTAAAAATAGTTTTTTGTAGTTATACTATATGTTTTCTAATTAAAGCATCTTTGGCGTAAGATGCACATTTCTCACCTTCCGTCTTTAACCTTAAAAAAAAGTCCTGATAATCGAGTTGATTGTCAGGACTTTCCTTTTAAATGCAGATTATTAATCCAACGGAAGATAATCTGATACACATATTCTCTTACTGTTTTGGAAGACAAAAGCAAGTCATGAATACCTCCCTCAACAGCTACAACTTCTACATCTCCCTGTATCGTATTTGCCAGTTCTTTTATGTCATTGACGTTTAAAATTACGTCAGACGATTTTACTAATAATTCATTCTGTGTATTTGACAGAGATTTATCCGCATGTAATATAAGGATAGGTTTAGTTATCAGAAGATTTTTTCTCAAATCCTCCTGCGCCGTATAAATTGCTCTGATCCAGCCCAGGTTTACTTTTGGTGCAACATTGGGTTTCCATAGGAGATTATAATCCCATTCCCCGTTGTAAGCCTTGTGAAGCGCTATTCCGTAAGCTTCAGTGAATCCACCGGATACTTTTATACGCGGGAAAAACTTACCGAGAAAAGCAGCAATTGGAATAAAAAACTTTTGAAGCGGTGAGACATTGAATTTGAAAAAAGGACTATTCAGAATTATTCCCTGGAATAACTTGCTCCCTTTATATTCTTTTGCATAGAGAGTTATGATTAATCCGCCGGTTGAGTGCCCAAGCAGTAATACCTCCCTGTTCCCTTCGTCATGAATAATACGCAAAGCATCCGTAATCTCTTCAAAATAAGCTCTTATATCCCGGATATCATTGAATTTCTGATGAGGCATGTAAGAACGCCCGTATTTCCGTAGATCGAGTGCATAGAAATTGAACTGATGCTCATTGAATTGAAGCGCCATTTCTTTCTGAAAAAAATAGTCATTAAAACCATGTATATATAAAACGGCTTTAGCTGTTTTTGCAGGAGATAACCGCCTGATTAAGGTCGCGATCGCTTTCCCTTCATAATCCTCTTTCAGAGGAAGGGTTTGTTGTTCAAAACCATCTTTTAAAATATCTTCTTTATACATGCTTATAACTGTATGTGGGTTAAAATCTGTATTTAATCAATAGATGCCTGGTATATAGTATATTGTCAACTGAAAAAGCCGTTCATATTATGAACGGCTTTCTCTTTATAATATTGCCGGAGATTACTTATCAAAAGTCAAATCCACAACCTTTGCGTCAGGAGCGTTCTTTTGAACAGAGGCGATGCCATTATCCCGGGCAGTTTCGCTTTCGTACATTTCACTTGTTCCAACAATCTGACCGTTCGCTGCTTTCAGGTTGAAATAAAATTTACCGTTTTTCGCTTTTTTTGATTCAAACTGTTCGATCATTGAGCTGTTTTTCTTTACAGACTCAATACCTTTTTTACAACTTGCTTTAGCAATGTAACCTTCACTTGTAAGAATAATCTCACTGTTTGCAGCTCTCAGATTATACTGAAACTCACCATTTTTTCTTTTTACTATCTCAAATTTTCCCATGATTATTATATTTATATACTAACAACATTTGCCTTTTATATTTACAACACTTCTTTTTTCAAAATTGTTTAAACAGTTAGTGTCGATCGATTTATTTGTGTGTATTAGTGTGAATACCCTCCAATTGACAAAATGACAAAAAGGAAAAGTATTTCTTTAAAATATCAAAATGTCAAATCTGACCCTCGTAGAATCGCGTATTCGGACATAGGTACAGACCTGCGCGGTTAGAAACGCAAAAATGGGGGTTAAGCAAAATAAGGATGTCAGCAGGAAAACCAATCTGCTGACAAAATGAAATGTCAAACAAAAATCATTGCAATGATTTTGAAAAGGTGTCAAATATCCGGAACAGAATCCGGCAAAACGTCAGATTCATTTCATTCGGGATTTTGATCCAATGAGTAGTTAAATACGATTAAT
>JAJDIA010000147.1 GCA_030266465.1 Parabacteroides sp. OttesenSCG-928-G21 | reverse complement strand
TTTTGGAAAATATGTTTTTGAAACAGGATTTTTCGTGACAAATAGATAATTGGTGTTTGAGGTGCAAAAGGTGACTTTTAGGGTTGCGACAAACTCTCTATAATATCGTATTGTTCTTTCAGGAAAATAATCCGTTCTTTTTCTCCACTTCCTGTGATCAGATTGGATTGTTGCTTCATGGATCGCATCCAATGTTCTACCTCTTCAAACGTTTTCTTGTCTGTCGAGGCGATTCCGTTCAGTAAAAAGGCTTTGATAATGGTTAGTTGATAGTCTTTTGCAGTCACATAAATATAGTTCGTATCCACATTGATTCTGGAAATATAAATATTGACCTTTTTCCCTGTCTCTTCCCAAAAACCTGTACTGGATAGTTGATCTATTTCATCCAGTACCTCTAATAGATCCTGTTTTATGAGCTGCACCTCCTCATACGTAATCAGTCCGACTTGGTGAAAGTATTTTATATTGGTTACCAAATACTGAAAAATCAAGCGGTCGAACACATAATTTGCCCGTAAACGTTTGGCCCATTTGGCGTATTCTTCCTGACTCTTTTGTAATTTATCAACAATGACTATGTCTTTATAAGGGGTGAATTTACTCAGGCTGTCGGATTGGTATTTCCATTTAAACAGATAAAATTTAAAAATATGCTTATGGGTTACATACAGGGGTTGCGGCAATATATTGGTGATTTCCCCCGCTTCAGGAGCTGAAGTCTCTTTAAAAGATTTCATGATTGTGGTCATCTCTTCCATCAGGGCAAAGTCTGATTCTGCGGGGTTGATATATTCGATAAGTTTCAGTTTGAATGGCGTGGTTTTTGCCGAATTAATCATTTCCAGGTTATCCAGGGAGATGTTAAGCTGTTTGGCAATCGTCATTACCTCGTGGAATGAAAAGGGTACTTCCCTTCTGAGCCTCCTGTAAACCGCTTCTTTGCCTAAACACAACATATCGGCAAGTACATTTGCCAGATCCGCCTTTTGTGGAATTTTTTGTACGACTTCCTCTAAAAAGCTATTATATAGTACCTCATTATGCATAATAACTCCTTCTGACTTACGTAGTGGAAACGGATATTTTACAAATATACAATAATTCGATTCGCCTTATCTTTTTTCGCTGAAAACTTCAGCTATTCTTTGACCGTAACCCGATTGCTTGCCGAAAAAGTAATTATATTTGCAGATCGTTGTGTTTGCCAATAATTAAGTCTCGAAAATAATATGAGTGATTATATCGAAATTGCCGGAAAAATAGCCTCTACATATACGACATTATCTGCTGAATCTTTACAGGAATTTGCGGCTCTGTTAACGCCTGTGAAGCTAAAGAAAAATGAATTGTTTTTGGACCAGGGACAGGTGCTTCGGCATTTAATCTATGTTGATACCGGTTTATTGCGCCAGTTTTATTATAAAAAAGGGAAAGATGTAACAGAGCATTTTGGTTGTGAGGGAACGCTGGTTTATTGCATCCAGAGTTTGTTTTTCCAACAACCGACGGAGTTACTGGTAGAAGCCATAGAACCGTCTCTTGTCTATTATATCGACTACCTGAAATTATTTGAACTAACCAAGCGAAACGGAGAAATCAGTACTCTGTATATTCGTATGTTACAGGAAGGATTGATCGGCTCTCAGGAAAAAGCTGATTCCTGGCGTTTTGAAACGGCGCGTGAACGATATGACCGGTTCCTGAAAGATTACCCGCAAGCAGCCCGTCAGGCTTCCATAAATCATATTGCCTCCTATCTTCTGATGGCTCCGGAATCATTGAGCCGTGTGCGAAGCGGAATACTTTAAGCGTTTATTTAAATTTCTGACGTACGTCATTTTTTTAGTTGAATTCATGCTCTACATTTGTGGCAGAGATAGCATTTTCTTTAGGCCGCGTCTTCTTATCAAAAACGTTTTAGATAGAAAATAGCTGAGATATTATTTCAGCAGACAGGTTATTGTTTAACTATAAAAAATGAAGTGAATTATGAAACGTTTAATGATCGTTATGGCTGCTATATTAGTAAGCGTAACAGCCGTAATGGCACAGTCAAATACCGGTGATATACCTTTCAATGCTGAGATATCTCAGCTTGACAAATATTTGAAGCTGAATCCTACGCAAAGGAAAAAGGTAAGAGCTCTTAATGACAGCTTTGTTCAGTCGCAGAAAACAGGAGCTTCACAAGGGCAAAGAATGCAACAACTTCTGTCGGAAAATTTATCTGGAATGAAGGATATTCTTTCAAAGTCTCAGTTTGAGAAATATGTTACACTTTTGACGAATACAAATAAGAATAAAAATATAATGAATGAGAGTTCATTTACGGCTCTTGTTACACAAGTAAAAGGGAAATAGCGTTTTCCCTCCATAATTAATACTACCGTCTTGAAATTTATAAATTATGGGGTAATTTGGTTTGTGTGAAATAGATGAATTGTATGAAAGGGCGAAACCTTAAAAAAGGGTGGAGCCCTTTTTTAATTGAAAATTGAGAATTGAAAATTGAAAATGAGATCGAAGATTGCTTCGCGAAGCGTAAAGCGAAATGAGATGCGGATTGCTCTGGAAAGTTGTGGGTTGGTTCAGATTGAAGGAGAAGTGAAGGTGTTTTAGAGTGCCGTAGGTACGAACAGATACCAGCCCAGGGTGACCAACGGGAACCCTGGGACAATAGATCGTGAGAAAATGGAGTTCTGTAGGAACGACTGGAATCTGTTTGTTTTCAGC
>JAJDIA010000146.1 GCA_030266465.1 Parabacteroides sp. OttesenSCG-928-G21 | reverse complement strand
TTGCTCGCAGAACGATTAGAACGTTTCTTGAAAAAAGAGTTGGCAGAACGTACCTCTTTAGCTACAGATGGTTTTTATGCCTTATCATTTGATGATCTTTCGGTTAATGTTTTAAATGGTGAACTTCGGATAGAAGGGATTCGTTTGCATCCCGATCCGGCAGTATTTGAACAATGGAAAAACCGGGACAGTTTGCCTGATCTATACATAAAAGCAGCTATTCAACTGATCGATTTTAAAGGAGTTAATTTGATTTGGAAATGGCGGCATACACAGTTGCATTTTCAAAGCTTTGAAATAAATGATCCGGAAATACAGATATTTAGTTCAAAATACGCATGGGAGGATGTTGAGGTCGAAAAAGTTCAGGAGAAGACTTTATATGAAATGCTGTCTCCCTATATCGACCTCTTAACGGTAAAAACGTTAAATCTAAATAATGCCAGCGTTTTATATAATCTTGAGGAAGATTCCTCGACAATGACTTACGCATTAGACGATTTTACCTTTCATGCCTACGGATTCCGATTAGATTCGCTATCTGCCAAAAGCAACAGATTATTGTATTCTGATCAGATTGATTTTTCAATCCGTAATCTTTCTTTACCGTTAGATAATGGGTGTTATACGTTAAACATTGGTGAACTCCGGTTGAATAATACAGACTTGAATGCAGACAGTATTTATTTGAAACCGGCTTACGCTAAAATGGAATTTGCACATAAACATCCGAAACACGCGGATTGGTTTGATGTCCGGATAGGGGGAGTAGAATTAAAAGGTATAGATATACCGGGTTATCTTTCGGAAAAGGTAGTCCGAATGCAGGAAGCTAATATTTCAGATGTTGTATTGCAAAATTTTAAAAATCAACAGATCATAGTGCCACGTCGCATTATTCCTATGATTTATGAGGGATTGCAGAAAGCACCTGTAAAATTTTTTATCCCCAATCTGAACATTTCCAACCTGTTTGTTGTTTATGAGGAGTTAGCAAAGAAGGGCACGGAGCCTGGTAGACTATACTTGACAGATATGTATGGTACATTTGCCGGGTTTACGAATATAGTTTCTTCTCCGGAACAATTTATTCGTTTGGATGCTGAAGGCAAATTAATGGGAGAAGGGCTTTTTACTGCTACCTGGATGTTGCCGGTAGATTCTTTGCATGATCAGTTTTTATTACATGCCCAAATGGAACGGTTTGACCTGAAGGCACTAAATGAACTGATAGTCCCGTTGGCAGCGGTCCGCGTGGAAAGTGGTCAGACAAGCGATTTTGTTTTTGATATGGATGCCGGCAGTAAAAGAGCAACTATCCGGATGGAGTTTCCTTATCAGAACTTAAAGGCTGAGGTTTTGAAAGAAAAAGACGGTGAATTGGCCAAAAATGGCCTTTTATCGTTTCTGGCAAATGAGTTGGTAAAAAATAATAATCCTGATCACCCGGATAGTAAAGGGAGTAGATTAAGGGATGTGCATCTTACAGTGGTACGCGATCCTTATCATTCTACTTTTAATTATTTGTGGCAGATTTTGCGGCCGGCTTTAGCAGAATCCGTAGGGATTTCTGAAACGAAACAAAAAACGGCAGCGGAAGCTATGAAGTTTATCAATGAAGTTAAAAATCTCTTTCATAAACAATCAAAGTCCGAAGCGTCGGAGGAAAGAGAAGGGAAGTAATATACGGAAAGATCCGAGAAACAAAAAGATATACAAATTTGAGGGTATGGGTATGATGAACAATCATAGCTGTATCCTCTATTATTTTTAATGACAAAAAAAGATGAATTTTAAGATCAGACACGATTCAGAAAACAGCAGATTTGAAACACGCCGTGATGGTTGTACAGCAGAAGTGGAATACCGTTTAAAAGACGGTGAATTGGACATTATTCACACCTATGTCCCTAAAGAAATAGAAGGGCAGGGGATTGCATCGGCATTGGTAAAAGCGGCCTATGATTATGCATTGGCAAACGACTTGAAGCCGTGTGCTACTTGTGCTTATGCCGTAGTTTGGCTAAAGCGCCATCCCTCTTATATCGGACAGGCTTAGTCTTGTATGATTATGCCTAATAAACGGGCTAAATCCAGTGCCTGAAGTGAAGAAACCGTTGCGCCACGAAGTTCTCCTCCGGAAAGATTAACGCGAATCCCGGAGATTTCAGAATCACGTAAATCAATTCCTTTCAATGATGTCGCATAAAATTCTGCATTCGTCAGATTGCAGTTTTCAAAGGCGATGTCATTGAACGAGCAATTGTCGAATGCACCATTTCTTAAATCACAATGGTTGAATAACACATTTCTGTATTTTGAGGTAGAGAAGTTGGCGTATTCACCCAGGCAGGCATTGATCTGTACATGATTGAATTGTGACTCCGCAAAATTTGCCCCAATCAGTTTGCAACCGATAAATGCCACCCGGGAGAAATTACTTCCGGAAAAGTCTATATTTGACAGGTTACAATTCCGAAAAACCACATCCGATAGTTGGGCTTTTTTAAAAGAACATTTACTGAATACGCCGTTTGTGAATGTGCAGACATCTGCATATAGTCTTTCTTTTGATATCCCTTCTACGAATTGGCCCTGAAAAGCCAACTCGATCAAATCTCCGTTTTTATCGGCCAATGCCGTTGTGAAATCTTCCGCTTCTTTTAGTACCTGAGGCAATTTAGGTGGAGTTATCTTCAGCATGATCTAGTTGTTTTTTATTATTCAAGCCCAAAGATAATGCATCTTCCTGATCAAACCTCCCATTGCATAAGCAGGATTTACTTATTTCATTGAAAAGAAAAATA
>JAJDIA010000145.1 GCA_030266465.1 Parabacteroides sp. OttesenSCG-928-G21 | reverse complement strand
TGCTGAAAATTAAAGCTGTGAAGTTGCAACCGGCTAATCCGTTTACCTGGGCTTCCGGCTGGAAATCACCTATCTATTGTGACAACAGAAAAACTCTTTCGTATCCGGAAATACGTTCATTTATTAAAATAGAATTGGCTCGGGTAATCAGCGAGAAATATGAAAATGCTGATGCCATTGCCGGCGTGGCTACCGGTGCTATTGCACAGGGCGCGTTGGTGGCTGATCTGTTGGGACTTCCGTTTGTATATATCCGTTCTACTCCGAAAGATCATGGTTTGGAAAATTTGATTGAAGGCGAATTGAAACCGGGATCAAAGGTGGTTGTTATTGAAGATTTGGTATCGACAGGCGGTAGTAGTCTGAAAGCTGTACAGGCGGTGCGTAATTTCGGTTGCGAGGTCGTTGGTATGGTGGCCATATTTACACATGGATTCCCTGTTTCTATGCAGCAATTTGAGGAGGCGAAAGTGCCTTTGACAACCTTAAGTAATTACGATGCTGTGATAGAAGTGGCCTTGCAGACAAATTATATTGGCAAAGCGGAGATTGCTACATTGCAAGAGTGGCGTAAGGATCCTGCCAATTGGCAACCGGAATAATAAAGAACAATTATCAGAATGACTGAATTTGTAAGCGGCGTGAAAACGATTCCGCATAATGACGAAGTGATATTCTCGATGCTGTCTGATCTTTCCAATCTGGAACGAGTAAAGGATCGCATACCGGAAGATAAACTGAAAAATGTGGAGTTTGATAAAGATTCCTGTAGTTTTTCTGTTGATCCGGTGGGGAATATTAATTTCCAGATTGTTGAACGTGAGCCGAATAAGACAATAAAATTTACGACAACAAACTCTCCTGTTCCTCTTTTTATGTGGATACAACTCAAACAGGTTGAGGCGAATGATACCCGCATGAAAATAACGGTTCGGGCGGATTTGAATCCGTTTATAAAACCGATGATATCTAAACCGTTGCAGGATGCGTTGGATAAAATAGCTGAAGTTCTTGCACGTTTACCTTACGAGGATAAATAATTGACAGGTTGTTGGGTAAGTGCAGCTTCATTAACCCTATTAATTTACTTTTATGGCAAAACTTTGGGAAAAAAATGTGCAGGTTGATCAGGAGGTAGACATCTTCACTGTAGGAAAAGACCGGGAGATGGATCTTTATCTGGCAAAGTATGATGTGCTCGGATCTATGGCGCATATAACGATGCTGGAAAGTATCGGTCTGCTGGAAAAGGAGGAGTTGGTTGTTCTGCAGGCAGAACTGAAAACAATATATGCACTTGCTGATAAGGGTGATTTTGTGATTGAGGATGGTGTGGAGGATGTGCATTCGCAGGTGGAATTGATGCTTACCCGCCGACTGGGGGATGTAGGCAAGAAGATCCATAGCGGACGTTCGCGAAATGATCAGGTTTTACTTGATCTGAAGCTTTTTACCCGTGCCCAGATACAGGAAATAACCGGATTGGTGAATGATCTGTTTCAGGTATTAATCGCTCAAAGTAATCGATATAAAGATGTCTTACTGCCAGGCTATACACATTTGCAGGTAGCTATGCCTTCCTCTTTTGGACTCTGGTTTGGCGCTTATGCGGAAAGTCTGGCTGATGATATGCAACTGCTGCAGGCGGCATATAAAATATGTAATCGTAATCCGTTGGGTTCGGCGGCCGGATATGGTTCCTCTTTTCCTTTAAACAGGCAGATGACGACTGATTTGTTGGGGTTTGACTCGATGAATTATAATGTGGTATATGCGCAGATGGGACGCGGTAAGATGGAGCGGACCGTGGCATATGCTTTGTCAGGGATTGCTGCTACCTTATCTAAATTGGCTTATGATGCCTGTTTGTATAATAGTCAGAACTTTGGGTTTATAAAGTTGCCCGACCAGTTCACGACAGGCTCCAGTATTATGCCGCATAAGAAAAATCCGGATGTGTTTGAATTAACACGGGCTAAGTGCAATAAAATACAAGGACTTCCTGTTCAGATCACATTGATAAGCAATAATCTTCCTTCCGGATATTTCAGGGATCTTCAGATAATAAAGGAGGTTTTCCTGCCTTCGTTTGATGAATTGAAGGACTGTCTGCGTATGGTGACTTATATGATGCAGGAAGTGCAGGTGAATGAACATATTTTGGATGATGAAAAGTATGCCTTGTTGTTTAGTGTAGAGGAGGTAAATCGCAAAGTACTTGAAGGTGTACCGTTCAGGGATGCTTATAAACAGGTGGGATTATCCATTGAAAAGGGCGAATTTACTACGGATAAAGTGGTAAAACATACGCACGAAGGTAGTATCGGTAATTTATGTAATGAACAGATTGTCTCTCTGATGCAAAATATGTTGAATGGTTTTTCGTTTGAGAAGGTAGATGATGCGGTTGCAAAACTTATTGAAACGACTTAATGAAAAGAGTATTTTGTTGTTTGGTGGTGTTTTTGATAGTGGCGGGATGCACTAAAACGGAGAAATCAAGAGTACCGTATGCTCCTGTGTTTTTTACTGTGAGCTTGCAGTATGAAGACAAAGAGCTGTCAGGATTACTGAAAACTAAATCTTTCACAAAAACGAGAAAAGCAGGGGAGTATATAGGCTATTCCGGTATTTTTGTTGTGCATGGGGTGGATGAAAATTTTTATGCGTTTGATCTGTGCTGTCCGCATGAGGCGCAGCAAGATGTAAAGGTAACTCCTTCAGATGATGGAGTTGCAACTTGTTCGGAGTGTAAAACGGTATATGATATTAGTTATGGAGGTGGCTATCCGATGTCGGGACCATCTAAGCATCAATTAATCCGATTGGATGTAATAAAAAACGGGCAAGAGTTGATAATTCGTTATTAAGAATCTATTTGTAATTTCTGTAAAAATATTTTTTATAAGAGTTTTG
>JAJDIA010000144.1 GCA_030266465.1 Parabacteroides sp. OttesenSCG-928-G21 | reverse complement strand
AATTCTATATCAGCAAGTTAAATATATAAATAGCTATAAAATAGTTATAACTATGACAAAACAGAATCGAAATATCGTATTTACGACAATTGCCATAGAGAGTGCAACGGATAAACTTATCGAAAAACTATGCAAACGCTATTCGCTGAAAAAAGGGGAAATAGTAAAGTTGGCTTTTCTGTATCTGGAGAAAGCTCACATCAACCCTGCGGACGCTCCCGAATCGGTAAAGTCGGAACTTGCCAAGATTAACAAACGGCAGGATGATGTTATCCGCTTTATCCGAAACTACGAGGAAAAAGAACTCAATCCGATGATACGGACGAGCCATTCGATAGCGAGTAAATTCGATACGGCTGTAAAATCATTGTCCGAAAAAGTTGATTTGGAGATAAAGACCTCAAATGAAAACCTTATCAATGTATTGAAGAAACTGGATGAACAGTTCGGCAAGGTAGCAAACGTAATTAATAACCAAGCCAAACAGATTAATGATCTTTCCCAAGTGCAACAACGGAATACTAATAAACTTCTGCAACTGGTTTCCCTCTATTCGGAACTGGCTACTTGTGGAGTAATGGATGGCAAACGGAAAGAGAACCTAAAGGCTGAAATAATCAACCTTATTAACGAAAAATAAATGAATATAGATTTCCCGCCACCATCCAAAGGCACATACAACAATGCAGGAAGTAGCCGACAATTAGCCTCGTACATGGAACATGAAGATTTGGAACGTATGGAGCAGGGAATCTATACAGAAGGTTTTTTTAACCTGACGGAAGATAATATCTATAAATCCCAAGTCATTAAAGATATAGACAGTAATATCGGACAACTCCTGAAAACGGATGCTAAGTTTTACGCTATCCACGTTAGTCCGTCAGAAAAAGAACTTCGAGCAATGGGAAACACAGAACAGGAACAAGCCGAAGGCATGAAGCGGTATATCCGTAAAGTAGTAATTCCTGAATATGCCAAGAACTTCAACAAAGGACTATCGGCAGAAGATATAAAATTCTACGGCAAAATACATTTCGATAGGGATAGGTCAAATAATGAATTGAATATGCACTGTCATTTGATTGTCAGCCGAAAAGACCAGAGTAATAAAAAGAAGCTATCGCCACTTACCAACCATAAGAATACCAAGAAAGGAGCGATCAAAGGCGGTTTTGATAGAAAGAACATGTTTCAACAAGCGGAAAAAGGTTTTGATAAGCTATTCGCTTACAGTCGCCCTCTATCCGAATCCTTTGAATACTACAACACGATGAAGAACGGAACGATTGCCAACCAACTTAACATGCAAGAACGACAGATAACCGATGAAGGAAAAAGAATAGATTCGGATAGGAAGGTCGGCATATATGCAGATAAGCAGGCAGAAATAACTGATAATAAGCATTCTTTCAATCTCCCCGATACAAGTTTATCCTCTGCATTAGGCTTGTTTACTCCTGATATTGGAAATACAGAGGACGAACAGATTCCAATGAAGAAAAAAATAAAGAAGAAGCCGAAACGAGGGTTTAGGCGGTAATCCTTTATTCATTTGAAATACAAAAATACACACAGGTAATAGAACGGAAACACCAAGCCGCAAGCGGTTTTTAGAAATTTCTTCCTTTCTCCCTTGTCGAAAGAGTAAATTTCTAAAAAGTGTTGCCTTATCTATTCCCTGAATGAAGAAAAAGTATATCAAATAAAAAAAGGAAAAAAATATGCTTGGGATTGGTTGTTTCCAGCAGCTAATATGGAGAGGGTATTTAATGTAAAAAAATAAAGCCGCCCTTTTATGGAACGGCTCTATCTGCAATCTTCTTATCTGGTCTTATTAAAATTCATACTGCCCCTGAATCCTCTCCGCCAGATTAGTCATATCCTCGTCAATTTTTGTTCTTGTAATTTCGGCATAGATTTGGGTAGTCTTGATAGATAAATGCCCCATCATCTGGCTAAGTGTTTCAATCGGAACGCCTTGTGAGAGGCAAATGGTTGTTGCAAAGGAAAAACGGCTCATGTGGAAGGTCAGCCGTTTGTCAATTCCGGCAGCTTTGGCAAGCCGTTTGAGTTGCCAGTTCATAACTACCCGGGTCTGCAATTTGAAAACTCGTCCGTCTTCTCCGGAAAATTCCGAATCCCTGTACTTTTCCATTATTTGGATTGGAATATCCAGCATTGGAATATAAGAAGTCGTTCCGGTCTTTTGCCTGTTCAACACGATCCACAGACTACCGTCTTCCTGACGTTGGATATTGTCATGTTTCAGGTTTCTCAAGTCTGCAATTGCTATACCTGTAAAGGTCGAGAAAATAAACAAGTCACGTGTGAAATTCCATGTCGCGTATTTTGTATGTACCTGCATCAAACGTTCAATTTCTCGAATAGTCAGCCATGGACGTTTTGGGATTATTTTTTCAGGGGTATAGTCAAAGAAAGGGTCTTGCCGGATCAATCCCTTATGTTTAGCCCTCGTTACGCATGTTCGAAAAGGAATCATATGGGACTTTACTGTTCTGGGCATCATCCGCAAGTCTATTTTGAGATATCGGGAATAGGCTTCAATAAAGGAAATATCTACCTGCCCGAAAGGAATATCACTTACCCCATACTTTTGCTGTAGGAAATCTTTCATATGCTTAAATGCCGGGACATACCCGGAGAATGTACTTGCCTGAATCTTTATCCCGACACTTTTACGTTTTTCTTCTACCAGTTCCGCAAATTCCTGCATCAGTGTGTTTTGATTTGTTCCGATTCCCCGGAGTGCATTTTTCAAGGCTTCGGCAGTTACATAACCATTGCTTTCTACCAAACTTTTATAATGCCGGGCTAATTGTGTTTGGAGTTTCCCTATCTGCCTGTTGTTATCGCTTGCTTCTTTGGATTTGCCTGTTGCCAATCCTGTTTTCGCATCCCATTCAC
>JAJDIA010000143.1 GCA_030266465.1 Parabacteroides sp. OttesenSCG-928-G21 | reverse complement strand
GACTTCTTGATTAAAGGCATATTCCGGAGGTGTATTATTCAGGAATTTATCAATTTTAGCAGACGCCATGATACGACCGGTTACATGATCAAGTCGGATATAAACCAAATACCATCTGCCTTCAGCCATTTTTAGTTTTTGCTCTTTGAAAGGGACCAGTAGCTCTTTCATAATTCCCCAATCCAGAAAAGCGCCTGTATTATTTACAGAGTTTACCTTCATGAATTTGAATTCTCCGACAGTTGCATGAGGTTTGGCGGTCGTAGCAATCAGTCGTCCTTCATTATCATGATAGATGAATACCTCTACTGCGTCACCGGGCTTCACCCCTTTAGGGACATAGCGTGCGGGCAACAGGATTTCTAATCCGTTTCCTCCATCCAGATAAACGCCGAAGTCAAGGTCTTTTACGATTGTTAATGTATTATATTTGCCTATATTTATCATATTATTCAATTTAAAGACAAACATAACTATTAAATATGAAGGCGAAGAGATGAAATCATTGTTTTTTACTTCTGCATGCAGCAATATATCGGTTATTGCATCGTTATAGATATAACTTTGAATAGGGAAGTCCTCTTTTCCCTTGATTCGAAGTAAAAATTGTATATTTGCGCCTTATTTTATAGAAAAAAGAAAAGCTAATGAGAATCAGAATTTGGTCGGCTTTTTTGCTGATTGTAACCTTTTTAGGAGCTTGCGGTACTCCAAAAGATGTAGCTTATTTTCAGGGGATTGATAATTTGACACCACAACAAATGGAGGGATTGGCTCAAATTCCTGAAATACAGATTACGGCGGGAGATTTATTAAATATCACTGTTTCGGCATGGGATCCTGTTGTAACCACTCCGTTTAACCCGCCAACATATGCCTATGCGCAAGAAGGAGATTTGCCTATATATGCTTCTCAGTCTATGTATAATTATTTGGTTGATAATGATGGATATATTAACTTCCCGGTTTTAGGTAAAATAAAAGTCGGAGGATATACGCGCCAGGAATTATCAAGTTATTTGGGGAAGGAAATTTCTAATCATATCAAAGATCCGTTAGTAAATGTTCAGATTACGAATTTCAAAGTTGTTGTTATGGGTGAGGTAACTCGTCCGGGGGCACTAACTGTGCGCAATGATCGAATAACCATTCTGGATGCTATCGGACAAGTGGGCGATCTCACGATTAATGCGAGCAGAACAAATATTTTAGTAGTAAGAGAGAATAATGGAGAGAAAACGATTGGAAGAATTGATATTACCCAACCGGATGTTTTTGCTTCTCCTTATTACTATTTACATCAGAATGATGTGGTTTATGTTGAACCTAATGATGCTAAAAAGAGAAATGCCCGATATAGTCAGGCGCAACAATATAATGTAACTGTATTTTCTGCAATCCTAAGTACAGTTTCGGTAATTACAACAGTAATTGTCGCGATAATTGCTAATAGTAAATAGATTTTTCATGGAAAATAAAGATAAGGAATCCATAGGCTTAAAACCAATCATTATTGGTTATTTGTTGCATTGGAAATTATTTCTGGGTGTGTTTATTATTTCTTTGATCCCGGCAGTTTTGTATTTGGTGCTTTATCCGAAGACCTATGAAATGGTTGCCCGCATACAACTACAAGATGAAACAAGTATAGGCTCCGGTAGTTTTGGCATGGGAGAAGCTGCTGGTTTAATGCGAACTTTTGGGCTGAATCCTACAGCAGGGATGGGGATTAATATGGATGACGAAATCGTTTTATTTGGATCTGCCAGCTTGCTAGAAAAGACCGTTCTTGAGTTAGGATTGAATGTAAGCTATTTTAAGCCGGGTAAATATAAATATGAAATGTATGATGATGTCCCTGTTCGCTTAACACCGGATTCACTTACGAATGCTAATTTGCGGCAAATGCTTACTTTTAAAGTAAAAATAGCTGCTGATGAGAAAGTTAGTGTTGATATGAAATTAGGGAAGAAAAATCATAAATATACGTTTAACTCTTTGCCGGCGGAAATTGCAACTGACGCAGGAACATTTTTGTTGGAATTTACAGAGCACAAAGCTTTGCCATTAAACATGAAGATTAATGTTGCTCCTGCTAAATGGGCGGCAGATTGGATTTATGAAGAATTGACTATTGAAGAATACTCAAAAACCTCGTATACGATAGAATTTTTTTATCAGGACTATGAAGTCAATCGAGGGGTTGACCTTTTGAATACTTTAATTCGACAATATAATGAGGAAGAATATTTGTTTAAAAAATCGGAAGGTGATAGAACAATAGCTTTTTTAGAGCAACGTATTGAAAATGTAATGCAAAATTTAGTTGATGCTGAGTTGAAAATTGAAGAATATAAAAAAGAGAATCAAATAACGGATATCGAGTATGACATCCAATTTTATGTTGAGCAGATGAAGGAACTGCAATTAAAAACAATTGAACTGGAGGCACAGATTCATGTTATAAATCTGTTGGATGAATATGCGAAAGATCCGGAGAATAAATATAACTTATTGCCAAGTATGCTTTCTGCAGGAGAAGGCTCCGGAGGAGGAGAAAGTAATCCGATAGTTGTGTATAACAATGCTCTTTTGGATCGTCAGCGGATTTTGCAATCATCGAGACCGGATAATCCTTTGATAGAGCAGACAAATAATCAGGTAGATCAGCTTCGGGGGAGTGTATTTCTTTCTATTGACAATGCCAGAAATAGTCTGAATCTTACGCTTGCAGATCTGAAGCGGAAGGAAGCATTACTCATGGAGAAAATGGGTAATGTGCCGACTATGGAAAAGGAGTTTATTGATATCAAACGTCAACAGGAAATTACTCAGGCTGTCTATATTATTCTTTTGCAAAAGAAAGAAGAAATAGCATTGTCTACCAAACAAGATAATAATAAAGCAAGGATTATTGATGCGGCTTATGTGAAGGAAAAACCGGTTGGCCCCCG
>JAJDIA010000141.1 GCA_030266465.1 Parabacteroides sp. OttesenSCG-928-G21 | reverse complement strand
AACACATATTCACCTTTCCGCATCGAATCGGCCATTGAATCGGTAGCTATTTTATAAGAATCTACACAAAAAAGACGCACTACCAAAACAAATATGACTATCACCAACCCAATGATCAGCCAGCGAATCAGAGGCGATATGAATAAGGGTTTTGCCATTTATGGATTTTAGTCAGGATGAACCTTACGGAATATCCGGTTCCAACGGATACCTCCGTCAAACAAACTACGGTCTTTGTCCAGAGACAACCAGATAAGTATTGGTTTTCCAACCACATGATCTTCCGGGACAAAACCCCAGGAACGACTGTCGGCACTCTTATGACGGTTATCTCCCATCATAAAGTAGTAATCATATTTAAAGGTATACGTAGTCTCCGGTTTTCCGTTGATATAAACCGTTCCATCCTTTACCTCTAAAGTATTATTTTCATAATTCTTAATGCAGCGACTATAAACTCCCAGGTTATATTCATTTAATTCAATCGTCGCACCTTTGTTCGGAATCCAGATCGGCCCATAATTATCACGCGTCCAGCCTGTCCGGTAATTTACCGGATAATACGAATTACCGTCAAATGCATCCGTTTCAACCTGGACACTACGTACATTCGGTAAACGCGCTATCAGACTCAGCGCTTTCTCGGTCAATGGCAGCAGATAAATCGGATTATATTGTCCGTTCTCATTCGCCGAAATCCCCAAATAAGAATGTACTGCATTTCTAGTCCCTCCAGGAGAAGCAAGCAGGCGATCTTCTTTACTTATGCCTAAAAGTCGGAATTGCTCTTCAGTCAACGCAGATCCATTCGTCTCTACAAAATAATTCAGCTGCATATTTTCCGGATTTTTCATTTGTCCGCCATTAATATAAACCTGATTATCGATGACTTCCAATGTATCTCCTGGCATCCCGATACAACGCTTTACATAATTTTCGCGTTTGTCTACCGGTCGCCACATCACCTCTCCATAGGTGTTTTTATCCGTATTCACTCGTTCCCAACCATCCTGTTCTATCAAGGAATAATAATCCGGATTCTGAACTTTAAAAGCAATTGTATCTCCCGCCGGAAAATTGAACACAACAATATCATTTCGTTTTACATGACCCAATCCCTTTACTCGCTTATAGTCCCATTGAGGCCATTCAAAATATGATTTTGAATTCGTAACCGGGAACGTATTCTGTACTAACGGAAAAGAAAGAGGCGTATTCGGAACCCGGGGACCATAACTCAGTTTACTTACAAACAAATAGTCTCCTACCAATAACGACTTTTCCAGAGAAGAACTGGGAATCTGATAATTTTGAAAAACAAAGGTATGGATCAAATAAACCGCTATCAATGCAAACAAAATATCATCCACCAACTCCAATACACTCCGGATCTTCGGGTTTTTTGATTTTTTCCAGGCACCCCATGAAATAAATTTCGTCAAGTAGATATCAATTAAAACAGGCACTCCTATCAACATCCACCAACTTTGTACCCAAAGAGCAAACAGTAAATAAAGTGTTGTGACAATCGTAAAATTACGCCACTGTCTCTTTTCTATCTTTCGTATTTTAATCATGATGCCTATTGTTAGAATGGTAACATATCCTTCATTTCAAGAAATCCCTTTTTCCCCGCTGTAAATTCAGCCGCAATAATAGCGCCTAAAGCCAGCCCCTGACGACTTTGAGCCTCATGCTTAATGCTGATATAATCAACTTCTGAAGTATATGTGATTTCATGTATTCCCGGAATCTCTCCCTCACGGACAGCCTGAATGGCAATATCGGAAGAAGCCTCTTCGTTTCCTAAAACCCAAGCCTCTTTCCGGTCTAAATTTTCAATAATCCCTTCGGCTAATGTAATCGCCGTACCGCTCGGTGCATCCAATTTGTGTATATGATGCGTCTCTGTTATATTCACATCATAATCCGGAAAACGATTCATTATCTTTGCCAGGTATTTATTGACCGCAAAAAAGATATTTACGCCAATACTATAATTGGATGCGTAAAAGAGTGTTTTATTCTCCTTTTGGCAAATCTCCTTTATCTCATTCATCCGCTCAAGCCAGCCTGTAGTACCCGAAACCACCGGCACATCCGCTGCAAAGCATTTCATATAATTTGCATAGGCAGTTGATGGAATAGTAAATTCAATGGCCACATCCGCACTCTTGAATGCGTCGGACTCAAAATCTTCACGATTGTCTATATCTATAATGGAAACTATTTCATGCCCCCGTTGCAGAGCAAGTTGCTCTATTGTTTTACCCATTCTGCCGTAACCTATTATTGCTATTTTCATGTTGTAGAAATTGAAATTTAGACTAAAATAAACCTGTTTTCGCTGCTTAATGTCGCAAATATACAGAAAATGAATTAGATTTGTATGAAGAATCTTAACTGTGAAACATTATGGAACGATTATTACATTATGTTTGGAAATATAAATTATATCCAGCTACCAATCTGAGAACTACGAACAATATCCCTGTAACCGTCATTGACGTAGGGCTCCCTAATCAAGATGCCGGTCCTGATTTTTTTAACACAAAACTAAAAATAGGAGATACGCTATGGGCCGGAAGTGTGGAAATACATCAAAAATCATCGGATTGGTTCCGCCACAATCATCACAAAGATAAGAACTATGATTCTGTTATTCTACATATTACAGAAGAGTATGACAAAGATATATCCCGAACAAACGGAGAGCATATCCCACAACTTATTTTAACCGTACCTGAAGCCATTCGAAAGAATATAGATTGGCTTCTGCATAAGGAACGTGCCCTTCCGTGTCATTCTTTTATCCCTGAAATAGAGTCGGTTTATATTAATTCCTGGCTTGCCTTCCTGTTGACCGAAAGAATGGAGCGAAAGGTAAATGATATCACACAACTTTTAGAAAACTTTAACCAGGATTGGAATGAAGTGTTTTACATTCTGCTGACCCGGAATTTCGGTTTTGGCATCAACAGTGATGCATTCGAACGATTAGCGAAAAGCCTACCTTTACGTTGTATTCAAAAACAACGGAATAGCCAATCACAGATAGAAGCTATGCTATTGGGACAAGCAGGGTTATT
>JAJDIA010000140.1 GCA_030266465.1 Parabacteroides sp. OttesenSCG-928-G21 | reverse complement strand
TGCGATGATTACGATATCGGCTTCCGCCTGTTTGGATATCGCGTGCTGTAGTACGGTCTTACCTGTACCGAACGGACCGGGGATAAATCCGGTACCACCTTCCACGATCGGATTCATTGTGTCCATTGTACGAACACCAGTTTCCAATAGTTTGAATGGACGTGGTTTTTCTTTATAACAAGTGATCGCTCTTTTTACCGGCCACTTCTGAATCATATTGATGTCAATGTCTTTGCCACTTTCATCTGTGATAACAGCAATTGTGTCAATGACTGTATATTGTCCTTCTCCGACAACACTTTTTACCGTGTATGTTCCTTCAAAAGTAAAAGGAACCATGATTTTGTGGGGTTGGAAATTTTCTTCCACTTCACCCAACCAATCACCGGCGATTACCTTGTCGCCCGCTTTAGCGATAGGTTTAAAATCCCATTTTGTGTCGTTATTCAATGCATAAGTGTAATCCCCACGTTTCAGAAATACACCATCCATTTTATCCAGGTCATTTTGCAGACCATCATAGTTGCGCGAGAGCATACCCGGACCTAAAGTCACCTCAAGCATGTGTCCTTCGAAATTCGCTTCGTCACCGACGCGCATACCACGAGTACTTTCGAACACCTGCACATAGGCATTTTGTCCGATAACTTTAATTACCTCCGCCATCAGCTTTACGCCCCCGACGGAAATGTAACAAATTTCATTCTGAGAAACCGGTCCATCCACCTCAACGGTTACAAGGTTGGATACGATCCCTTTTACTATTCCTTTCGTAGCCATAATTATTTTTTATTGTTTCTTTTAAATTCTTCCAACGCATTATCACTGCCTTTCTTCATTGCTCCTATCAGCTCACGGAAAGTTTTCTCTCCTTTGGCTTTGTCGAGCAACATCCACCGTTCGATCATTTCAACTTTAAGCAGGTATGCAAACACACTTTCAATATCAAATGGCGTAAAGAACGTATTATTTTCTAGCCATTCCCACTTTAATTGGTCTATTTTCTTTTCACGCACATAGAGGTCTGCTTCTTCAGCAATACGCTGCAAGTCAGGTAGGTATTCAAGAGAATCACCTATGTCGAAATCTTTCGCATTGGAAGTGCGCAATAGCTGGGCGATCGCATTATCGCCTACAATATAGTCCGTTTTATTCAGGCCATACTTTTTTGCCGTAATGGCAGTAAGTATATTATTAATGTTAAGATTCAATTCATACCACTGGGCAAAAAAGCCATTTCTGCATTTCATGGCATAGGCATAATAAAGACCTGACAGTCTGTCTTCCCAGGATATTGGATGAGGGATAGCGTTTTCATCGTCTTCCTCATCTTCTTCTCTATCTACTCCGTCTTCTTCGTCTGTGCCTTCTTCCTTGATATACAATTTGAAGAATTCAACAAAGTAAGAGGGGATCTTTTCATTTTTAGGTGGCTTTTTCCCTTTTTTAAGGGCTTTGAATAAAGCCATGAATTCGTCATACGTGATACTTCCTCTTTCATCCGGGTCGTAATCCGGGTGAAGCAATTGTTCGATCAGATTTTTGTTGTCAAATTTCAGAAAGAACAAATCGATCAGCTTTTTGTCAGACGAAGTAAGTATACCTTCCAGTTCAGCCCGGAAATCGGAGATGGTGAAAGGTACTTTGCTGTCGTCTAACGAGATATTAGGAAGTCCCGCTACTAAGCAATAGTACTTACTCATATCAGAACAGCATTTCGATCAACTTAGGACGCAAGAATTCTTTGAAGAACTCCATGAATTCTTCTTCTCCGAATGTAACTTTAAAAGAACCATCAGCAGGAGCGATGGCAAATGCGGTTTCTTTTGAGTCTGCTTTTTCTATCTTAACGCCTTTGTTAAGTAAATCTTTCGCATTGCTTTCGAAATATTTGGCAAGTTCATCTGCTTCGGCAGCCTGAATTGTCAGGGCGCCATTTTTAGCCCATTCCGTAGCGATAGAAAGGATTACTTTTTGCATGAAGGCTTTATCAGCAACAACAGGTTTTACATTTTCCGAAGTGATTTGACCTGTGATCAGATTAATGATTTCACTTTTCAGAGCTTCTATTGATTGAGATGCAAACAGCTTCATTTCTGATTCCGTATTCTTTTTCAATTCGGCAGCATCTTTTTCTGCTGCGGATGCAATACGTTTTGCCTCTGCTTCTGCAGCAGCAATAATAGAGTCTTTCTGATTATTAGCTTCCGCAATTATGCGAGCAGCCTCTTCATTACCTTTTTCAACACCTTCACGGTAGATTTTGTCAGTCAGTTCCTGAATTTTAGTGTCCATGATATTATATAATTTTAATTGATTCCTCGAGAGTTCAGGTTAAACGCCCACAAAGTTATTCTTTTCCATGAATTACAATACAAATAAATGTGAAATCAAGCTAAAAAATATCATAAGTTTAAAAAAATATTACTTTTGTTAGTCAAAATTAAAACAATAATGTTCTCAATCAAAAAAGCAGAAAACAAGGACGCTCAACTTATTCACGATCTGGCTTCTCGTGTCTGGGGACCCACTTATGGAGCGATTCTTTCACCCGAACAATTAAACTATATGTTCGATTTGATGTATGCTCCGGAGAGTATTGTCAATCAAATGACCGAGTTAGGTCATCAGTATTTTATCGTATATGATGGTGAAACGCCTTCCGGTTATATCTCCATCGAAAAGAAGGAAGAAGATACCTACATTTTCCAGAAAATATACGCTTTGCCGGAGAAACAAGGCACCGGAATGGGGCGGTTTATGTTTGAAGAAGGTGTCCGGTATCTGAAAGGGATTCATACTGGTCCGTTTAAGGTAATGCTGTATGTCAACCGGGATAATTCGGCGTTAGGTTTTTATGAGCATATCGGCTTTCGCCAGGTAGATACACGTGATCATCACATTGGAAACGGGTATTATATGAATGACTATATAATGTGTATGGAGGTGGATTGACATTCTGTCAGTAAAACCGCAAATTAACTATCACTTTTTACGAAAAAGACCTTTTTCAAAAACTCGCATTCGGACGATTTCGGTCAAAAGAGCGTGAAAAAACACTGTTTTTGCTATGTCGACATAGCAAAAACGCCTTTTTCCAC
>JAJDIA010000139.1 GCA_030266465.1 Parabacteroides sp. OttesenSCG-928-G21 | reverse complement strand
GTGGTGGGATCGCTGATTATTTTGGTTGGGACCCTACATTAGTTCGTATCGGCTATGCGTTATTGAGTATTTTTACTGTTTTTGCAGGCGTATTGGTTTATATCATTCTATGGTTGGTTATGCCTAAACCAGTGGAATAATCCCTCTCTATGAATTTTGAAATATCGTCGACTTTTAGTCCTACCGGAGATCAACCTGAAGCAATAGCTGCTCTTTCCGATGGGATAAGGAACAATGTGCCTTTTCAGACGCTTTTAGGTGTTACCGGTTCAGGAAAGACCTTTACTATAGCTAATGTGATTCAAGAGGTACAACGTCCTACTTTAATTCTTAGTCATAATAAAACCCTGGCGGCTCAGTTGTATAGTGAGTTTAAGTCATTTTTCCCCCATAATGCCGTCGAATATTTTGTTTCTTATTATGATTATTACCAGCCGGAAGCCTATTTACCCTCTACGGACACTTACATAGAAAAAGACCTGGCCATTAATGATGAAATTGATAAGCTCCGACTCAGGGCTACGGCTTCTTTGCTTTCTGGCAGAAAAGATGTTATTGTCATTTCTTCGGTCTCCTGCCTCTATGGTATGGCAGACCCGAATGCTTTTGCCGAAAAGGTGATTTATCTGGAAAAAGGGTTAAAGATGGATCGGGATATTTTGATTCGGCAGCTCGTCGATTCGTTATATATCAATAATAAAGTAGAATTCAACAGTGGCTCTTTTCGCGTAAACGGTGATACGGTAGATGTTTTCCCGGCTGTTGAATCTTTTGACGGAGTCGCTTACCGAATAGAATTTTGGGATGATGAAATAGATCGTATCTCCTCCTTTAATCCGCAGACAGGCCAGGATATCGACGAACAGGATGAACTGAATATTTATCCGACCAATTTGTTCGTAACTACTCAGACGCAATTAAACCGCGCTATCAGTCAGATAGATGTGGATTTAGGAAAACAGGTCGATTATTTAAAAGAAATAGGAAAGCCATTTGAAGCAAAACGCTTATATGAGCGAGTTACATTCGATTTGGAGATGATCCGCGAATTAGGACATTGTTCGGGTATCGAGAACTATTCCCGTTATTTCGATGGTCGGGAGGCCGGAGAGCGTCCTTTCTGCCTGTTGGATTATTTCCCGGATGATTTCCTATTGGTGGTAGATGAAAGTCATGTGACTATTCCGCAGATACGTGCCATGCATGGAGGAGATTTTGCACGAAAAAAGAACCTGGTGGAGTTTGGATTTCGTTTACCGGCAGCCATAGATAACCGTCCGCTTACTTTTGATGAATTTGAATCGCTTACACCGTTGGCGATTTACGTAAGTGCAACTCCTGCTGATTTCGAGCTGGAAAAGAGTGAAGGTGTTGTTGTAGATCAATTAATTCGTCCGACAGGATTGTTAGATCCGATTATAGACGTCCGCCCTACTTTAAATCAGATAGATGATTTAATGGAAGAGATAACTCAGCGGGCAGCGGTTAATGAACGTATATTGGTTACGACATTAACGAAGCGTATGGCGGAAGAGTTAACAGTTTACCTGGAGCGCATGGGAGTTCGCTGTACCTATATTCATAGTGACGTGGAGACTTTAGAGCGTGTCCGTATCATGGATGATCTGAGGAATGGGGTCTATGATGTCTTGATCGGAGTTAATCTATTGCGTGAAGGATTGGATTTACCCGAAGTCTCTTTGGTCGCTATTCTGGATGCGGATAAAGAAGGTTTTCTCCGTTCACATCGCTCGTTAACCCAAACCGCCGGACGTGCCGCAAGAAATATCCATGGTAAGGTTATTTTTTATGCGGACAAGATCACCGAGAGCATGCGATTGACAATAGAGGAAACTACCCGTCGTCGTGAAAAGCAACTGGCCTATAATGAAAAGCATGGAATCATGCCGCGGCAGATTGTGAAGACAAGTGTTTCCATGTTAGGAGAAAAGCAGCCAGTATCTGCAGAACCATATGCTTATATTGAACCCGAATTTAATATGGTCGCAGATCCGGTGGTGCAGCTTATGAATAAACAACAACTGGAAAAGGCCATAGAACGAACGAAAAAACAAATGACCGAAGCTGCTAAAAAACTGGACTTTATAGAAGCTGCCCAGTATCGGGATGAATTGGTTAAGTTACAGGAACTTTTAGATACTAAAGTTTAAGCGAAAATATAATAATGAAAAAAACAGCAGTCCTAAGTCTTTTTTTTCTTTTTTGCTTTTCATGTACATTGAATAGTCAACAGCAAGAAGCAACGGTTTATGTAACAGCGGAAGATAAAGCCATATTTGAACGTTTTATCTCTGCCATGGAGTCTAAACGTGCGTTGTCGACTGAAGATTTAATACTTGAAACAGCCCGTTTTTTTCTGGATACGCCTTATCTTGGAGGAACACTTGAGCAGGAGCCGGAAGGCTTAGTCGTTAATCTTCGCGCGTTCGATTGTTCGACCTTTGTTGATAATGTCTATGCGCTTACACGAACATTAAAAGGAGACGCCCGCTCTTTTGAAGCCTATTGCAACCATCTTCGGCAATTGCGTTATCGTGAGGGGCAGATAGGTGACTATACAGACCGTTTGCATTACACCAGTGACTGGATCTATGAAAACCAGCGGAAAGGGCTTGTAAAAGATGTGACGGCAGCAATAGGGGGAGAACCTTACCCGCTACGTCTTGATTTTATGTCAACTCATCCGGAGAGTTATAAGCAGTTAAACGGCTTCCCGGAACGAATCGCGCGGATACAGGAAATAGAAAAAGAAATCAATGCCCGTTCTTATTATTATATTCCGGAAGCCGATATAAATAGGTTGAGTGCTGGTATGCGTAACGGTGATATGGTTTGTTTTGTTACCACGATTAACGGTTCGTTCATCAGCGACACCCAGGTCTACGGATAGTTGCCGGATAAAAAACATGGCCAGTTGCGGATTTCCCATGATGAGTTCCGTCACAATCGTCATCGGAATCATGCAAACCGAAGAGGCTTCAAAGGCAGAAGCATTGGTCAGGTAGTTTTCCTGTGCGAAAGAGGCGCGGTAACCAAAATATTGTATAGGCTTTATCATTCTGATTATCTGACTTCTGCCCCCT
>JAJDIA010000014.1 GCA_030266465.1 Parabacteroides sp. OttesenSCG-928-G21 | reverse complement strand
GGAATTGGAAATTTTAATGGACTTAAAATGGCTTACGACACAGGAACAGGAACATTAAAAGAATATAGAGGGCAAGGTTTGGCAACAAAGATATTTGAATATTCAATTCCTTATTTAAGAGAGGCTGGTGTCAGTTATTATCTTTTAGAAGTGCTGCAGCATAACACGAAAGCAGTCTCCGTTTATCGGAATATAGGCTTTGAAGTAACGCGTGAATTCAATTATTTCATATGGAAAAATGAGGATATAAATAACGAAGTCATAAATACCAAAATTCCTTGTTCTATTGAAAGAATAGACCTGGGACAACACCATTTTGTTTCTGATTTCTGGGATTTCTATCCCTCGTGACAGAATAGTTTTGAGTCAATCCAGAGAGCAAACGAAGATTTTATCAGTCTGGGTGCATTTGTTGAAGGAAAGCTTGTGGGGTATTGTGTGTTTGAACCTAAGTCGGGAGATATTACACAAATTGCCGTCGATAAACCATTTAGGAGGAAAAGAATCGCTTCATTGTTACTTTACGAAGCGAGCAAAAACAATAAGACTACAAAAACGAAATTGCTAAATACTGATATTTCCTGCAGCTCAATTGTTGATTTTCTAAAGGCGAAGAATATTAAGTTGTCAGGGAAACAATACGAGATGATAAAGAAAATATAACCACAATGAAAGAAAATAAATACGACGACTCCGCTTTTTTCGAGCAATACGAAAAGATGAATCGCTCACAAAAAGGGCTTGCCGGCGCAGGCGAATGGCACGTGCTTAGAGGTATGCTGCCTGATTTTACAGGGAAAGATATTCTTGATTTAGGCTGCGGATTCGGTTGGCACTGCCGGTATGCGATCGAAAACGGCGCAAAGTCGGTTGTCGGCGTGGATATTTCCGAAAAGATGCTTGAAAAAGCCCGGAAAATCAATAACCTTAAAGGAATTGAATACGTAAAAAAAGCCCTCGAGGATGTAGATTATCCCGCCGGTCAATTTGACATCGTATTAAGCTCGCTGACATTCCATTATATCGAATCATTCGAAACTATCAGCCGGAATGTTTATACTTGGCTCAAGCCCAAAGGATACTTCCTCTTTTCTGTTGAGCATCCGGTTTTTACCGCATTCGGCAATCAAGACTGGATTTATGGAGAGGCCGGCGAAAAACGCCACTGGCCGGTTGACAACTACTTCAAAGAAGGGAAACGGGAAGCCCTGTTTTTAGGCGAAAAACTGACTAAATACCACAGGACCTTGACAAGCTATATCAATACGCTGCTTAAACAAGGTTTTAAAATCAACGAAATAATAGAACCGGAGCCGAGCGAAGAGATGTTGGCAGAATACCCGGAAATGGAAGAAGAATTACGCCGTCCGATGATGCTCATCATTTCGGCTGAAAGATAAATAATAAAAAGTATAACCATGAGTAGATCCCCTAAAAAAGTGTTGGAGAAGTGGATAGCACTTTTCAACGAAGGCGATGCCGAAGGTATTGCCGAACTCTATCACGAAATGGCCGTCAACCATCAGGTAGCTAACGAACCGGTTACCGGAAAAGAGGCGATTCGGGAAATGTTTCAGTCCGAATTTGCTATGGCTGAAATGGTATGTATCCCTGAAAACCTGTTCGAGGACGGCGAGTGGGCTATACTCGAATGGCGCGACCCGCTGGGGTTACGGGGTTGCGGTTTCTTTCATATCATCGACGGAAAGATTATATTTCAAAGAGGATATTGGGATAAACTATCATTTCTCCGCCAACGCGGATTGCCGATACCGGAGTAAGTATTCATAAAGAAAGAGTTAAGGATTCTAACTCCCAATCACCTACTCTATTCCTTCTGATTCTATTTATCTTTGCGAGATTCTCCGTATCTTCGCAAAAATATGTAAAACACTATAGTCATAAGTTTATGAAAAAATCATTCTTAACCAGCATGGTTATTGTTTGTTGTGTCCTAACCATGCACCTATCCGCACAAGAGTCTGCCGTTCGTAAAATCATCGAAATGGGACAAACAGACAATCAAACCATGCACCACCTGGACATACTCACCAACCGCTTCGGAGGTAGATTAGTGGGCTCCAACGCCTACGAGAACGCCGCCGAATGGATGGCCCGTGAGTTCAAGAAATGGGGACTGGAAGTAGAACAACCGGAAGCCGGTAGCGTCCCTGTCGGATTTAACCGCGGTCCGTGGTTCGGACGATTAATAGGCGGCGACAACAGCATGAACCTGCATTTTGCCACGCCCTCTTACACCTCAGGCACAAAAGGTCTGCAAAGAGGACACGTCGTTATGGAACCTAAAACACAGGCCGAATTCGATCGCATAAAAGGCAAGATGAAAGGAGCCTGGGTCCTTATCACCGGAACAAATACCGGATGGCCAATCGACCGTTCGCCTTCGGGAGACTCCATACGCGCTGCCGTTAAAGCAGAAAACGAAAAAATCATTCAGGAAAACCGGGAAATACAACGCGCAAACAGTGCCGGTGGCGAACAAAAACCACAAAAGCCCCTCCGCGAATTCCCGGGCCTGTTCTATAAAGAAATGGCCGAAGCCGGCGTCTTAGGTTTTGTACAATCAGCAGCCGTACCCATCCGGGCATTATACGACCGCAAGATGCTGAACGAAATGCCGGATACGAATTTCGACAATTTGCCGGAGCTGCCGGATATTAAACTCAACGAACATCAATTCGCCGTTGTCGAACAAATGGTGAAAGAGCGTCGTGAGTTCTGGTTGGAGTTTGACATCCGCAACCACTTCCGTCTCGGTCCGATTAAATACCACAGCGTTGTCGGAATGATAAAGGGAACAGAATTTCCGGATGAATACGTCATAATCAGTGGCCATCTGGACGCGTTTGACGTAGCCACAGGCGGAATAGACTGCGGTACAGGCATCGGCCCCATGATGGAAACCGCACGCATGATCGCACTTTCAGGAGCGAAACCCAAACGCACCATCCTCTTCATCGCTTTCGCGGCCGAGGAGTTCGGATTGTTAGGCGCAAAGGCCTGGGTGAAAGGAAACCCCTCCAAACTGCCCAAGATCATCAACCTATTTAATCGGGATGGTGGTCCGCTGCCTCCGGTAAGCATCACCGTACCGCAATCGTGGTATGACGATATGGTGAAGATCTGCGCGCCAATCAAGCAGATACGCGAAGATTACCCCTTTGAAGTCATTCTGCAGAAAGAGCCCCGCAATCGTCCGAGAGTACCGGCCAGCCATGACGGAACCGTCTTCGCCGTCGAAGGCGTACCCACCATCGGCTTTGATCTGGTTGATTTCAAAGGATACGACTTCAATTATGGCGAAATCTGGCATACCGAGCGTGATCTATACACCAAAAACATTCCCGAATACCAGGAACATACCGCCACCGCCACCGCAATCATCGCTTTAGGAATCGCCAACCTTGATAAACCTTTATCACGCGAAGGCGTTTATAAAGACTAATGAATTAAAACACAACCAAGAGGCGTCTACATCAGGCGCCTCTTTTATTTGGCACGTATGAGGGCGGCTGTGATGAGAATTTGTGAAGCGTAGAAGGCGGGAAACATTAAATAATAATGCGAGCCGATGTGGAGAAACTCCTTAAAAGCAATCAACGTATCAGAGAAGACCAAACAGCCGATCCCTACGGTAAACAGGTATCGGGACACGTTTGATAACCGCAGCCCGAATGCAGCCGCCAATGATACGCATGATATTATCAGGTAAAAAAATACGGATACTAACAACAACCTGTCAGGTATTGCCGGCATCAAACACCAGACAAAGAACGGAAGATAGACTACCAACAGAAGAGATAAGAAAAGGCGATTAATCTTTCCGTTCTTCAGGCAAAATATTAGATAGCATACATGCGAAATAAAATATAATCCGATACCATAAATAAAACGCATACCGTCCACTCCTCGCGTACGAAGCATCCAGTCCCCGCCGATCGAAACAAGAAAGGATAAGACGATAAACCATAAAGTACGCCCTATTCCCCGATCATGAAACAGCCCAACTATCAGGCTGCACGAAACGGGCACTCCTACATGAAACGCATAATGATATCCCATGCAGGAAAATGCCGCACATATTACCGGCAGCAGAAGTAATATAGATGCATATTTATTCATGGCGATGTGGTTTTCCCCTCCAAATATACAAAAAAAAAGAGATGCTCACGGTGAACATCTCTTTACATATACTAAATATCTTCTGAATCAATAAGACTCTTTCTCGTTCGGGAAATCCCCTCTTTTCACATCCTCAATATACATCTGGACAGCACTGGTTATCTCTTCGCCAAGATTAGCATAACGGCGGAGGAAACGTGGAGAAAAACCTTGCGTCAGTCCCAGCATATCGTGCATAACCAACACCTGACCGTCGCACCCGCTACCGGCACCGATGCCTATCACCGGAATCGTCAGCTCCGCAGTTACCTGTGCCGCTAATTTCGCCGGAATCTTCTCAAGCACAACTGCAAAACAGCCTACTTCCTCCAGCATACGGGCATCACTAATCAGCTTCTGCGCCTCTGCCTCCTCTTTTGCACGAACGGTATAGGTCCCGAATTTGTTGATCGACTGAGGAGTCAAACCCAAATGCCCCATAATTGGAATGCCCGCAGATAGAATCCGTTCAATCGACTCTTTGATTTCGATACCCCCCTCAATCTTCAGACAATCGGCACCGGTTTCTTTCATCACACGGATTGCCGACTTGATCGCTTCCATAGAATTACCCTGATACGTACCAAAAGGGAGGTCAACAACCACAAGCGCACGTTTCACGGCGTTCATCACCGATTGACCATGATAAATCATCTGATCCAACGTAATAGGCAATGTCGTTGTATTACCCACCATTACATTCGAAGCAGAATCGCCAACGAGGATAACATCCATACCCGCCTCATCGATCAGCTTGGCCATTGAATAATCGTAAGCAGTAAGCATAGATATTTTCTCTCCACGCTGCTTCATTTCCATCAGGCGATGTGTGGTCACCTTTCTGTTTTCCAAATCACGTTTTGCAACTGACATAATCCTTATATTGAATAATTAATGTTTTGAATGGACAAAGGTAAATATTTCCTTCATACAACAATCTTTATTCCGGTGAATCAAAGGAGAAGAATTTCACGGTCATTTTTTGCCCTTTATCCCTATTATCTATTTTTTATGCTGAAAAAATAAAAAAATAGGACTTCCACGCGCTGCGGAAACCTCTCGCCGAAAGTTTTGAAGCTTTCCGAGCGCTCGGAAGTCTTCTCGCCGAAGGAATAGACCTCTCCGAGCACTTGGAAGTCTTCTCGCCGAAAGTTTTGAAGTTCTCCGAGCATTCGGAAATCTTCTCGCCGAAGGAATAGACCTCTCCGAGCGCTTGGAAATCTTCTCGCCGAAAGAATAGACCTCCCCGAGCACTCGGAAATCTTCTCGCCGAAGGAATAGACCCCTCCGAGCACTCGGAAATCTTCTCGCCGAAGGAATAGAGCTCCCCGAGCGCTGCGGAAACCTCCCGCAAAAAAAAGAGGCCACTCAAAATTAATTGAATGACCTCTTTTTTATAAAATGTCGGGAAAGACATTTTATTCAAAACTCATTTTCTTTCTGGTCTAATTCATTCAGATGCTTTAATTTCTGTTCCAGTGTCTCTTTTTGTTTAATTAATCGGAGTTCCTCCTCCCCTAACCTTTCTTTTCGATGCTTTAACGCCCATTCAATGACATCATTAAGTTCGTCATATCCCAAATGCTTAAGATTTACCTTAATAAGAGTCAAAGCTGACCGTTTATTCGTTCTCCTCACCATATTACTAAATAAAATTAACCGTTCGAATTCATTTCAGACTAATAACAAAAGAATAATTATTTTGTTCTGAGAACCAGAGATTATTCATACATTATTTATCTTTGTTGCCCATATTCTGCTTTCAATCATAAAGCAGAATAAGAATAAAAAGCGTTTATTTTTTTATTAAAACTTTTTTTTACTCTATAATCATCCACTGAAAAAACACCCTATGGAACAGAAAGCCCCGCTGAACGAACATAATAAAGCGGAATACCCGCCGATGCATACGGCCGAGCACATTTTGAATCAAACGATGGTGCGGATGTTTGGTTGCCCGCGCTCGATGAACGCGCATATCGAACGGAAGAAGAGCAAATGCGACTACCTCCTGCCGGAAGCGCCCACGGCAGAACAGATGGAAGAGGTGGAACGCCGGATTAATGCAGTGATCGACCGGCATCTTCCGGTCAGCATTGAATTTATGCCGATGAGTGATGCCGCTTCGATTGTTGATTTGAATAAACTGCCGGAGGGGGTAAGCGAAACGCTTCGGATAGTGCGCGTTGGAGATTATGATGTCTGTGCCTGTATCGGCGCACACGTCGGGAATACGTCTGAAATCGGGCATTTTAAAATGCTTACTTACGATTATGCGGACGGACGATTGCGCTTACGTTTCAAATTGGTTTAATAATTCTGAAAACAGGTACGGGAAAGAAATAATTTGTGTAAATTTGCAATCGCGTTTTTAAGCTTTATATCATCATTAAAATAAATCGAAAAGTTATGCAAAGCATTGACAAATTTAATTTCGCCGGCAAAAAGGCATTTGTTAGAGTTGACTTTAATGTTCCGTTAGACGAGAATTTCAAAATTACTGACGACACACGTATGCGTGCCGCTCTTCCTACGCTGAAAAAGATCATCGGCGACGGAGGCAGTGTAATTATTGGTTCACACTTAGGACGTCCGAAAGGCGTAGCTGATAAATTTTCCCTGAAACATATCTTAGGACATTTATCCGAATTATTAGGCGTTGACGTTCAATTCGCAAATGATTGTATCGGCGAAGAGGCAGCCCTGAAAGCTGCAGCTCTACAAGCAGGCGAAGCCTTATTACTTGAAAACCTTCGCTTCTATGCTGAAGAAGAGGGCAAACCAAGAGGTTTAGCAGAAGATGCTTCCGACGAAGAAAAGAAAGCAGCTAAGAAAGCACTGAAAGAAAAACAAAAAGATTTTGCAAAGACATTGGCTTCGTATGCTGATTGTTATGTAAATGATGCATTTGGTACGGCTCACCGTGCCCATGCCTCTACGGCCATTATGGCGGACTATTTCGATGCCGATCATAAGATGTTTGGCTATCTGATGGAGAAAGAGGTTAAGGCGGTTGAGAAGGTGATGAAAGATATCGCTCGTCCGTTTACCGCAATTATGGGTGGATCAAAAGTTTCTTCTAAAATTGAAATCATTGAGAACCTGTTGGGCAAAGTAGACAACCTGATCATTACAGGTGGTATGACCTATACATTCACCAAGGCACAGGGCGGAAAGATTGGTAACTCAATCGTTGAAAACGACAAGTTAGATCTGGCACTTGACCTGATGAAAAAAGCGAAAGAGAACAACGTGAATCTGGTGTTGGCGGTGGATGCTAAAATTGCCGACTCTTTCAGCAATGATGCGAAGACCGATTTCGCTAAGGTGAGCGAAATTCCTGATGGTTGGGAAGGTTTGGATATCGGTCCGGAAACGGAAAAAATTTATGCCGAAGTAATCAAAAATTCGAAGACTATCCTTTGGAACGGACCAACCGGCGTATTTGAATTTGAGAACTTCACACATGGTTCTCGTTCTGTAGGCGAAGCTATCGTAGAAGCTACAAAGAACGGCGCTTTCTCACTTGTTGGTGGTGGCGACTCTGTAGCGTGTGTAAACAAATTCGGCATGGCTGACAAGGTTTCTTATGTGTCTACAGGTGGTGGTGCTTTATTAGAGGCGATCGAAGGGAAAACGCTTCCGGGCATTGCAGCGGTTGAAGGACTTCCGTATTAAATAGCTGACGACTTTAAAAAGATTTTCAGATAAAGATGAAAGAGGCTGTTCGGTTGAACAGCCTCTTTTTGGTTTTATCTCTTCTTAAAGACAACCGAGAATATTTTTGCGATAAGTCCGATATTCAGTAAAGATACTCCTCCTAATAAAACGACTATACTTGACATCGTCCAAAACGTACGTTCCCAGTTTAGTACACGTCCCGACAGGAAGGGAACCGTCTGAGGAAGCAGTAGCAGTAAAATCAAGGGGATAAGCATCCCTGTTATCCGGAGCCAGAACCTGAATTTAGATTGGTATCTCCTCTCCCATTTGTCTATCCTTTTATGCTGCCGAAGGGACAGGCATACGGATAAGAGTAGGAATAGAGCGATTAGTAGTTCAGGCCAATAGGTCGGAAAAGAGGGGGTGGCGGGTTCTCGTTCATGCAGTATGTCCGAAATTCCGGTAATGAAAGAGTTGTAGTTTTCAAAAATGTTTAATCCGCTGTTGAAAAGGACAATGATACCATAGCCTTTTTCCTTTAAGATCAATAATTCAGACTGACTTGTCCAAAGCATTCCGTTATGACTGATGTCGCCATTGGGTTGTAAAGCCCAACCCATTCCATAATAGGGGTTCGTGGCGGGTGGCGTTAGCATTTGCTGAATACCTGCGCGGCTCAAGAGGGTGTCGCTTCCGTAAACGCCTTCGTTCAGAAAGAGCTTCATCCAGTTGGCCATGTCGGCGGCGGAAGAGAGCATTCCGGCTGATCCTTCAACGAACCATTCCGGTTCTTTTAGCTGAACGGGATAGCCCAGGATGAAGTTGTATCCTTGCGGCAGAGGGAGATGGTCTATTTGATAGAAGTTATCGGTGAATGCTCTGTCTGCCGTATGGTTCATGTGCAATGGTTGAAAGATATGTTGATGTAAATAATCCGAAAAGTTCTCTCCGCTAACTATTTCAACAAGTTTGGCCAGAATGGTGTAGTTGGGATTATGGTAGCGGTATTTTTCGCCGGGCTTAGTAGCTAAAGGAACATCTTTTAGGCGATTGATGGCTTCGTCCAGATTCTCCGGTTGGTGATAGAGCTTCATTTCCGGAAAGACGATGTCCGAAAAACCACTGGTTTGGTTTAATAAGTTCCGAACAGTGATTCCTTTTCCTGAAAGAACCGGGAGATACTTGCCGATATCATCGTCCAAATTAATTTCACCCGCTTCTACTAATTGCATGACAGACAAAGCCGTAAAAGCTTTACTTAATGAGGCGATAGCGAAAGGAGTATCTTCGGTTATTGCTTGATTATCGCTGTTTTTTCCATACCCTTTTGAAAATAATACTGCTTCACTATCAACAATGGCAACGGCAAAACCCGGAATGTTTCCTTTTTCATATTTGGTCTGAAGGTATTGATCTATTTTCTGCAGATCAATAGGTTGTTTTGTCTCCGCATGGGAAAATAAAAGACTTGTTGTTAATACACAGAACAGGATCAGAAAAAATCTGCTTAAAATACGATTTGACATATACGCTCATTTTTTAGTAAAACATTTTCCTTTTGACGCTTTGCTGCCTGTAAAGTTACAATTCGTTGATTCCCCTGTCGATTGCGCTCTATTTTATAGTTTCTTTTCCAAGAAAGCTTTATCTTTGAATTCTAATAAACGTGACGTTATATGAACTACGGATTCGTAAAAGTGGCCGCTGCCTCTCCTCATGTACAGGTAGCCGATTGTATCTATAATATACAACGAATTGAAGTATTGATGCGAAAAGCATCTCTTCAAGGTGTCCAGATGATCGCTTTTCCTGAAATGTCTATAACCGGTTATACCTGTATGGATTTATTCATGCAGCATACTTTGCTACGGAATGCGGAGCAGGCGTTATTGCAGTTGGTTGAAAAGACAAAAGATCTGGATTTGTTTACGGTTGTCGGTATGCCTCTAATGACTGACAATAGGTTGCTAAATACGGCAGTTATCTTCTGCAAAGGAGAGATTCTTGGCGTAGTGCCGAAAACATATCTTTCTAATTATAAAGAATTTCAGGAAGAGCGTTGGTTTACCTCTGCGTTAGAGTTGCGTGATCAGACTGTTTTGATCGGCAACAAATACTATCCGTTAGATAATCTGTTGATGTTTACTGCCGGAGAGATCGCTGTTGGTATTGAAATATGCGAAGACTTGTGGGTTCCGGTCCCTCCCAGTTCCCAACTGGCTATGTTAGGGGCGAATATCATCTTAAATATATCTGCGAGTAATGAATTAACGGGAAAACATTCCTATCGGAAACAGTTGGTAGCACAACAATCCGGACGTTGTATATCTGGCTATGTCTATGCCTCTTCCGGCTATGGCGAGTCAACGACGGATCTGGTTTTTGCAGGAAGTTGTATTATCGCGGAAAACAGTACGATATTAAAAGAGTCTGAACGACTGACAACGGAAGAACAGCTTATCGTTAGTGAAATAGATATTCAGAATCTGATGCATGAGCGCCGTGTCAGCAATAGTTTTATGAAAGGCGGTAAATTATTCTTACCGGAAGAGACCCGGCAAGTGTTCTTCGAATTACCCAAGACAGATGTTCCGTTTAAATTAACGCGTCCGATCATCGCTCACCCTTTTATTCCAACAGGTGCTGACTTAGCAGAAAGATGTGAGGAGATTATTCGTATTCAGATGTTAGGTCTGGCAAGACGAATCGAACATACGGGAGTAAAAACAGCTGTAATCGGAATATCCGGAGGTTTGGATTCTACCTTGGCCTTATTGGTTACAGCTATGACATTCGATCTTTTAGGTATATCACGTAAGCAAATTATCGGAATAACCATGCCCGGATTTGGGACGACTGACCGTACATATTCAAATGCTGTTCAGCTAATACAATCTTTGGGCATAACTTTCCGTGAGATATCAATTAAGGATGCCTGTATTCAGCATTTCAAAGATATAGGTCATGACAGCAACAATCATGATGTTACGTATGAAAACAGCCAGGCACGTGAACGTACGCAGATACTGATGGATGTTGCTAATCAGGAAAACGGTTTGGTTATTGGTACCGGAGATCTTTCCGAGCTGGCATTGGGATGGGCTACATTCAATGGCGATCATATGTCAATGTATAGTGTGAACGGCAGTATTCCTAAGACATTGGTTAAATATCTTGTGGAATGGATTGCCAAGAATAAAGTTGAGGGAGTCTCGAGAGATACTTTGATAGATATTGCGAATACGCCTATCAGTCCGGAACTAACTCCTGCTGACAGCAGGGGTAATATCACACAGAAAACAGAGGATTTAGTAGGACCTTACGAATTACATGACTTCTTTCTGTATCATTTTATACGTTTCGGAACTACTCCGTCTAAAATTTATTTTTTAGCTAAAACAGCGTTTGAAAATGTATACGAACCAGCCTTTGTTAAGAAGTGGCTATATGTTTTCTTCCGTAGATTTTTCCAGCAGCAGTTTAAGCGTAACTGTTTGCCTGACGGGCCGAAGGTTGGGACGATCAGTCTTTCGCCTCGTGGCGACTGGCGTATGCCAAGTGATGCCGTGGCAACTCAATGGCTGCATGAAATAGAATCATTGGATTGATCAAAAAGAATGATTATTCAAACCAAAAACAAGACATCATGAAGTATAAATTATTAGTTCTGGATATTGACGGGACTTTATTAAATGAAGCAAAAGAAATAACCAAACGTACCATGTCTGCTCTGACAAAAGTACAGCAGATGGGCATACGTATCGTATTGGCATCGGGACGTCCTACATATGGCGTAATGCCAATAGCTGAGAAGTTGGAACTAAGCAAATACGGTGGATATGTTATGTCCTATAACGGAGGACAAATATTTGATTTGCAAGCAAACAAGCTTATGTTTGAAAAGCGGATAGATCCACAAATGATTCCCAATCTTACGCACAGAGCCGTCAAAAACGGATTGCCTATTTTTACTTATCAGAAAAATAAAATCATAACCACCACTCCCCAGAATGAACATATTATTGCGGAGGCTGAATTGAATAATATGGAGATTGTCGGTGTAGACAAGTTTGATGAATATGTTGATTTCAGTCCGTGTAAATGTGTAATCGTTAGTGATGATGAACAGCAACTTGCGGCGATTGAAAAACGGGAAAGACTCCGATTGGCAGGGGTATTGGATGTGTTTCCTTCGGAGACTTATTTTCTGGAATTTGTTCCGGGATTCATCAATAAAGGGAATACATTAGGCGTCTTGATAGACAAGTTGAAAGTAAATCCCGATGAAGTCATAGCCATTGGAGACGGAGTTTGTGATATCCCGATGCTGCAATTAGCAGGAACAGGTATTGCAATGGGAAATGCTGAACAGGCCGTAAAAAGATGCACGGATTTAACCACCCATTCCAATGAAGAAGATGGTGTTGCCGTGGTGGTTGAGGAAATGATCATTGAAGAAATTCGTTCGGCAAAAATCCCGTTGGATGAACTGAATGCAAGAGCAAAGCACGCCTTGATGGGCAATCTAGGCATTCAATACACCTATGCAGATCAGGAACGCGTAGAGGCAACTATGCCGGTAGATGTACGTACCAGGCAACCGTTCGGTATTCTACATGGTGGCGCCACACTGGCTTTAGCTGAAACAGTAGCCGGCCTGGGTTCGATGATATTGTGCCAACCGGATGAAGTGGTAGTAGGTATGCAGGTAAGCGGAAATCATATGTCATCGGCGTATGAAGGAGATACGGTACGTGCAGTAGGAACTGTCATTCATAAAGGACGTTCTTCGCATGTATGGGATGTCAATATTTATACATCAACCGACAAATTAGTTTCTTCTGTAAGAGTGGTAAATAGTGTACTGAAAAAACGATGATTCCGGAAGAATTAAGAGAACATATTGAAGGATTGATAACAGGCAAAAAGAGTTTTGCCGTATTTCGGATACCCGGGGAAAATGTAATAAAGCTAATAGAACAAACTGGTCATGAAGTCAATTGTTTTGATTCACTGAGTGCACTTAATGAAAATGAAGGTTTTGTAATCGTTCCTTTTCAAATTACGGACGAATATCCTGTTTTATTAATAAAAGGTAAGGTTACAGCATATACATTTGATGAAATACCGGATGAAGAATACCCCAAAATCTTTCCTCAAAAAGAGGTATCGCTTGATTATAGGCATCGGTTTGAAAAATTTATTAAGCCATTAAGAGATAAAGAGTTTGACAAACTTGTGCTATCACGAAGTTCTTCTTTTGATTTACCTGGTAAGTTTTCACTGACCGATGTGTTTTTAAAGGCCTGTAAAAGGTATATACGTTCATATGTCTTTCTTTACTATACGCCTCAGACTGGTTTTTGGCTAGGGAGTACTCCTGAAATCTTGTTATCGGGTAGCGGAAAAGAATGGCATACAGTTGCATTAGCCGGAACGCAACCATTGCAACAAGGAAAAATCCCAGAGATATGGGATGAGAAAAATCGTAAAGAGCAACAATTCGTAGTTGATTATATACGAACACAATTAGCCAATTTTGGTATTGTAGTAGAAGAAACGGAAGCTTATGCCATCAGAGCCGGAGAGTTATCACATTTGAAGAGTGATTTCCGGTTTATGTTGCCGGATAATCAAACCTTAGGAGATTTATTGGCTGTGTTGCATCCGACACCTGCGGTGTGTGGGCTCCCTAAAGATAGTGCATATCGTTTCATCTTGGATAATGAAGGGTATAATCGACGTTATTATTCCGGCTTTATTGGCATTTTAAATCCGGAAGAGAAAAGTGATATTTATGTTAATCTTCGTTGCATGCAGATTGAAGAAAAACATTTAACATTATATGCCGGTGGTGGTTTACTGGCTTCATCCGTTTTAGAAGATGAATGGATGGAGATAGAAGATAAGATGGCAACCATGCAGGCATTGATAGTTTGAAGAGTTATAACCTCTTGACTTCTAACGAGCGAAAGGAGAGATGACTTCTTTAATAGTAAAAGCATGAATAAATAAAAAACAGATAATTATGTATTCCGACAAGAAAAATATTCTTCAATTAGTCTCTTTACTGATTGAACATGGCATTAGCAATATCGTATTATGTCCCGGAAGCAGAAATGCGCCGATAGTACAAACATTAGCAAACCATTCTTTTTTCACCTGTCATTCCATAACCGATGAACGGGGTGCTGCCTTCTTTGCCTTAGGATTGGCCTTGCATGGTGGTAAACCTGCAGCTGTTGTTTGCACATCGGGAACGGCCTTACTCAATATGCATCCAGCAGTGGCAGAGGCTTTTTATCAACAAGTACCATTAGTCGTTATTTCAGCAGATCGTCCACAAGCCTGGATTGGTCAGATGGATGGACAGACCGTTCCACAATCCGGAGTATTCGGTTCTCTTGTACGAAAATCGGTTAATCTACCCGATGTGAATACCGAAGAGGAATTATGGTACTGTAACCGGTTGATAAATGAAGCCTTGTTGGAGTTAAATCACCATGGAAAAGGGCCAGTACATATCAATGTGCCCCTGGCTGAACCTTTATTTGGTTTTACAACAGAGGAGATGCCCCCATCAAGGGTTATCACTCGTTACAAGGGACTGAATGCTTATGATAAAAACTATGACGACCTGATCGCTAAGCTAAATAAATATAATAAGCGGATGATGGTTGTCGGACAAATGATGCTTATTTATTTGTTTGAAAAAAGAGCAGGCAAGCAACTTTATAAATTTTTCACCTGGTTTACGGAGCATACGAGTAACCGGACTATTCCGGGTATGCCGATTAAGAATTTCGATGCGATTCTTTATTCCTTAGAGGAAGAACAGAAAGAAAAATTAAGGCCTGAGTTGGTAATTACATATGGTGGCCATATCGTTTCCAAACGATTGAAAAAGTACCTACGTGAGTATCCACCAAAAGAGCACTGGCATGTATCACTGGATGGTGAGGTTATGGATTTATATGGTTCAGTGACAACCATTATCGAGATGGACCCGTTTGAGTTCATGGAAAAGATCGCCTTCCTGATAGAAAATAAACCAACACAATATCCGATCGCTTGGGAACAATTATCCAAAGCACTTCCAACGCCTGAGTTTTCTTATTCTGCCATGTTGGCAATTGGCACCTTAATGAAATTTATTCCGGAGGTTTCCACCTTACATTTAGGAAATAGCTCTACCATTCGGTATGCGCAATTATTTCCTTTAGCTGAGACAGTGGAGGTTTGTAGTAATCGTGGAACTGCCGGTATAGATGGTTCTTTGTCTACCGCCTTAGGTTATGCTTATTCTTCGGATAAAATCAATTTTATTGCCATTGGAGATTTAAGTTTCTTTTACGACATGAATGCCTTGTGGAGCAGTTGTATCAGGAACAATGTTCGTATTCTGATGACAAACAATGGCGGTGGAGAAATATTCCAGTCGATCCCCGGATTTACTATGAATGAGACAACCCGTCGTTTCGTAACCGCCCCTCATCAAGCATCAGCAGCTGGATGGGTAAAAGAGCGCAACTTCCTTTATCTGAGCGCTCACAATGCAGAGGAACTTGCTGAAGCTATGGCTACTTTCACACAACCGGAAGAGGCTGAACAACCAATGTTTTTAGAAGTTTTTACCGATAAAGAAGAAGATGTTTGTTTGTTAAAGGATTATTTTCATTCACTGAAACAAAAATAAAAGCGATATGACTGCAAAAAGAGAATGGACTACCATAAAAGAATACGAAGATATCCTGTTAGATTATTATAACGGAATTGCGCGTATAACGATTAATCGTCCCCGTTATCGGAATGCATTTACTCCGACAACGACAGGAGAAATGAGTGATGCCCTAATTATTTGTCGCGAAAACCAGGACATTAATGTTGTGGTATTAACAGGTGCCGGCGACAAAGCTTTTTGCTCCGGTGGCGATCAGAACGTAAAAGGAAGAGGCGGATATATTGGTAAAGATGGCATTCCTCGTTTAAGTGTATTGGATGTGCAAAAGCAAATCCGTTCTATACCCAAACCTGTTATTGCAGCCGTTAATGGCTATGCGATTGGTGGTGGACATGTTTTGCATGTCGTATGTGATTTATCGATCGCTTCGGAAAACGCTATATTCGGACAGACAGGTCCTCGTGTCGGTAGTTTTGACGCCGGTTTTGGTTCTTCTTACCTGGCCCGGATTGTCGGACAGAAAAAAGCCCGTGAAATATGGTTTCTTTGCAGACAGTATAATGCGCAGGAGGCCTTGGATATGGGACTGGTTAATAAAGTAGTTCCGTTGACACAGTTAGAAGATGAATATGTGCAATGGGCTGAAGAAATGATGCTATTGAGTCCGTTGGCTTTGCGGATGATTAAAGCCGGACTGAATGCAGAACTCGATGGACAAGCAGGTATACAGGAACTAGCTGGTGATGCTACGCTTTTATACTATCTGACCGATGAGGCACAGGAAGGCAAACAGGCTTTTCTGGAAAAGCGCAAACCCAATTTCAAACAATACCCAAAATTCCCTTAATCAATTAATAGAGTAGCCTTGCAAAAGGGAACCGATAATAGAATCGAATTAAAGAATCCGCGTCTGTTTATAGTCAACAGTCTGTTGAATTTTAAAACGCCGGCCGGAACTTCACGTGGCATCTATCGTACCCGCAAAGTTTGGTATATCTGGTTAACTTCTTCCGATCATCCCGGCAGATGGGGAATCGGAGAATGCGCCCCACTCCCCGATTTAAGTTGTGACGCTATATCTGATTATGAAGAGCGCCTGTATAATATCTGCAAGAATATAGAAGAGACAGGGGAATTTAATGCAGAGGATTTACGACAATACCCCTCTATTCTTTTAGGGCTGGAAACCGCTTTTCGTCATTTTACGGCAGAAAGCTTTGCTTTGTGGCATACACCATTCTCACAAGGGGAAAAAGGAATTCAAATTAACGGATTAATATGGATGGGAGATTACACATCCATGTTCTCACAAATTGAAGCAAAAATCAAAACTGGTTTTCGTTGTGTAAAGCTGAAAATCGGAGCTATTCGCTTTGAAGAAGAACTGGAATTACTCCAACACATACGAACACATTTTTCATCACAGGAAATAGAATTGCGAGTAGATGCTAATGGCGCTTTTTCACCGGCCGATGCATTGGGTAAACTATCACGCTTAGCCAAATTGGATATCCATTCCATAGAACAACCTATCCGGGCAGGCCAATGGATGGAGATGAATAAATTAGTAGAGAAATCTCCATTACCCATTGCTTTGGATGAAGAATTAATAGGCATTGTCGACAAAACGGAGAAAACAAAACTACTGACGACAATACGTCCGCAATACATCATCCTCAAGCCCTCTTTACATGGTGGTTTTTCCGGATGTCAGGAATGGATCGAAATAGCTAGGGAGTTACAAATTAATTGGTGGATTACATCCGCATTAGAATCAAACATTGGCTTAAATGCCATTGCTCAATGGACAGCCACTTTATCTAATCCACTACCCCAAGGATTGGGAACCGGCCAACTATTCATAGATAATATAGACCTGCCACTGGAAATAGAAGGAGACCGTTTATGGTTTAAAGAACAACTCCCTGAGAAATCCATAGAAAACAAAAATCCCTCTTTCAATAATGAGTTATATCGCTTTATCGCTGATTGGCTGAGTGATTCTCCGTCTATATCTGTAAAAACTTCAGGCTCCACAGGTGCCTCTAAAACAATCACTGTTCAAAAAGAGCAGATGCGAAACAGCGCCCGGATGACTTGTGATTTCCTGAATCTCAAAAAGGGAGATACCGCCCTATTATGTATGCCCTTGGATTTTATTGCCGGGAAAATGATGGTTGTCAGAGCCTTAGAGACTGGAATGCGATTGATTGCTCGTACACCTTCATCACACCCTTTAAAAGAGATGGATGAAACGATAGACTTCGCAGCTATGACCCCTATGCAAGTCTATAATTCTCTTCACAATGAGACAGAAGCTAATCGGCTGAAGAGCATAAAGGTATTGATTATCGGAGGAGGTGTAATTCCTCAGGAACTGGAAATAAAATTACGAAATTTCCCAAACCAAATTTATTCAACGTATGGAATGACGGAAACACTTTCACATATCGCATTAAGGCAGCTCAACGGTGAAGGGGCGTCAGCGTATTATTCTCCTTTTACAGGCATCAAATTATCACTTTCAGATGAAAATACGCTTTGTATAGATGCGCCGTTATTATCGGATGAACCCATTTACACCAACGATATGGCAGAATTACTACCGGATGGCCGTTTTCGAATAATAGGACGAAAAGATAATATCATCAATAGCGGCGGAATAAAAATACAAGCAGAAGTTGTAGAAGAAACCCTTCGAAAGATCATAAACGCTTCTTTTGCTATCACTTCTGTGCCACATCCACAATATGGAGAAGCTGTAGTTCTTTTAATTGAAGGAGTAGATTCACCCGACACCCCGATAATTGCCGCCAGCTTGCCTAAATATCAACAACCAAAATATATTTGGAATATAGATAAAATACCCTTGACAGAAACCGGGAAAACAGCCCGGGAAGCATGCAAAAAGATAGCCTGTGAAAGAATTATGAGTGATGAATTATAAATTATGAGTTATTGATTATGAATAAAATACTCATACACATCTCTGTTTCTCACATTCATAATTTATAATTCATTCCTCATAATTCGCCCTAATTTCCTCTAACTCTATAGTCTGTTCAGTCCATTGCTCCATGACTGTCGATAACTCCTTTTTCAAATCAGAATAGTTTGCATACAATAACGGATCAGCAGCTCCTTCGGGAGTAGCCAATGCCACCTCCAATTCTGCAATTTTTGTTTCCAATTCTGTAATTCGTTCTTCCGACTGAGCAACATTACGTTCCGCTCTTTTCAGCACACGACTTTGCTCTTTTCGTGCCGCATAAGAAAGCTTATTATGAGAAGACTGCTCCGTTTGCTCTGACGATATACCTTGTGTCTGTGCTGAAATTTCCAGTTCACGAAGATTTGCCAACTTCTTTTTCTCCAGAAATTCAAAGATACCCCCCAGATGTTCAATCACCCGCTTATTGCCAAACTCATATACTTTATCGACCAAGCCATCCAGAAACTCCCGGTCGTGTGAAACGATAATAGCCGTCCCGTCAAACTCTTTCAAAGCCTGTTTAAGCACATCTTTCGAACGCATATCCAAGTGGTTTGTCGGCTCATCAAGGATTAACAAGTTGACCGGTTCTAATAATAACCGTATCATAGCCAGACGACTTCGCTCACCACCTGACAAAACTTTCACCTTTTTATCAGAAGCCTCCCCGCCGAACATGAAAGCACCCAGAATATCCCTGATTTTCGTCCGGACATCCCCCTGAGCCACATAATCTATCGTTTCAAAAACCGTAAGATTTTCATTCAGCAACTGCGCCTGATTTTGAGCGAAATATCCGATTTTCACATTATGTCCTAATTGGAGTTTTCCGGTATAATCAATCTCATCCATAATACACTTCACCAAAGTGGTCTTCCCTTCGCCGTTCTTTCCAACGAAAGCCACTTTATCCCCCCGGTTAATTGTAAACGTTACCCGATCAAAGACCAAATGATCACCATATCGCTTAGCCACATCTTCTATAATTACCGGATAAGAACCCGACCGTGGCGCAGGAGGAAATTTCAAACTCAGCCTGGACGTATCTATATCATCCACCTCTATACGCTCTATCTTTTCCAACTGCTTGATTCGTGATTGCACCTGTACAGCTTTCGTCGCTTTATACCGGAAACGCTCTATAAAAGCCTCCGTATCAGCCAACTTCTTCTGCTGGTTCTCGTAGGCACGAAGCTGTTGCTCCCGACGCTCTTCCCGCAGCTTAACATATTCGGAATACTTTACCTTATAATCATAGATCTTGCCCAATTCTATCTCAATCGTACGTAATGTGGTATTATCAATGAAAGTACGGTCGTGTGAAACCAGAATAACCGCATTGGCACGCGTAGCAATAAAGGTCTCCAGCCACTGAATAGACTCAATATCCAGGTGATTAGTCGGCTCATCCAGCAACAAAATATCCGGTTGGCGTAACAATAACTTCGCCAATTCAATACGCATTCGCCACCCACCACTAAACTCGGAAGTAGGTCGGTCAAAGTCACTGCGCAGGAATCCCAACCCCATCAAAGTCCGTTCCAACTCAGCCAGATAGTTACCCCCACCCATCATCACATACCGTTCACTGAGGGAAGTCACGTCATCTATTATCTTCTGATAGCCATCCGATTCATAGTCCGTTCGTTCAGTCAACTGAAGATTAAGGCGATCTATCTCAGCCTCCATCTCATGGATATGCTCAAAAGCCAGTTCAGCCTCCTCCCGCACACTACGGGTATTCGTCAGTTTCATCTGTTGAGGAAGATAACCGATAGTAAGATCTTTAGGTACACTAAGCGTTCCGGAGGATGGCTGTTGCTCTCCGGCAAATATCTTTAACAGGGTAGACTTCCCCGCACCATTCTTTCCCACAAGAGCTATCCGGTCTTTCTTATTCACAACAAAAGAGACCGAATCAAACAATGTAAAGCCACCAAACTCAACAGTTAATCCATCAACAGATATCATATCTTAATCTTCAAGTGTTCGCATTCTTAGTCGAAATGCCGGTGCAAAGATAACAGATTTACAAAGGGTGTCAAACCGGTTAGTCTATCAAATAAGTAAAGAGAGGTTATTTACGGATAGTCAAATTACAGATCTCCTCCTTTTTCAGGAAAACAATTTCACCAAAGGAGCGCAACTTATCCAGATCGATCTTCTTACTGTTCCCTACAATACCATACACAACCGTATGTCCTTGGATATGTTGTTTGTAGAAGTCAACGATATCCTTCATTTTCAGATCATTGATATACTCAAGATAAGGGATATTCGGATCAGATTCATAACCATTCCGTTGGTAATTGGCAATCTTCGTAGAAAGATCACGAAACGTAGGGTAATTATTACTTACATGATTGACAATAGACTGCTTTATAGCATCTATCTTCTCCTCTTTTACCGGCATATCAGTCAATAAACCGTCTAAAATACTAAGCGCATCTATTGTTTTATCACTTTGAGTAGACAACATAGTCATAAAATCACCCGGTCTGTCAGCATACTTAGGTAATGACAAATGATAACGCGCATTAACCCGATAAGCATAAGAACGAAATTCCCTGATCTCCTGAAACATAACAGACGACATATCCCCTCCGAAATAATACCCGAACAAACGGGATGCATACCGGGTCTTTTCCTCCTTCAGCGAATCTCCTGTAATATAACCATAGATAATACTTTGAGACACATCCGGCATATCATAAAAATAAACCAGTGGTCGGTCATAGCCCTTTATCTCCCGGTAATAAGGAGATTTGGTAGGTATCCGCTCCGACTCAAAAGGTAAATACCTGTTCACCTGAACCGTTACTTCATCAATAGGCAAATTACCACAATAGTGCAAGTTACACTCCGTTTGTTGAAGCTCCAGAAAAGCATTAACCAAATGACTACTCTTAATCTTCTTTATCTCTTTCAAAGACAATCTTCGCAGAAAGACAGAAGCATCTCCATACTTGATTTTTTCGTGAAGCGCCATAGCCATGCTCTCACTCGACTGCATGAAAGCCTTCTCCATAACGCTCGCCTCATCCTTCACCTGCTTCAGTTTCTTTGGATCTTCCTGGGGTTCGCGCATAAACAGGCCTACCAACTCCAGCGTCTCCGCAAAATATTTATCGTCTCCCTTTATCTGCAAATTAAAATCAGTCTCGGTCACCTCACACGAAAGCGTACTGCCCAATATCTGCAAACGATTCTTAAACACCTCAAAGCTGTGCGTCTTCGTTCCGATCAAATTCAGATAAACAGCGACCTGCGACAATAACGGCCGCTCCACATTACCGATACCAAAAGATATCTTCAACGTAAATATATCGTTCACCCTGTTAGGCGTCTTATACACCTTCACCAACGGTTTTAGCGCCACCATCTCCACATCCTCCTTAAAGTCAATGAAACGAGGCACAATCTCTTCGGTCGGAATCTCCTCCAACGCCTGCGCAAACGCTGACTGGGCATTCGGATGCCCCGGAATAATCGGCAGGTAATTAGGCTTAGGCAAATTATCTTTAACGTACTTACCCGTCTTCTTGGTTACATACAGATAATTATCCGTAAAATACGAATTGGCAACTTCAACGATATCCTCCTTGGTCAACTCGTCAATATGGGCGATCTCTTTCAGGTAATTATCCCAGCGTTTTCCCTGAGAAAACACACGCATCATCATTTCCGAACGCGAACTGATATCCTCCAATTCCGAAGAATAATTCCGTTTTTGCTCCTGTTTCAAGCTTAGGAAAACCTCATCACTAAACTCACCCCGCTTCACTTTATTGATCGCCTCCCAGACCATCTTCTCGGCTTTGGCGTACGACTGAAACAGGAATTTAGGAATAGTCACTACGATCAACGCACCTGCCTCATTCAAACTTTCCGTCATCGCCATCGAAGCCAACAGCTTATGATCGAGCGTCAGTTTATCCAGGAAACCCGTACCATTGGAATTATTCAGTAAAGACAACGCTATTTTCAGTGGGATTTCATCCGGATGGTTCGCAGGTACTCCGCGGAAGCCCATCAACATAATCCGCACAAAAGGCATCGGAACCCTCACCGTCATCTTCTGTCTTTTCTTAAAGCCCGGCAGTTTCACCGGCTCTTCTACCGGCACCTCGGCATTACGCACACGACCGAAAGTCTCCTCCAATAAAGGTTTTACTGACTCACTATCGAAATCGCCACTTAGTATCAACCCCATATTAGAGGCCACATAATAAGTTTCAAAGAAAGAACGCATCGCCGAAAGCTGAGGATTCTTCAAATGCGTAGAGCTTCCGATAATAGGATATTCGTACGGGTGCGGGCTGAAAAAGCGCCGAGTGATCCGTTCAATAGCCTGTGCCCCTATCTGATCGCTATACATGTTTTTCTCCTCATACACCGTTTCCAGTTCGCTTTGAAACATCCGGAACACCGGATTGATCAGCCTTTCACTGTTTATAATCGCCCATTGGCGGATGTATTGAGGGGAGAAGGTATTAAAGTAAACCGTAAAGTCAAAGGATGTTCCCGCATTCAATTTAGTCCCGCCATAACGGGAAATAAGGCGGTCAAACTCATTGGGAATAACATACTCGGCAGCCTGCACACTCAATCCATTGATTGCCTGTTGAATTTCCGCCCGTAAAAAATCATCCTCCGTTGCCGCTAATTCATCATACTTGGCAGATATCTGATCCAACAAAACCCGCTCTTTCTCATAATCCACCGTACCGATTTTGTCCGTCCCTTTAAACATGATATGTTCAAAATAGTGGGCAATACCGGTATCAGGTGAGTTTTTTGCACCCGCCTTTACCACTACAGTCCCAAGCACTTTTGGCTGACTATGGTCTTCATTCAACCAAACTGTCAACCCGTTACTTAGCGTATATTCTTTAACCGTTAATGCCTTAGAAGACTGTAAATCATCAGGTAATGCTGAAGAGAGCTGTTTTGTCATCGAATTCGTCTTGTTTCACTATATGTATGACACAAATATACAAAATTATTACAGATAGATAACAGAAATAATACAGATATTTTCTCCTGTTTAGATTTGTCTTAGCGGTGGTGATCCCTATAGCTGACTCACAACCGATTCCGGACAGCAACAAAACAGGGCCATGGCAACTATTTAACCGCTTCATTTCTTGATATAAGTCCGGAAAAAACACCCCGGCGCGTATTAAAC
>JAJDIA010000138.1 GCA_030266465.1 Parabacteroides sp. OttesenSCG-928-G21 | reverse complement strand
GCAAATTATTTTTGAAATAAGTTTCCCACGGTCGAGGGAAGGGTCATGTTCATCAGCAGGAGTGTCTCAACGATCGTGGAAAGGGTCATGTTCATCAGCAGGAGTGTCTCAACGATCGCGGAAAGGGTCATGTTCATCAGCAGGAGTGTCTCAACGATCGCGGAAAGGGTCATGTTCGTCAGCAGGAGTGTCCCAACGGTCGTGGGAAGGGTCATGTTCGTCAGCAGGAGTGTCCCAACGGTCGATGGAAGGGTCATTCACAAAAAAAATCTCAAAATAATCGCCAAACTCATGAACAATCTGCCTTTTCATCTGTTTGTACTTCGACATTATTTTTACAATACACTATTATTTTCATAAAAAAACATAGACAGATGAAGAAAATTTTTACACTTATTTTATTATCATTTTTAGTTATAACAGGGGCGAAGGCGGATCGAATAACGCTTGCCGATAATCTAGCTTCTTCAATAGAGACTGCTATTGCAAGTGCCGCTGATGGCGATACAATTATGCTTAAGGCAGGGACGTATGATATATCAACTACATTAGATATTCCCAACAAAGATCTGACAATTATTGGAGCAGGAATAGCGAAGACAGCACTAAGTGGTGCTAATGGTACGAATGTTTTATTATTCAATTGTAATGCCGGAGATAAGAATCTAACTATTGAGAATTTAGCACTAAATAATGCAGAGAGCGGAGCTATTCGTATAGCTGGAAATAGTAAAACAGTTACGCTAAAAAATTGTGACATTTCCCTTAATTCTGCAACAACTGGCAGTGCAATCAATATAGCATCTACTTCAGCATCTGCTACGCTTATTCATTGTTTAGTAGGCATGAACTCGGCAACAAATAGTGGCGGCGCTATTTTCACAAATGGAAATTTGACGCTGGTAAATACTATTATTACTAAAAATAATGCAACTACTAAAGGCGGTGGGATTTATATAGGAAATACAACTGCCGAAGTTCGGATTATTAATAGTATCATAGCAGGAAATACAGTCAATACTACTAGCGCAAATGATATACAGGATAGTGGTACTGCCGGCTACACTTTAGAGATGCGTTATAGTGCGTATGGAGCAGGACCGGCGCTTACAGATGCAACAACAAATCTAACAGGAGTTGATCCAACTACTATTTTAGCTAATGACCTTCCAGCAGGCGAAGCACAGACTGAAGGAACACAGACGCTGTTATATGGCTCTGACTTCTGGTATCTGGATAAAGATGCCGACAATTGGAAATCATTAACGGCAACTGGCACAAAGACTCTCTCCCAACTGGGTGGAGCGAATGCGAATATACTTAGTGATAATATCATGGGATATTCATTCTTTATCGAGCGCTTTGTAACTACGCATGAGGATGTAGTAGATCCTACTGATGGAAAGACCTCTTTGCGCGAAGCGATTACATTTATGGCAGCTGGATTTGGACAATTAGGCTTTCCTATTATCTTTTCTCCGGCAACGGATGGGAAGGCGATAGTGCTGAAGAATGAGAGCGGTTATAAAACATTTGCCATTGGCATAGAACAAGTTGTAACCATCCACGGTAATGGCGCGGATAAGACGATTATTGATGGGGGTGATGCTGTTCAGATCTTTAATATTTCACTGGGAGGTTCAGGAAAAGCTGGAGGCTCGCTGACGATGGAAGGGGTAACATTGCAAAATGGAAAAGGTTCTATTGGTGGTGCTATCGATAATAAAGGCACACTCTTGCTAAAGAATAGTGTATTGAAAGATAATACGGCAACAGATGGCAGTGGTGCTATTTATAATGGAGCTTCATTAACCTTAATAAACTGCGCACTGACGGATAATACGGGCGGTGCTGATGGTAATGGCGGAGCAATATATATTGGGAATAGCAGCGCAGCTACCTTGCTAATGAATACAACGATAACCGGGAATAGTGCTGGCGGAGATGGCGGCGGATTGTATGTTGAATCAGGTAGTACAGCTACTATTCTTAATAGTATTATTGTTGGGAATACGGTAGCTGAAGGTAGCGAAGGAGGGGATGTTTATAATGCAGGGAATGCTATAAGTATTCGCCTGGCTTATAGTGCGTATGGAGATTGGGACGGAGCTAATATCTCAGACAAAATAGGATATCTCTCCGATCTTTCCGCTTCGGCTGTCTTTGCTGATCCGGGTGTTAGCCTGGCCTTACTGAAAGATAGCGATGTGGCAACGAAAGGAACGCTTGTAGGGATACAGAATGGAGATAATACAGCAGGTGCGTTTTGGTATTCTGTAATAGAGAGATGGATGAAATTTAGGGCAAATACAAACGGAGCAGAAAATGTTCCTGGATTTGAAACTAATTATACTGTAATTAACAATGCTCTTGATACCGATCCGGCATCCGGTTATCCGCAGCGTAATAATGATGAAGAGATTTACAGCATGGGCGCTGTGCTTGCGGTAGCTGAAGCAGAGACCGATCCGGGCGTGCATCATGAATTGATCTTCATTGTTGACGAAGGCATCCGCATCAATCCGAACGTACCGGCGTACAGCATCGCTGATGGCAATGATTATACCTTCTACATGTACATGGAAGAGGGCAACGATGATAAGAAACCGTACGTTACGCTGAACGGACAGCCGGTCGTAATCAATCCTACGCAAGACGGAACGGGCTGGGTATATCGCATCCCGGCGGTTTACGAGAACAAGACGATTGAGATCGTCCTACAAGACCTTGTAAGCAATCTGAATCCGGAAGAGGCGGGCGTGATGATCTACTCCTCCGTTGGTGCGCTGATTGTGGACGTGGCACAATCTACCTCCGTAACCATCTACAACATCGCCGGACAGGCGGTAGCGCAAGAACGAGTAGAGGGACGGACGGCGTTCAACCTGCCGAAGGGCGTGTACATTATAAAGACGGATAGGGGGACGACGAAGGCGGTCGTACGATAACAAAGGAAATAGGAACTAGGAGATAGGAGATAGGAAGAAGGATTCTATCTCCTTTTTCTTTGGGGTAAATGGAGATTCTCAGAGTGCCGTAGGCACGAACCGATCCTAGCCCAGGGTGACCAACGGGAACCCTGGGTTAATTGATTGTGAAAGGATGGAGTTCTGTAG
>JAJDIA010000137.1 GCA_030266465.1 Parabacteroides sp. OttesenSCG-928-G21 | reverse complement strand
GCGGAGCCTTAACAGGAGGCGTAAACTAAAACAAGCCTCCGTCGTTTGCTCTATTCTGCTTAAATCATAAAAAGCAGAATCATTCTTTATTTTCCTCGTTTTCTTCCTTATCTTTGGGCTTCGGGTGCTTCTTTTCAAAGTCCTTCCATGTTTGAAAATCCATGTGCGAGCGTACAAACTCCCGAACATCGGAAGTGCGGTAATAGGTTTTATGACCAACCGCAAAATAAGGGAGTTTCTTACTGGCTCGGTATCGTTGGAGAGTACGGTACGACACTTTTAAGAGAAATGCTAAGTCCTGATTGTCGAGTAACTTTTCGTCAGGATCGAATACTTCGTTGGTATTCATCATGGATTTTATATCTTGCCCAATTTCACTCAATTTTTTGGATAGCTTCTGCATCCACATCTCAAAATCTTCGTTATTGATATACATATTGCTTCATTTTTCAAATTAATACTCTTTATTTTCAATCGATTGACGAAGCAAAGGACGGCAGAATGGGGAAACAGAAAAAGAGGAGTAGTTAACTACTCCCCCGAAAGTTTTTCGTAATAATCTAATTATAAGAATATTGCAAAATGATTATTTTTCATCTTGTTTATTCTTTCTTTCCTTATCCTGTCGGATTATGAGATTACGCAGGAAATCGAGTGCTTTCGTTCGGTTGAACGGTTTGCGGTCAAAAACCTTTTCTTGCTGGGCGTAGATAGTGGCGAAACTGCAATTAAATATCTTTTCAAATGCTACTGCAATTTGGTTTAGATGTGCGGGTTTTCCATTTCGTTGGAATACTTTCTTTGACAGGAAAAGAGCGACAACGATTTCCCCTAATGCAACAATCCCCAAATCTTTCGACTTAGGGAGAATGTAAAGATCGGATTCAAATTTGGGTTGTTCGACTTGTGGAAATTGTTCGGGATAGCAGATTTTTAGGTTTAGCAATTTCAGTTCGGAATCAATGACCGCTAATACTTTTTGCAGATAGGCAAGTTTTAGGGCATTTTTCCCCCTGCTCGTACCGATGGAGTGCCTGTACTGCTACCAACTCAATACGAGTAGTATTCAGTGTCCGAAAAATAATGGAGTAGTCTTTCTCGGACTGGGTGACAGCTTCTACTCTTTTCATAAAGCATCCATAGACACTTTGCATTTCTTCGTTTGTGACTGCCGAAGAGTCCAATAACAATTGGAAAATCTTCGTTTTCAATAGTTCGTTCATAAGCATAAATTTTAATAGTGAATATTAAGAATCAGACCGAAGTCCTGTTTCATGCTGTATGAATTTATCAACTGTCTTACTTGATATTCTTAATGAGAACCTACTCATTAATTTTCAGTTGTTGTTACATTTTTTTGATTATATTAGTTTATTGTAAATGGTGTACTGACAAATTCTTTGCTCCCATCAATAAGCACTTCTTTCCAGACCCTATATTGCCCCGGAATGTATTTTATCATAAGTATTTCCCTTATTTCAGAAGCCTTTATATAGGACATCCTTTTTGCAAATTGTAGCTTCATACCTCTTTATGCTATTATATGTTCTCAATGTACTTTTGGAAATCATTATCATTCCGGAACTTTAAATGAAAAGTTTATAGGATTATTTGAATGATCCACGAAATTGTTTATTTGGAAATCAACCATGTATATATTTTCCTTGGTGTTTTTGATCGTTTCTATATATGATGTTATAGCTTCTAAACCTCCTTTTTTTGTACCTATATCATGGTCATTGGAGAAATAGACGTGAGTAATATCTGCCGATTGGATATATTCCATTTCTTCATTCGTAGGCACTTCCCCTCTCGATACTTTGCTGACGATTTCTTTGATGGTGTGAGGTTCAACGTTTGACTCTACAATCAAAAGCCCGATTCGTCCATAGCTTATGGAGCTAACATACGAAACGCCTTTGGCTAAATCATTATCTCTTATTTTTTCTTTGATAAGATTTATTCCATAATCCATTCCGACTCTGAAAAGGATATGTTTGAATGAGAATATCATTCCGTATGACTTTGTCATTTCTTGTTGTGAGAATGAATAACCGGATGCGAGTTCGTCGAGTTTAACTCCTAAGTTAATCATGCCTATCGTATGCAGTTGCTTACGTGTGTAATACTCAATACCGCCTCCGTCTATATTTAGGGTTCCACTTTGGCGGGGATTCTGATCAATGATACTTTCAACAAAAGCATCTTGGGCTTCTCTTGATGGGGAGAAAGTGGTGGTAACATTCTCTATTCTTGCTGTTGTGTACACATCAATGGGATTGAATGTATATCCCGTAAAAAAAGGAATATCAATGTTCGATCCGGCATTATGACTGAGTAAATTTCCTAAATAAATATCATTTTTTATGCTTGGGTTGACAAATAAGTTAGCGGCTTCAATCTCGTACTCTTCCCCTATACGATAACTTACCTTTTCGAATGAAAACATAGGAAGAGTTGGTATACGAACCACATCTTTCAGTCCCGGTTGAGTTATCTCCAGTGTTTTTCTTGCATTGTCGGCAGTGATTGTGAGAGAAGCCGATCTTCCTTCCGGCAGCTTGTTCTCCTTCACCTCGATAACGAGTTCGGCAGACTGCTCTCCGTATGTAGGATCTATCATAACCCAGCTGGGTACACCTGTGATTTGCCACGGACGGTTTGTTGTTAATTGTATCTTCTGTTTACTCCCCAGAATATTTATGTATACAGCTTCCTGTTCTAATTTTATAAAAGGAGCCAGCTCATTTATCGACAGTTGTTCAACTTCTAAAGTCCGGCTTATATCACCACAGGTAAAAACCAGCGAAGTCGTCCGACGCTCATTTCCATCATTCGGATGGACAGTGATAAATACTTCCATAGAACCTTCTCCTGAAATCGGAGATACTGCCATCCAACCAGGTATTTCCGAAATTTCCCAAAAACCATTACTCAATACATTTATAGTCTCTCCACCTCCTTCTAGGTCAATCGTTATGATATCTTTATCTAATTGAAGCGAATACTTTTCTTCATCGTCACAAGAAGCTACTCCTATCATGAATAGAATGGGAAGGATCAATAACTGAATAATTTTAGTTCTCATCTTAACATAAATTTAATGCATATATTTTAA
>JAJDIA010000136.1 GCA_030266465.1 Parabacteroides sp. OttesenSCG-928-G21 | reverse complement strand
AAACAGAGAGCTTACGCGGGTCCGGTTTTCATCCAGATGTATGTTTTCGTTCCATTCGATACGAACAATTAATTCACTCTGGGTAATTTCCGGCATACGACTGTTCGGAATAACATAAAACATTAGGGCGCAAAGAGGCAAACAAAGGACAACAAACAATAAACTTGCCGTTTTATGGCGAAAAACAAAATCCACCCCGGCATCATAATATTTGTTTAAAGTATGGTCTTTAACTATATTCTTAATTTTTTTACTATACCAGGCATCTGGTTTTTCCGGAATACTGTACACTAATTTATACAATACAGGTAATAACATAATACCTGTAAAATAAGAGGCCAGCAAACCGACTGTTACGGCAAAAGCCTGATCATAAAATATGGCTCCTGCTATGCCACTCATAAATACCAATGGAACAAATATGGCAATTGTTGTAAGCGAAGAACTCAGTATCGGAGTAATAACTTCAGTAGTCCCTGCACTACAAGCCTCATCAATACTTAATCCCTTAGCCCTGTATTGTGCAATATTCTCCGTGACAATAATGGAGTTATCGGTCATCATCCCTAACGACAGGATCAAACCGGACAAAGAGATAATATTAAACGACAAATTAAAGAGATAGAAAAAGAGGAAACTGATCACTAAACTGACCACCATAGCTAAAGCTATAATTGCCGGACTTTTTACATCTCCTAAAAAAATGACAGACACTATACAGATAAAAATAAATGCCAGAAACAGGTTCTCTTTCAGGTTTGAAATCGTAAAATCCAACAATTCCGTTTGATTACGCGTAACAGAGAAGTCTATATCAGGATATATCTCCATAAAATAATCGGTCACCTCCTGTAATGAGTCTTTCATCTTCTCCATATTTTCATCCGCCTGCTTGATGATAGCTAAGGTTACAGCGCGTTTTCCTTTCGACATGGATAAACCATCCTCTTTTTGCGAAACAACAGATATGTCTGCCAGATCTTTAAATTGAAACAGACGATCTCCCTTTTGAATATAAATTGCAGCCACATCTTCCGGAGTGCGGAGTAGTGTTGAGAATTTGATATTGTATTCGTAATAACCATCACGCACGACCATGCTTCCAGGTGAAACATTATTGGCAGTAAGGGTAGATTCTAAATCATTCAATGTAATGCCGGCCATCTCCAGCTTATTCATATCCGGGACAATCTGTAATTGCTGTTTGACCATACCCGTAATATCTACCATAGCCACTTCCGGCAATTGTTCAATACGGCGTTTTATTACCGTCTCCGCAAATTCACAGAGCTCAAGAAAAGAGGTCTCATCATCTCCTTCTTTTAACGTAAGATTAAGACAAAATACAGGAATATCCGTGGCACTGGCCTTCACTACACGCGGTCGCTCAATATCCCTTGGCATATTATTCATCGCCAGGTCAATTTTTTCATTCACCTCAATAAAAGCCAAATCCGTATCCGTTCCGAAATCAAAACTCATTCGGATAATTCCTGCTCCGTCACGCGATTCCGATTCAATATTCCGTAGATGAGCCACTTGCATTAACTGCTGGCGAAGTCTCATCACAACCGTATTTTCTAATTCCCGCGCCGAACTATTCTGACTGCTCACCTGTACCGTTATCTCCGGAATAGCTATATCCGGTAATAAGGATACAGGAATGGTAAAATAAGTTACCATCCCGATAATGAAACAGGCCGTAAAGGCCATCAATACCGCAATAGGACGTTGTATTAAGAATTTAATCATGGGTTACCGGCGTCTCGTGTGCAAGATTAATATTTCCGCTTGTAATAATTATATCACCTACTTTTAGACTTTCGTCTATTATGGTGTAGCTACTGGCGTTTTCCAAGCCTGTTTGTACATAGTTCCAATAAGCTTTCCCGTCAACTAATGTAAATACCACCTGACGACCGGAACGTAATACCAATGCCCCTTTCGGAATAACTAGTTGTTTGCCCAAAGAGCGTTGAACACTCACCCGGACATTCATTCCTTCAAATAAATTAGTATTACCGCTGACCGAAGCTTTTACAGTTACCATGCCATTTGCATCGACCAATGGATTAATCTCCGTAACCTGTCCGGTAGCCTTACTATCTGTAGAGGAAAAAGGAGTGATTTCTACCCGGTCTCCTTTTTTGATTAATGCCAATTCGCTCTCCAAAACAGAGAAAGAGGCCTCCAGGCTGCTCGGATCAATAATCGTACAAAAGACATCGGAAGTAGAGGCTATATTATATGGACGGGCGAAAAGATTAGCGACTACACCATTAAACGGCGCCACAAGTTGAGCTTTGCTTTCTTCATATAAAGCTAAATCATAAGCCACCTCTGCCTGGTCAAAGCCACTCCGGACACGAACCAATTGCATTGTTTCCGATGGTACATTTGCCGTATCAGCCAGCATATACCCTTGCCCAATCAATACGTTCTGCAACTCCAAACGAGCCCGCTCAAGTGCATCTTTTGCCTGTGCAGATCTGTTTTGCAAACGAAAAGGCGCTAGTTCCGCCAATTTCTGGCCTTGAACCACACGATCGCCATTACGAACATATATTTCTGCAATCGGTTCAGCCGATTCAAACTTAAGATTCACATACCGTCGGGCTGTCAATTTCCCATTACTGATTATTTCATGATTGAAATCAGTTTCCACAAGAGGCATAACGGTTACCTCATTGGCTTCTTCATACAACAATGTACTAATTGTTTCCTGATCGGCATCCTCATTATTTTTTCTGTCAGCGCATCCTGCCAGACCTATGAAGAGTAATATTACAGGCAAATAATATTTCATAACAGTATTATTTTGGGTTTTTACATGGCAACTATTCTATTCCGATACTCGCAAATATATAAAAAGATTAATAAGTTGTTTCTTCTGGGGGCAAAATATTTTATAATTTACGAAAATTTCGCATACTATAACATTATTAGAAGGTTGCCGTAATTCCAAATAAATCATCTAACTGCTTAATTATAAGCAAATAAAACAAAAAAAATGATTAATTAGAATAAATAAGAGACCATTTTAAGGATCAGCCCGAATTCCTGTGGAGACATTTCACCTTTTCAAAAAAATGAAAATTTTTCTTTATCCATCACATTGTTTTAATGTAT
>JAJDIA010000142.1 GCA_030266465.1 Parabacteroides sp. OttesenSCG-928-G21 | reverse complement strand
GAATGTACCGGGAGGCTTTGTGGTCGGATTCCTTTTGTTGCTGATAGAGATTGTTTAGTTTATCCTGTTCTTTTTTATATAGGCTCTTGACTTGTTCCTCTTTCCTTGTGAGTTGTTGCTCCACTACTTTATCGTTGTTCCAGCTTGCAGATTCCAATGAGTTTCTGACCTGTGTAAGTTCCTGTCCGAGTTTATTGGTAATCTCTAATTGCCCCTTTATTTCAAAGCGGAGTGGGCAGGGTCTTTTGGTACATACGTTGAGTGTGTCTATATTGTCAAACTGCTCTTTATTAGTAATGTACAGTTCGATGTTCTTGTTTATACCCTCTTTTAGGTTGTCAGCAATTAGTGCCAGCTTCTCCTTATCCGCAAAAAGAAGCAGATTTAATACCGCTTTCTCAAATACTTGCTTATCCTTAAATGTATTATGGAAATCTGTGATACGGCACTGATTGTCAAAGCTCAACTCTAAACTATCTACAATCTGCTCGTAGGTAGAGTTAATCAGTCTGTATTGGGGAAGCAGATTTGTTAGCAATGATATATGTTCGTTCTGAGATTCCATACTTTTATTTATTAGATATGTTCCGAAAAATCAGAAAATTTTGACTTTTTGGAACATGTTGGTCTTTTTAGATGCAAAAAGTAGCATAAAGTGGTACCGATTTTATCCCATTTTCAAAACCAAAATTCTTTTTGGATATACGGATGGAATATGGTGATTTATATTTCTCAACAAAGACCCCTAAGCTTTTTGAACGATTCCGTTTTCCTTTCTTCACCTCGACGGGGATAACCGCGTCTCCAATTTGAAGAACAAAATCAACTTCGGCTTTGCCGTCGCTTTGCCAATACATTAGATCGTATCCTTTGCTGGCAAACACTTGTGCGACGTAATTCTCTGTCATAGCCCCAAGGAAAGTGTTATCCACTTCGATGGGAGACAGTATAGTTTGCAATGGTATTTTGGAGCGTAGTGTAAGGATTCCTATATCAGCCATATAAAGTTTGAAGTTTATTAAATCAACGTATGCACTGATTGGAATATAACCATGATCTAAGCGTTGACATTTTAGTGCGATTCCGGCAAGAATAAGCCATTCGATAGCTTCACCGAAAATAGTTGCCGTTCCTCCTCGTTGAACCACCTTATATTGGAATTTTGCATTTTCTTTAGCCAACTGGGCTGGAATAGAATTGTAGCAAGCCCTGATTTTTATACTGGTTGTAGGGTCTGCATACTTTGCCATATCTGCAAGATATTCATTTAGTATCTCATTTTGAACGGGTTGTACTTTAATAAAACTGTCGGTCTCGATAAAAGTAACCACAGCGGCAGGCATACCTCCCACGATGAAATATTTTTGGTACAGATCCAATGCAACTTCATGTAAGGCTTCCGGCATTGTTTCATTACTGACATAATGAGATTTTATCTCCTCTGCCAACTTTTCCTTATTCATTGCCCATAAAAACTCTTCAAAATCCAAAGGGTACATATTTAATTCATTGACTTTGCCTACTGGGAAAGAGTATTTTTCTCTATTAATGGCAACACCCAACAAGGAACCAGCGGCTATAATATGGTGCTCAGGCATTTGCTCACAAAAGTACTTCAAAGAAGTCAGAGCTCTTTCGCAAGCCTGTATTTCATCAATAAATATAAGAGTTTTGCCAGGAACAATTTCCTGCATCTTTGTTGCTTCGAGGTACTGGATGATTTTATTAGGGGATAATTCCGTTTCAAGAAACTTGTTTAACGAAGCCTCTATTTCCATATTAAGGTAAAGTATGCTTTCATAGTGTTCTCTACCAAATTGCTCCACAATATATGTTTTGCCAACCTGACGAGCTCCATTTACGATTAAAGGCATTCTTCTGGAACTGTTTTTCCACTCTAAAAGGGAGTTGCTTACTTTTCTTTTCATTGAACTTTATTTTCTACAAAATTACTAAAACGTTCAGAAAAATCAAAATATTCTGATTAATTGGAATGTTTTGATTATAATTGATTGAATTTATCCATAGCGTTGGCTTTAATCTCGTCAGCAATATCAATGTGGCGTTTCATCGCTTTGTAGTCGCTATACACCTGTCCACTTCACTACTACTTGTGCCGGAAGAATGCCCAGAGAAAGGGTGTAGTATATAAATGTTCTTTGTTCGGCATAAGTTTCCAATAGTGCATATTTGGGTATTCGTTGATTCCCTTTGTAATGGTTTTTCTGAACAGATTTAATTCAGTCAGTTCTTTCAGATAGTGATATTTGCAAAGTCTATATACTTGTCAGGATCATGTTACTTGCGAATAGTCCCGCTTAGTTTGCTTGGAGATATTGTTATTGTAGGATTGAAATTCTTGACAAGAGACTCAATAATCGCTTGGTCAGCCTCGCAACAACATGGACCTATCATTATTTTTATTTTAGAAAAAATGTTTTCATCCAAGCTTAAATCATAATAATTGATTGGCAGCTCTATTCCTTTTTGTATTGCTTGGATAATTTCAAAATTTTGAGTGAACAAATTCTTTACCATTGGAACAATAGTTAAGGCAAAGCGCACCTCCTCTTGGAAAGCCCACCTCTTATTTTTGTATTTTCCTATTTCACCAGTGTCCACATTTAGATGAATTCCAGTGTTTTCTATCTTAAAAGCGATTGCTTTTTGTGAATGTTTTTTGTAATCATCTACGTATTCAACAGCTCTAAAAAAGCTTGGGTCGCTTTTACCATGATATAAAATTGCATATTTCTCATTAAATTGTTCTTCTGGAGAGAAAAATGTTTCTAGGTCATTTGAAATTGTATATGCCCCAGCTGCAGTTTGATACGTCCCTTTGGGAATTACCTTTTTTTGAAACATATCAGAATCTATAGACAATCTAACTCCTTTCATTTGTGGTGTGTACATTTTCCAAAGAGGGATACTTTCCTCCTCATTGTTTGTCCAACAAGAGACGAAGGTGTATTTTCCCATAGGAACTGATTGTTCATAGATAGATGCTTCTTCAATATCGTCAACCCTATCAAGGCGGTTGAATCTAATTGTTCTATTTTTCAA
>JAJDIA010000135.1 GCA_030266465.1 Parabacteroides sp. OttesenSCG-928-G21 | reverse complement strand
ACTGGAAAAATAATCAAATTCCACAAACAAAACATGCTTATGCTACAAGAAAAGATAAACAATGAATTTCCCGCTTCTCAGCAAAAAGGGCCAAATAACAAAAACCCATTTCTCATATTCTTTGCTACAAAGGAGCCCCATACTTATGTTTCACTTCTGCCATTACAAAGGTGCTTGTCAGTGAGCCGAGGCTTTCGATCGTTCCCAGCACGTTCAGAATAAACTGTTGGTAATATTTCATATCCGGAGCATGTATTTTCAACAAATAATCATATTCTCCCGAGATGTTGTAGCATTCCGTTACTTCGGGTATTTCCTGTATGATACGGGTAAACTCGGCGGCAATATCACGATTGTGTCTTCTTAGTTTGACACTGCAGAACACGACAAAGCCGAAGTTCAGTTTCTCTGCATCCAACACAGCAATATACTTCTTGATATAACCTTCCGATTCTAAGCGTTTCAAGCGTTCGAAAACGGGAGTTGTAGAAAGATTAACCTGTGAAGCTAATTCTTTTGTTGTCAATTTGGAGTTGTTTTGCAGTATCCGCAATAACTGTAAATCCGTTTTGTCTAATATATCCATAGTATATAATTCTTTTAGATGATTAGAATTTTATTTCAATTAGAATATTTACAAATACATAACGCACAAATATAGAAATATTTTCTATATTTTTCCATTTTACTATTTCATATTTCTTCAATACATATATTTGTCAGCAAATATTTTCATTATATATACTAAAAAATACATTTATGGCCAAAAAGAAATTACACTTCGAAACGCTACAACTTCATGTAGGACAAGAACAGCCCGACCCGGTCACCGGTGCGCGAGCAGTACCTATTTACCAAACGACTTCGTATGTATTTCATGATTCGGCTCATGCGGCAGCTCGTTTCGATTTGACTGATGCAGGAAACATCTATGGCCGTATGAACAACCCGACACAAAGTATCTTTGAACAACGCATGGCAGCCCTCGAAGGAGGTATAGCCGCACTGGCCGTAGCTTCCGGTGCAGCAGCCCTGACCTATGCTTTTCAAAATATTACCCGAGCAGGAGAACATATCGTATCAGCCAAAACCATCTACGGAGGCACTTACAATTTGTTGGCAAACACATTGCCTGCATATGGGATAAATACCACCTTTGTAGACCCGGCCAATCTATCAAATTTTGAAAATGCTATCCAAGAAAATACAAAAGCTATCTTTATCGAAACATTGGGTAATCCAAACTCAAATATCATTGATATAGAAGCTGTCGCTACCATTGCGCACAAACATCATATCCCATTGATTGTTGATAATACTTTCGGTACTCCTTATCTGATACGTCCTATTGAGTACGGAGCAGATATTGTTATTCATTCGGCAACTAAATTTATTGGTGGACATGGTTCATCGCTAGGTGGCGTTATTATAGATTCAGGGAAATTTGATTGGACTGCTTCCGGCAAATTTCCACAAATCACAGAGCCCGACTCCAGCTATCACGGCATCCGCTTTATCGATGCTGCGGGAACTGCCGCCTATATCACCCGCATACGAGCAATCCTGCTTCGTGATACAGGAGCCACTATCAGTCCGTTCAACGCGTTTATCCTCTTACAAGGATTGGAGACACTCTCCCTTCGTATAGAACGACATGTAGAAAATGCCCTGAAGGTAGTCGCCTATTTGAAAAACCACCCAAAAGTGAAACAGGTTAATCACCCGGCGTTGCCTGAACATCCTGATTATGCCCTATATAAACGTTATTTTCAGCAGGGAGCTGGTTCTATTTTTACCTTCGAAATAGTGGGAGGCGTACAAGAAGCACATCGTTTCATCGATCGGCTGGAGATCTTTTCTTTGTTGGCCAATGTGGCGGATGTAAAATCACTGGTTATCCATCCGGCAACGACTACACACTCTCAACTTAGTGAACAGGAACTGGCCGAACAGGGCATCACTCCGGCCACCATACGATTGTCAATAGGAACAGAGCATATTGAAGATCTGTTGGCTGATTTAGAGCAGGCGTTTTATAATTCCTGATGAATAGATTTATGTAAAACGATTAATCCTTCAGGCCCCATATTAAACAAAAGGTCGACAATACTCAGATTAGGTAAAAAGCCATGTCGTTCCTGAAAGACCTGGTAATAGGCAGCCGGTTGGAAATTCAAATCTATTCCTTCATGTTTCGGACGAATACGCTCCCGGAAATCATTCGGAACTTCCGGGAGATAATCATTTGTATATATCACATCCGAATCAATATCCAACAAACTACAGATTAGCTGTCGAAGCTCCTCATTAAAGTCAAAAAGAAAGGTGTATTTCCGTTCGTAAAACGGAGCAAAATCCTCTTCATAATATTCGAAAAAAGGACTCATGTTATAGGCAGAAACCAAGGCGTTCCAATGCAAATGCCGCCAATTGCCATGGTCGGAAATCCGGATATCTTTAGTCGGACATTTCAGGGTATCCGGTTTTACAATAGGAATAGATAATGACAAAGGACCGTTTGCTCCCGCAATAATACAACGGTTACGATAGCTTTGTTTGATATAGTTTTCATGCTTTTCTATCCGGATCTGCGGATATGCATACAGCTTACAATAATATTGTACAGGAGCAAGATAGGCCGTAGAAAGATAAGCAGTATGCATCAATATACAGATTTAAAACGACGTTCACTTTCCGGACTATACCATCTATACCATACATTCCCTACGATATGGTCGGCCGGAATAAACCCCAACTGACGGGAATCAACGGCCTCATGCGGATTATCAGATAAAAGCCAATAATAGTTCTGACGAAAAATGAAAAAATCTGTTTCTCCTCCGTCAGTAAGTAGCTTGTCATTCCGATATTCAATGCTATTCCCTACCTCTCGAACGATCGCTTCCCGACAAGCAACAAAAGAGTTTTCATCCAAAGGATAAGAACGATTGGCAACAGGAACAATCAACGTATATTCAACCACATCATCCAAAATTTCAGACAATATAAAGTTATCCGGCAGCTCTTCCCGCAGCTGATATTCTTCAAAAGAGGTAAGCTGAATCATACAACTGTCCCCTCTTTCTTCAATCTCTCGGGAATTCAACTCCAAAACGGTTAAAACTTGACTGAATACTTCGTGATCAGTAGCTGAAAAATAGTATTCCCGAAATTCATAAGGAGAGGGAGGAATTAATTCACCATTAACAAAATAACCTGC
>JAJDIA010000134.1 GCA_030266465.1 Parabacteroides sp. OttesenSCG-928-G21 | reverse complement strand
AGCTTATTTGTTATCAAAGCGTCCATCAACGCTTATACTTGTACCACGAGGAATTGAAATGATTTGCCTGTCGCTTACTCAGGTGTAATCGAGTTTACTTATACTTGTACCACGAGGAATTGAAATGGCACATAACAGCGACAATCATCAAAATGAATGTGCTCTTATACTTGTACCACGAGGAATTGAAATATGGGAATGTGTCCGGGGGAAGTTGGAACGGAGGAACCTTATACTTGTACCACGAGGAATTGAAATAACATCTGAAGCACGGAGCTGTCAATATCGACATACACTTATACTTGTACCACGAGGAATTGAAATCAGGCGAAAAATGAGAAGAACTGAAACCATTTATCAACTTATACTTGTACCACGAGGAATTGAAATAAAAAAGGATCTAATACAACGCCATTTTCTGGACATCCTTATACTTGTACCACGAGGAATTGAAATAACATCTGAAGCACGGAGCTGTCAATATCGACATACACTTATACTTGTACCACGAGGAATTGAAATCAGGCGAAAAATGAGAAGAACTGAAACCATTTATCAACTTATACTTGTACCACGAGGAATTGAAATTTGTTAGGTATTCGTTCATTGTAGCTACAGCATCGGTCTTATACTTGTACCACGAGGAATTGAAATAAACGTTTGCGGGCTCAGATTTCCGTCTAAAATGATCTTATACTTGTACCACGAGGAATTGAAATGTTAAAAAGAAGTTCATGCCCGAACTGGAAACGGTAACCTTGTACTTGCACCATGAGGAATCAATATTTCTTCATAGAAAATTTAGAGTTTTCTTCAATTTTTTCCTTTTTAAAAACACAACTTTTACTGACAGTTTTTCTCTAAAAACAAAGGGCTACCCGAAAGTAGCCCTCATGTTTATGTTGAATTATTTCACTTTCCTTGTTCCAAAACTGCTTGTGCCGCAGCGATGCGTGCGATTGGTACACGGAATGGTGAACAAGAAACGTAGTCTAAGCCTACTTCATTACAGAATTTTACGGAAGAAGGTTCTCCTCCATGTTCCCCGCAAATACCGCATTTCAGGTTCGGACGTTCCAGGCGGCCTCTTTCTGTTGCCATTCTTACCAACTGACCTACACCTTTCTGGTCTAATACCTGGAATGGGTCGAACTTCAGAATTTTCTTTTCCAGATAGATAGGCAGGAAGGAAGCGATGTCGTCACGAGAATAACCAAAGGTCATCTGTGTTAAGTCGTTTGTTCCGAAAGAGAAGAATTCGGCAGAAGAGGCAATACGATCGGCAGTCAGAGCAGCACGTGGAATCTCGATCATTGTACCCACTTTGTAATCAATTTCATCACCTACTTCTTCAAATAGTTTCTTCGCGGTATCACGAATAATCTTTTCCTGTTCTTTAAACTCGTAAATGATACCGGTTAATGGAACCATGATTTCCGGATAGGTCTTTATTCCTTCTTTCTTTAATTCCAATGCAGCTCCCAGGATGGCGCGTGTTTGCATCTCTGTGATTTCCGGATAGGTATTACCCAAACGGCATCCACGGTGTCCTAACATCGGATTTTGTTCTTTCAATGCTTCAACGCGTTGGTGAACAATCTCGACAGAAACACCCAGGGCATCAGCCATTTCCTTCTGTCCTTTTTCATCATGCGGAACAAATTCATGCAATGGCGGATCTAACAAACGAACGGTTACCGGTAGATCTTTCATGGCTTCAAAAATACCTTTGAAGTCTTCTTTCTGGTAAGGAAGTAATTTCTCCAATGCTTTTTTGCGCTCTTCAATATTTTCAGCCAAAATCATTTCGCGCATAGCTTTAATCTTATCCCCTTCGAAGAACATATGCTCGGTACGGCAGAGTCCGATACCGGATGCACCGAAATTACGTGCTACGGTAGCATCGTGTGGTGTATCCGCATTGGTGCGAACCAACATACGGGCATACTTGTCGGATAATTTCATTAATGCTTCAAAATCACCTGTCAATTCAGCTTCCTGAGTTGGCATCTTTCCTTCATAAACTTCTCCGGTTGTACCATTAACAGAGATAAAATCACCTTCATTCAGTGTTTTGCCATCTATTACGACTATTCTCTTTTTATAGTCGATGTTTAGTGCACCTGCACCGGATACACAACATTTACCCATACCACGAGCTACAACTGCCGCGTGCGACGTCATACCACCACGAGCCGTAAGGATACCTTCGGCAGCAGCCATACCGGCCAAGTCTTCCGGTGATGTTTCGATACGTACAAGGATGATTTGTTTTCCGGCTTTATACCATTCTGCTGCATCATCGGCGAAGAATACAATTTGTCCTGTGGCGGCTCCCGGAGATGCGGGTAGACCTTTAGCTAAAACTTTCGCTTTCTTCAAAGCCTCTTTGTCAAATACCGGGTGGAGTAATTCATCCAGTTTGTTCGGATCGATACGTAACAAAGCTGTTTTTTCGTCAATCATACCCTGGCGAAGCAAGTCCATCGCAATTTTCACCATAGCAGAGCCTGTACGCTTTCCGTTACGTGTTTGCAAGAACCAGAGTTTTCCTTCCTGAACGGTAAACTCCATATCCTGCATATCTTTATAATGGTTTTCCAGCTTGGTTTGAATTTCATCCAGTTCTTTATAAATTACCGGCATGGCCTCTTCCATAGAAGGGTATTTTGTTCTACGCTCTTCTTCCGATACCTCTGCTAATACAGCCCATTGCTGCGAACCTGCTTTCGTGATTTGTTGTGGTGTACGGATACCGGCTACCACATCTTCACCCTGTGCATTAATCAGGTATTCACCGTTAAACACATCATCCCCGTTACCGGCATCGCGCGAGAAGCATACGCCCGTAGCGGATGTGTTACCCATATTACCGAATACCATGGCCTGCACGTTTACGGCAGTTCCCCATTCTGCTGGAATTCCTTCCATTTTACGGTAGAGGATAGCACGATCGTTCATCCAGGAATCAAATACGGCGCATATAGCTCCCCATAGTTGCTCATAAGCATCAGTCGGGAAGTCACGTCCGGTTTGTTGTTTTACAGCGGCTTTAAATTTGGTTACCAGATCTTTCAGGTCGGCTACTTCCAACTCATTATCCAGATGAACGCCTTTAGCCTCTTTTACCTCTTCGATAATAGCTTCAAACGGGTCAATATCTTCTTTGTTTGTAGGTTTCATGCCTAACACCACATCACCATACATCTGTACAAAACGGCGATA
>JAJDIA010000133.1 GCA_030266465.1 Parabacteroides sp. OttesenSCG-928-G21 | reverse complement strand
TCTCCTATCTCCTATTTGCTTTACGCTTCGGTAAGCGATTTCCCAAGGTATAATTGCTCACCTTCGGTAAGCGATTTCGCTTCGCTCAATTCATAATTTATAATTCATAACTCATAATTCTCAATTCTCTTTCGTAGTTTTGTGTAAACTAAATGTAATGCATTATGAAAAAGACACTGGTAAGTTTGTTGCTTTGTATGGGGGCGGTTGTTTCCTTAAACGCACAGGGGTATGTTCCTTCCGACGAGAATCTGAAGGCGCGGGAGGAGTTCCGGGATAATAAGTTCGGTATTTTTATTCACTGGGGGATCTATAGTATGATGGCCGATGGTTAATGGATTATGCATAATAAGAATATTAATCATGAGGAGTATGCTAAGCTGGCGTCGGGGTTCTATCCTTCGCGGTTTAATGCTTCGGAGTGGGTGGCGGCTATCAAGGCTTCGGGGGCAAAGTATATTTGTATTACTTCGCGGCATCATGATGGTTTCTCGATGTTCGACACGAAGCAGTCGGACTTCAACATTGTGAAGGCTACGCCTTTTAATCGGGATGTGATCAAGGAGTTGGCGGACGAATGCCATAAGCAGGGGATTAAGCTGCATTTCTATTACTCGCATTTGGATTGGTCGAGGGACGATTATTTTCCGCTGGGTCGTACCGGGCGTGGTACGGGACGCACAACGCAGGGGAAATGGGAGACCTATTATCAGTTTATGAATAATCAGTTGACGGAATTGCTGACGAATTATGGTCCGATCGGCGCGATCTGGTTTGATGGCTGGTGGGATCATGATCAGGATCCGGGTTTCGACTGGCAGTTGCCGGAGCAGTATGCGATGATTCACCGGTTGCAGCCCTCTTGCCTGATTGGTAATAATCATCACGTAACGCCTTTTGCGGGTGAGGATATTCAGATTTTCGAGCGCGATCTTCCGGGTGAAAATAAGGCGGGGTATTCCGGGCAGGATGTCAGCCGGTTGCCTTTGGAGACTTGCGAGACGATGAATGGGATGTGGGGGTATCGCATTACGGATCAGAATTATAAATCGACAGAAACGCTGGTGCAGTATTTGGTGAAGGCGGCCGGAAAGAATGCGAATCTGTTGATGAATATCGGTCCGCAACCGAATGGCGAACTGCCGCAGGTGTCTATCGAACGGCTTAAGGAGATCGGTGCGTGGATGGAGGTGTACGGAGAGACGATTTACGGTACGCGCGGCGGTTTCATCGAACCGCGGAACTGGGGCGTGACTACGGAGAAGGGGAATAAGTTGTATGTGCATATCCTGGATCTTGAGGACAAAGGTTTATTCCTTCCGATAACGGATAAGAAGGTGAAGCAGGCGCGTTGTTTTAAGGATCAGTCGGCGATCAAATTCAAGCAGGATAAGAGCGGCGTTGTGTTGGAGCTTCCGGAGGTGCCAACGGACATTGATTATGTGGTGGAGCTGACGTTCTGAGGAGGGAATAGTATGGTGAAGGCGCTTCCTTGTTGGTCTTCACTTTGTATGTATATGTCGGCATTGTGGAGCTTTACGATCTCCCGCGAGATGCTTAGTCCGATGCCGTTGCCGCTTTTCTTTGTGCTGAAAAAGGGGATGAATATCTTGTCACGGATGTCGTCCGGGATGCCCGATCCATTGTCGGCGACGGTGATAAAGGTGCGTCCTTCGGGATCGCTTCCGGAAAAGAGGTGTATCCGGGGTGAGGTCTTTGCGCTGACGGCATAGGTGGCGTTGGTAATAAAGTTGATGATGACTTGTTCGATTAGTTCGCGGTCGATAGAGGCGGTAAGTTCGCGGTTGTCTGTTTTGATATTGAAGGCGATTCCTTTTTGTTGCATAGAGGGGTTCATCAGCGAATGGATGGAGCTGATTAGTTCATAGAGGTTGCATGGTTTCATGTTAGGTATGATCTTCTGGCTTAGATTGCGGTAGTTTTCGGAGAAATGCAACAGGCCTTCGCTGCGCCGATGGATTGTTTCGAGTGCGAATTCCATCTCTTCCAGGTCTATATGGGAGGAGTCGGGCGTTTCTTTTAGAGCAAGTATCTTTTTCTTGAGTGTATCGGATAGCGAGGATACGGGGACAATAGAGTTCATGATCTCATGGGTCATTACGTTTAATAGTCCTTTCCATGCTCTTGATTCTACCTCTTCCATGGCGGTGCTTACATTGTGAAAGGCGATTAGTTTGTAGGTCTTTCCTCCGGTTTGAAATACAGAGGCTTTTGTCATGGTCTTGATTGTTTGTTTTTGCGCATGGATGGTGAGCAGCCTGTTTTCGTTTAGGGGGATGTTGCGTAATTCGTTGAAGAGATTCGCGTTCTTCTTTTTCAGCCAGTTGATATTCCTGATATGGGGAATGTTGAGCATTGTGGTGAATGCGTCGTTCATCCACAGCGTTTCATGTGTTTCGATGTCGTAGGCAAGGATGCCGGTGTCTACCAGTTCCAGCATTTCTTTCAGGTAGTGTTGTTGTGCTTCCTTTTCGCTGGAGAGGGTTAAGAAGGCGTTGGTGATGAGATTGAACTGCTGGTGTAGTTTCTTGTTCTTTCCTTTCTCGCGGTATTTCCTGGAGAAGTCTTTTGAGCTGATTGATTCGGTGAATTCCTTGAAATCCCGGTATGTCTTTCTTTGTGTGTAGACAAGATACAGGAGCAGGAGAACGATCAGAATGGATAGTGTGGTGATCATAAGCCGTATTTTTCTAACCGACGATATAAGGCGCCGCGGGTTAATCCCAATTCCCTCGCTGCCTGCGATATGTTTCCGTTGTGCTTCTGAAGGGCCTGTTCGATGGCTGTTCTTTCCAGATCTTCGAGGTTATGGGTGGGGATGGATTGGGAAATCTCTTTTTGTTGTTCTATGGGCGAGAAGGTGATATCTTCGGCATTCAAGACGTGGCTGTCTGCCATAATAACCCCTCTTTCGATGGTGTATTGCAATTCGCGGACGTTACCGGGATAGTGATACAGCGTCAACTTCTTTTTGGCGGAGTCGGAGAGGCGAAGTTTTTGTTTGAGGTATTTCTTCTCGTATAGTTCGAGGAAGTGTTCTGCCAATAGGATGATGTCTCCGTTACGTTCACGAAGAGGCGGGATAACGATCTCTACGGTATTGATCCGGTAGATTAAGTCTTTGCGGAAGCGCTCTTCGTTGGCTAATTCGTATAAAGGCAGGTTGGTGGCGGAGATCAGACGGATATCTACGGGTATCGGCTGATTGGTTCCGAGGCGGGTTACTTCGCGGTTTTGCAATACGGTCAACAGCTTCGCTTGTTGTTGTAGGGCGATATTGCCTATTTCGTCCAGGAAGAGTGTTCCTTTGTGGGCGGATTCGATGAGTCCTTTCCGGTCTTCACGCGCATCCGTGAAAGCGCCTTTTTTATGTCCGAAGAGTTCGCTTTCGAAGAGTGTTTCCGTCAATGAACCGACATCGACTTTCACAAACGGTTGGTTATTACGCGCGGATAATTGATAAATATATTGGGCTACGAGGTCTTTTCCCGTTCCATTC
>JAJDIA010000131.1 GCA_030266465.1 Parabacteroides sp. OttesenSCG-928-G21 | reverse complement strand
GGGGTGAAACCATTGCATTGGTTTCGGATGCCGGTACTCCGGCAATTTCTGATCCCGGATTCCTACTCGTACGCGAATGTATTCGACAGGGAGTAGAAGTGGAATGCCTGCCGGGAGCAACTGCGTTTGTTCCGGCGCTTGTTACATCCGGCCTGCCTAATGACAAGTTTTGTTTCGAAGGTTTTTTACCCCAGAAGAAAGGTCGGCAGACCCGGTTAAAAGAATTAGCTTTAGAACCGCGAACAATTATTTTTTACGAATCTCCTTTCCGATTAGTGAAAACACTCACTCAATTGGCAGAATATGTTGGCGAAGAAAGGGAAGTTTCGGTATCCAGAGAAATATCAAAGATGTTCGAAGAGACCATTCGTGGTTCACTGAAAGAGGTTATAAGTCACTATACTTTAAACGAACCGAAAGGTGAAATTGTTATTATATTAGCCGGTTACAATCCAAAGAAGCCGGGAAAAGAGGAATAAAAGTTTAATTAAATAAAAGAAAACATGAAAAGAGGAGTAGTATTATGTCTTGGTATTTTAGTTTTTGTTACCTCATGTGTACAGAAATCTGAATACCAGAAATTGCAATCTGAAAATGACTCATTGAAGGTTGAAAACACGAAAAATGCAGAAGATTTGAATGAGATGTTATCTATATTAAATGATGTAGAGGCAGATTTTAAAGCGATCAGGGATGCGGAAAATTATCTTACCATACCTGCTAACGGTGATATTTCACAAAGCAAGCAAGAGGTAATTAAGCAAAATATGCAGATTATCACAGACATTCTGAAAAAGAATAAAGAACAGATTGCCGAACTGGAAGCCAAACTGAAGAACAGTAATGTTCAATCATCAGCTTTGCGTAAAACGATTGATCGTCTTTCTTCTGAGCTTGATCAGAAAGCTATCATGATTGCTGCGCTGCAGGAAGATTTGGCACAGAAAAATGTGCGTATTCAGGAATTAGATGAAATCGTGTCGGTATTAACGGAAGATGTTGAAACGTTAGCTACCACAGCTTCTATTCAATCACAAAAATTAGGTGAGCAGGATAAAGCGTTACATACGGCTTATTACTGTTTTGGAACATCTAAAGAATTGAAAGATCAGAAAATCCTTACAGGCGGCGGTTTGTTTTCCAAACAGAAAGTATTGCAAGATGGTTTTAATAAAGATTATTTCATATCGGTTGATATCCGTGAAGTAAAAGATATTCCATTGTTTGCGCAGAAAGCAAAACTGAAATCTAACCACCCTGCCGGTTCTTTTGAATTTACGGAAGATGAGAATGGCAATTTGTCTTTAAGAATTCTGGATGAAAGAAGCTTTTGGACGCTGGGCAAATACCTGGTTATCGAAGTTGGATAATGAAATATAAAAGTTTGTTTATTGATCTGGACGATACCCTTTGGGATACGTTTCATAACAATAAAGAATGCCTCGAAGAGCTGTTTGCCGAAAACCGTTGGGATCGGTATTATGCCTCCTTCGAGGCTTTCTATGCAATTTATATGCCGCATAATATGAAATTATGGGAGCAGTATAGAAACCATGAAATAGATCGGCAAACTTTAATTATAGAGCGCTTTCGGTATATTCTTCAGCCTGTCGGGATAGAAGATATAGATACCATTAAAAAGATCAACAACACCTTTCTACAGCTAACGGCTACCAAAACCCGTTTAATACCAGGGGCAATTGAGTTATTGGAATACCTTTATCCCTCTTATCGGTTGTTTATCTTATCTAACGGATTCAGAGAGGTACAATATAAAAAACTGCACAATTCCGGACTTGCTCCTTTTTTTGAGAAAACAATTTTGTCGGAAGACGCGGCGATTCAGAAGCCGCATAAAGGAATATTCGACTATGCACTAATCAACACCAATTCACGCAGGAAAGAGAGTCTTATGATTGGAGACAGTTGGGAGGCGGATATTGCAGGAGCTTATCAGTCTAAAATAGATCAATGCTGGTTGAATCCGGAACGATTACCCGACAAAGAATTTACGCCTACTTACACCGTAGAGACGCTTGAACAAATAAAAAAAATTCTGTAAATCTGGTTTAAAATTCTGATGTGAAATGGAATTTTATATCCGGAAAATCCTGTTGAGCCATCATAAGCACATAGCCTGAATCGGCTAAATAAACATCTCGCCCTTCCTTGTCTAAAGCCATGTATTGAGATTTGCGTTTCTTGAAATTTTCCAGCATTGCGCTATTATCACTTTCTATCCAGCAAGCTTTATACAGGCTTAAAGGTTCCCATTTACATTGCGCAGCATACTCATGAAGCAGTCGATATTGGATCACTTCAAACTGCAATTGGCCTACTGTACCAATGATCTTGCGCCCGTTAAATTGATTGATGAACAATTGCGCAACACCTTCGTCCATTAACTGCTCTATACCTTTGTTCAGTTGTTTGGCTTTCATCGGATCAGCGTTGTCTATATATTTAAACATTTCCGGAGAGAAGCTGGGTAAGCCTTTAAAATGTAACTCTTCTCCTGCCGTCAGTGTGTCGCCAATCTTAAAGTTCCCGGTATCCGGCAAACCTATGATGTCACCGGCAAAGGCTTCGTCTACGGTCTCTTTCTTTTGAGCCATAAAAGCCGTTGGGCTACTAAAGCGCATCATCTTTCCAAAACGGATGTGTTTGTAATTCGCATTACGTTCAAAACGTCCTGAGCAGATTTTCACAAAAGCAATGCAACTCCTGTGATTCGGATCCATATTGGCATGAATCTTAAAAATAAAACCTGTGAAATTATCTTCTTCCGGATCTACAATCCGTTCTAAAGTCTGTATGGGGCGTGGTGAAGGAGCAATACGGATAAAACAATCCAGTAGTTCTTTTACCCCGAAATTATTCAGTGCAGATCCAAAGAAAACCGGTGCAATATCCCCTTTTAAATAGGTTTCAACATCAAATTCAGGATAAACTCCTTCTATTAATTCAATATCCGAACGTAACTTTTCAGCCAATGTATCCCCTATGTGATTTTCCAGTTCCGGGTTATTGATATCCTTAAACTCTACACTTTCCGTCACATGCTGTTTGCTTGGTGTATATAGATCTAATTTTTTCTCGAAGATATTATAAACGCCTTTAAAGCGTTGTCCCATATCTATCGGCCAACTTAATGGACGAACCTTAATCTGCAACTCTTCCTCTATCTCATCCAGCAAATCAAAAGGTTCTTTTCCTTCCCGGTCCATTTTATTTACAAAGACAATAACAGGAGTCTTTCGCATACGACACACTTCCATTAGTTTACGTGTCTGCGCTTCTACCCCCTTAGCTATGTCTATCACAATAATAACACTGTCTACTGCGGTCAGCGTACGAAAAGTATCTTCCGCAAAGTCCTGGTGACCGGGCGTATCCAGTATATTAATCTTGTGATCGGCATAATCAAATGCCATCACAGACGTCGCTACTGATATACCACGTTGCTTTTCTATCTCCATCCAGTCGGATGTCGCAGTTTTCTTTATTTTATTTGATTTTACGGCGCCTGCCACATGAATAGCACCACCAAAAAGTAAAAGTTTTTCCGTTAATGTTGTTTTCCCCGCATCCGGATGGCTTACGATGGCGAAAGTTCTTCTTCGCTTTATCTCTTCAGAATATTGACCCACTTTTTTATCCTTTTATCATTAACCTCAGGCTCT
>JAJDIA010000132.1 GCA_030266465.1 Parabacteroides sp. OttesenSCG-928-G21 | reverse complement strand
TTAGCGCCGAGGTCTTTGATGTTTACCCATGTTGACACGGCAGGAAGGGCCGGAACATCATTATGCGGAGAGGCCGGAACGGCTGTAAGCGGCTCCAGTTCAGAGATCGTTTTTATCTCCGGCTTAGCCACCAGATTATCCATGTGCAGACCGTGACGGAAGTTGTTGATCTTATACAGCTTGCCATTGCCCGGAGTTTGTGTCTGGCTTCGACGGTAATAGGCAATTACGGGAACGTTTTTACAGACTACATTGCGGAAACTGATTTGATTGGCGGCATTGTTTTCATTGCTGATGATAACCGCCTGATTCTTCACATTTTCGAAATAGGAGTCTTCGATGATTAATTTATCCAGATAGTTTTCTTCTATCTCAACAACGGTAGGCACATCTTTAGCCTGCATGCGAACGATGGCTAAACCGCCCTCCTGTGAGAAGATCGCAGCTTTGCGTTGCTTTTCGAAATAGGTATCGACCAGCATCATCTGCCAACCCGGAGAGGTCTTCGTCGTATAAATACCATAGTCTCCACCGAAGAAGCGGACATTATGCATTTCATTCCCTACATCATATAAACCGGCTTTCCCTTTTCCAATCTGGATATCTACGTGAGAAATGAAGCTGTGTTGTGCAAAGTGCGTACGAAGCGCTACGGCGTGAGGATTACCATCTTCTATCTTTAAGTTAATGTTGGACATTGCACTGTAGAAGGTCCCCGCGCCGGCATCACTGATACGTCCGCCCGGTTCCACGCGTGAGCCGGTAAACCAAAACATATAATTCGCTTTGCCTTTGTCTGTCTCTACCGGTTGCTGATAGCCGGGCGTGTTCTTGCCTAAGACGATCGTCGGGCGTTTCTTCCCATAGCCGATAACGCGGACTGCACGGGGGATATAAATAGTCTTAGAGATTTTATAGGTTCCTTCAGGTATAAATAAAATACCGAAATTAGATTTACGATGGACTTCGTTAATAGCTTCCTGTAAAGCATCGCTTATATCTGTCTTGCCATCTGACACCGGAAAATAAAATGCTTCCGAATCATTAGGCTTTTCTGTGTAAACAGACTCTCCTGCATACTGCGCATGGAGAGAAAACGACGAGCATAACAGGATAATGCTGAAAAATAGGATCTTCTTCATGATAAATTTTAAGATTAATTAGATAGTATTTCTGTCTTAAAAGTAGGGAAAAAAGAGAATCTTTCTTTTGAGCGTAGTAATTTGGTGGTAAAAGTGGCTTGATGGCGAATGCTAACTGTTTAGTAAACAGCCATTAGTCATTTTCCCGTTTCTGAAAAAAAGTGGCACGATTTGAAGTGGAAGGAAAACGAAAAGTCCCCTTTTCACCGCTATTTTATCTGCTTCACCAACGTTTCGAAATCATCCCGCGAGACTTTCGCCTTGTTCCGTGCTTTTGCCCGGTAGTTGTAGATCGTGTTTAAGGAGTACCGGAGAAATTCGGCGATTTGCGCACTATCATCAATGCCCAAGCGGATCAGGGCGTATATGCGCAATTCCGTATTCAGCAGCTCGCCCTTCTTTAAGGTGATTCGCTCTTTTTCCAGTAAAAGGACATTAAATTTCTCCACAAAGTCCGGGAATAATTGAAGAAAGGCGGTGTCGAAATTGGTGTAAAGTTCTTTCAATTCGTTGTCCAAAGAATCCACAGAGCTTGTGATTTTCCGGAGTTGCTCTACCTGATTTGCCTGAAGCATCTTATAAGCCATCCGTCGATAGGCATCGAGTTTGTCGATATAAATGGAACAAAGGTTTATAAAGCGTCCGATATATTTTTCCTTTATCTTATTGGATTCGGATAAATCCGCATTGCTGGCCTGCAAACTTTCATTAATTACTTTAAGCTCTTCGTTGAGACTTTGAAGTTGGCTATTCATGTGTTGTAATTCCTGCCGGGCAACGGAGAGCTTCCTCATCTGCCGGTATATATAGAATAGCGCTATCGCCAGCAGGAAAGACAACAGACTGGTCAGCAGCGTGAAGTTGCGAAGGCGCGCGTTGTTTTCCTCGATTGTTTTCTGATATGTCTGGTCAATAAGCGAACGTATACCCGCCGTCTGAAGACTACGATGACGAGCATTATAAATTTGCGTATCATTCCACGAAAAGCGAATATAATTATAGGCCCGGTCGATATCCCCTTCTTTGTAAAGAATTTCCGCCAGCATCCACAAAGAGGCATGGTCTTTTATCGCGGCATATACATCGGAAAGCGCAGAAAGGGCCAGGTTGTATTTCTCCATTTCATGATCTCCCCTGTCTGCCTCAATCAAAGAACGGTGATAAGTAACCAGTGCATATTCTGCCGTTCCCAGTTGAGCCGCTTTTAATCGGAGGTCATTAATCCGGATGGCCTCATCATATTTTCTTTCGTTTAAAAGAAATGTTTCGTGTGCGATCAGAGATTCATTGTCTGTCGCATTTTTATCTAACACGTCAAACAAAGAGTCCCGGTAACTCTGCGCAACAAGCCCGTACCTCTCAGCCAACCGCATATCTTGCGTGTACTCTTCCAGCGACAGATATATTTTGGCATAGATATCATAGTATTTCATGATAAACCGATTGGGAAGCGCTTCGCGATCAATTGATTCTATCAGGTCTGTCGCCTCTTTGTACAATCCGGACTGTTCATGCAATGAGGCCAGCAGGAGTTTCGTCTCAGTCAGACGTTCATTATCTTGTAATTGCTGTGCGATGGCTATATTCCGGTTGAGATAGGCGATAGCAGAATCGCATTTGTAGGGCTTATACACTTCATAAAACCGGAAATTCAGTTCGTATAGCGCCGATTGATCTGCCGGGGTCCGCTCTCTTTGATCGTTTAATGCCTCTATGCGCGCTTCTCTTTTCGAGACATATTGTTCGCTGTTCTCAATCGCATCGTCCAGCTCCCTTAAGATATCTTTTAGCGTAGTATCCCGGGAAAAGAGTTGAACAAACGAAACAGACAGCACCAATAACAGCAACAGAGGTTTTCTCATCAAGCGCTCATTTTAAACTTTCAACAAAGATAATTATATTTATTTTCTTTGCCGCGCATTCGATGGAATGTCTAAGATGAATCTGTATTTCGTACAGAAAGGCGATAAATTTGGGCACGAAATTTTAGGGGCAATAGATTTTTGGCCGAAAAAATGCAAATTATTTTTGAAAAAACTTTTCCCAAATTGGGAGACACTCAATCCGGTCGGCGAGAAGCTTTAAATTTTCTCTAGACACTCAATCCGGCCGGCGCGAGACTTTAAATTTTCTCTAGACACTCAATCCGACCGGCGCGAGGCTTTAAATTTTCTCTAGACATTTCCTTTCACCAAATTAATAGCTCCCAAAAGTAAGATATGTTTCCCTCTCAAAAAAATCACAAAAAAATCGCCAAACTCATGAACAATTTGGCCGGTTAGCTATTTGTCGTTTTGATTTTTGACTTACATCTAAACAAAATAGGGCAGATGAACTATGCCATGTGTGTTAAAAAGAAGAAATTGACAGGTTCGGTTCTTGTTTTTTTATTCGTTTGATTATATTTGTGGTTAGCAATCAAACAATTAATACTATATCGCCATGAAAACGCTGCACTTTTCCCTTTT
>JAJDIA010000129.1 GCA_030266465.1 Parabacteroides sp. OttesenSCG-928-G21 | reverse complement strand
TCAAAGCCTATTTGGTTATGGCAAAAGAGAAAGACCGTTTGCCTGACGTAGAAGGGCTGTCAATGGAAGATGTTTTTAACAAGTTACGTCTGACCAAAAATGGAGAACTTACACGTGCAGCAATAATTCTTTTCGGCAAAGACCCGAGAAATTTTTTCACGAATGCCTTTGTAAAGATTGGGCGATTCAAAGGAGATACAGATTTGCGTTTTCAAGATGTTGAGGAAGGAAATATAATCATTCTGCTAAAAAGCGTGTTAGAGCGATTAGACCATAAATATCTTACCCGCTCCATTGAGTTTAAAGGCATGCTACGTCTGGAGCACAGTGAATACCCTATTCCGGCATTGCGTGAAATGCTTCTCAATGCGATGGTTCACCGTCAATACATGGGTTCATTTACTCAAATCAGGGTTTATGATGACAAAATAACTATCTGGAATGATGGTAAGCTGCCCGAAGGCATTACTTTGGAGATGCTTAAACATATCCATTCCTCTCACCCACGCAATCCGCTTATCGCAGATGTTTGTTTCAAAGGTGGACTTATCGATTCTTGGGGACGTGGCACGGTTCGAATCATTGAGTCTTGCAAAGAAGCAGGGCTTCCCGAACCCGAACTGACAGAACGCGAAGGTGGCTTCTTAGTAACTCTATTTAAGAACAGCCTTACTGAAGAACAATTACTGAAACTTGGTCTTAATGAGAGGCAACTAAAAGCTATCCAATATTTAAAGGAGAACAGCAAAATTACTAATCCTAAATACTTAGAGATAAACGAGGGGATAACGGATCGAACTGCATTGCGGGATTTAGACTCTTTAATTGAAAAAGGACTCATTAGACGGGTTGGAGAGAAAAAATCTGCATATTATGAATTGGTCGATGTCGGTTAAATGTCGGTTTGATGTCGGATATGTCGGTTAAATGTCGGATAGTTCACACAGAAAAGAAATGCTTAATAATATACGGTTTGAAAATATAGATGCCTTGCTTTTTTGTGGAGATATCCATGGAGAGTTTGAGACGATAGTTTATAAACTGAATCAATATGACAATGCAGTTCTGATAGTCTGTGGAGATATTGGCATGGGGTTTCACAAGAACGAATACTATTTGACTTTATTCCGCAAACTTAATCTTCGGTTATCAAAAAAGAATAATCACTTAGTAATGTTTCGAGGGAATCATGATGACCCGGATTATTTCAACGGTAGTTTCAAAAAACATAAATACATTCACTTGTTAGAGGATTACAGTATTGTACAGGTTGGGGCTACAAATATTTTGTGCATAGGTGGTGCAACTTCGATTGACCGTACATATAGGATAGAAAGAGAGCAACAAACAGGAAAGAAAACCTATTGGGGTGCCGCTGAATTGCCTTATTTTGATGAGAAAAAGCTAAACGAAATCAATCGTATATTTCCTAATGATATTGACATTGTGGCAACGCATACGATTCCTTCCTTTGCCTATCCAACCACCAAACAGGGTATTGGTTCTTGGTTAAAAGAGGATGATGGGTTAGAGCAAGTCATTGATCAGGAGCGAGCAACAATGGATCTTATATTCGCAAAGCTGCAAGAGCAACAAAAGAACATAATAGATTGGTATTATGGGCATTTTCACGAACATAAATTAGAGCGACATTACGATATCAATTTCAGATTGTGTGATTGCGGAGAAATAAATGAATTTCGAGAGAGAAGAATGGAGTATGACTAGAGAGTATGTTCACTATCCTTGCGTGTTCATTGACAATGAACGGCAGTTGAAAATGAACACAAACAATTAAAAACGATAATGTAACCGATGTTTTGCATATCCGATATCAGTATCGTATTTGTACCATAGAAACATAACTTACTGATATTCACATATACTCAATTTTGAAGAAGTGAAGTAACATTTATTTTCATCTTTCAGCAAGAGAAGCCACCCTATCAGGTGGCTTTTCTTATTTTACCCAAAACATTATACTATTCATAATTTTCCTTTTAATTGAGAATATTTGCCTAATCAAATGATTCCTTTTATATTTGTTTATCTGAAAAACACAATAAATTACTTGTAAAATGAAGAAAACACTTATCGCCGTTATGTGCATTCTAGGCTTAACATTCTCTGCTTGTACTCAGTCGTCTACTGAAAAACTGAATGTTATGACATTTAATATCCGGTTAGACTCCCAAAGTGATGGAGATAACCAATGGCCGTATCGTAAAGACTATGCAGCAAATCTGATTAAATTTTATGAAACAGATTTATGTGGAAGCCAGGAAGTACAACATCATCAATTAATGGATTTACTGGAAAGGCTACCGGAATATGCATATATTGGCGTTGGACGGGAAGATGGAAACACCAAAGGAGAATATACACCTATATTTTATCGTAAAGACCGGTTTACTTTGATCAACAGCGGTAATTTCTGGTTGGGTGAAGACATGAATGCTGTCGGCGTAAAAGGATGGGATGCGGCTTGTGAGCGTGTTGCCACCTGGGGTATCTTTAAAGATAATTCAACCGGTAAAGAATTCTTTATGCTTAATACCCATCTGGACCACATGGGACAAGTAGCCCGACGCGAAGGCGCATCATTAGTATTAGAACAAGCCACTCTATTGGCGAAAAACCTTCCTATAATCGTTACGGGCGACTTCAATGCTACTGCAGATAGCGAACCGATAAAAGTGTTGACCAATACATCGGATCCGCGTCATGTAGTCGACACACGTACATTTACAGAATTGCGTTATGGTCCAGAAGGCTCGTTCCACAATTTCGGCAGAACCGAGCAAGATAGAAGAAGAGTGATTGACTATGTATTTGTAAAAGGCAATTTCAAAGTGCTTCGTCATGGTATTTTAACGGAGTCTATGGGACATTTATATCCCTCCGACCATTATCCGGTATTGAGTACATTAGTAATTGAATAGTTTCAGCATATATGGGAAAGGTGAATGACTTTTTAAGAGAACTCACACCACTTTCCACAGAAGATTGTTTTTTAGTAATACAAAGGCCTAAACCCGGATTTTATTATCCATTGCATACACATAATGAGTTCCAATTGAACTATTTGGAAAATGTATCCGGGGCTTTACGCATTGTTGGTGATTCTGTAGAAGAAATGGATGACTTTGATCTTGCATTGGTTGCAGGAGGAACAAAGCATGCCTATACTAATCACACCTGTAAATGTGAGAATATCTGGGAAGTTACCATCCAGTTTCATCAGTCTATGTTTGATAGCCTGATCTACAAGCGACACTTCCAAAGTATTAAGAAGATGTTTGAAAATGCATCCAGCGGTATGGTCTTCAGCAAAGAGACTATCCTACTCATACAAAATGATCTGAAACAACTCACTAATGATGAGCCGAATTCATTTAAAAACTTTATCAAACTGCTTGAGATATTAAAAACACTGTCTCTGGATGAAAATGCCAAGCGACTAAACGTCAGTGAAGCGGTTGGCAATCTGAACAAGTATGATACGGATCGCTTAGACAGCATCATATTATATATGCATGAAAATCATCAACAGCAGATACTACTATCCGACGTTGCCGTCTTGGTAAGTATGAGTGAATCTTCCCTCACCCGTTTCCTGAAAAAATGGACAGGAAAAACTTTTGTTGACAATCTGAATGACATAAGAATTGCAGAGGCCGTTAATCGATTGAGAGAAACCAGTGATAGCATCTCCGAAATCTGCTACAAATGCGGATTTAACAATATCTCTAATTTTAATCGGATCTTCAAAAGAAGGAAAGGCATTACGCCGTCTGCGTA